>NZ_JAGEKK010000011.1:0-157352 GCF_049887855.1 Chryseobacterium sp. NFX27 | reverse complement strand
TCAGAGAAGGCATTCGGCTTTAGGGAATTTAACCATAAAAGAGTATCAAAATTTAATGTCTAATCTATCTAAAAATGTAGCATAAAGAGTATATAAATTTTGTCTCAAAAATAGTTGCAAGTTCAATATACGATTACAATTATAAGGCAGACGAAAAGAAAGCGTTGTCAACCGGCGTCCTGGCGCAAGAACTCTATAAGGTTTATCCTATGGCAGTAACTCCCGGTGGAGAAAATGAAAAATCGCAACCCTGGCAGGTAGATTACAGTAAGCTTGTTCCGATTCTTATAAAATCAATTCAAGACCTGGAAATAAGAAATAAACTGCTCAAAACAAGAATTGCAGAATTGCGAAATAAAACCAACTAATCAAGGCTACCATAAAGTAGTAAGACATGATCACTTTTTATTTTAAATTTAATAATAATGAAAAATAACCTTTTCTTTATCGCTTTACTGGCAGGACTGAAAATAACCTTCGCCCAGGCAGGTAATGTAGGAATTAATACAACAACGCCTGTTAACACTCTAACCGTGAATGGAAATGCCTCTGTTGGCAGCAGTTATTCAAATATTCCGGCACCTGCGGATGGATTGATCATTGAGGGAAGAACGGGTATAGGAACCAGCAATCCTCTCAATATGCTTCATGTACAGGCCGACGCAGATATTTCTCAGCCATCAGCTCCTAATATTGTTGCCAGATTTGATCCAATGGGCGGATCAGATTTTAATAAAGAGGCAAGTATTATTGTCAACGGAGGCCGGGCAATTCTCGGATATTCCGTAGCTGGAAATAAATATGCCTTCCTAAGAGGAAATCAAGGTACTGATATACGTTTACAGGTTTCAGATGCCAATGCTACTTTGTTCAATGATACTTTTGTAATCTCGGCGGCGCTAGGCAATACAGGTTTTGTGGGTCTTAATACAGCCAATCCGCAGGCACGTTTGGATGTAAGAGGAAATATCAAGGCTTTGGCCGGAACCGGAACCCAAACCGGAGCAGTATGGAACGGGACTTCTAATTTTACTGGCTTTGAGGCTTTTACTACTGCCAGTGGAGATGCCTGGGTTGGAATACAGCGTTCCGGTACAGGCGCACCTCTGCACATAAGCAAGTCTGTGGGTTCGACAGACGGGTCAATGATCATTTTTGGTATTGACGGAGCCGGGATTGGTTCTATTATACATTCTGCCACAGGGGTAGCTTATGGTACCACTTCGGATATGCGTCTTAAGGAAAATATTCGTCCTTCTCAATTTGGTTTATCAACATTAAAAAAAATAGGGATATACGATTACAATTACAAAGCAGATGAAAAAAAGATATTATCAACCGGAGTTTTAGCGCAGGAACTTTATAAAATATATCCACAGGCTGTTACTCCAGGCGGAGACGACGAAAAAGCCAGACCATGGCAGGTAGATTACAGCAAGCTGATTCCGGTGCTCATAAAATCTGTGCAGGAACTAGAGAAAGAGTATGAGGAACTTGAGGCCCAGGTAAAAAAAATGGGAAAATAAGATTTAATTAAACCCTCATTAACTAGATAGTTAAGAATGTTGATTAAAATAAATCATTAATTCATTAGCACAACAGGCGTATATTCTAATAACACAAAATGACATAAGCGTTGCTATACGGCAGCGCTTGTTTTCAATTAATACTATTGATACTCCGTAAAATCCGTTGTTTTTCTCTTATAGGATGGAAGCACTGTCATAGAGATAATGATCTGGTCCGGTTACTTTGGAAACAAATGATATGTGCAATTCTTATCGACGATATTACGAAGAAGAATATTAACGTGTTAAATACGATGACACTTATGAATAAAAAAACCTTTATTTGATAAAACTATCCATAAAAGATGCTTTCAAAATTAAAAGCTATAAAGAAAAACACAGGAGTTGTTTAATTATTTTTTGCTAGTTTTATAATATTCATAACTTTGTAATAAATATTGTTGGTGGTTTGTATCTATCTCTTATTTTTCCCTTAATGGTGATAAATATCTGATTATAAGATTTTACAAATTCTGTATTGGCAAGTAGGCTGACAAATACCAACCCTCATTTTAGCAAATCAAAAGCAGCCTCCATTCCCCCTCATTTTCCACAGGAGCCCTGTGAACACACGGCAGGACTTGCTGACCCGGATGATCTACGGCCAGTTTCCAGAGATGTCCTGATCCTAGATTGATGGGCTGGGCATTGGGTTTCGGCTGATAATGCAGATCGAAGAAACAGTCTTTCAGGAACATGTCAAATTCTGCTGCCGGACCGTCGTGTAATTCTTTAAGCTTTTCCCGGATTTCAGGAATCAGGATCTTTTGTGTAGCCTGATCATTGGGTAAGATATCACTTGCGGCACCATGGTAGGTACATAAAAAAGTCTGGGTGCCAACAGGCGAACGGTCCACATGATACGAATATACATCTGTTGAAATGAAATCGAACTCCTCATCCCGCTCGTAACTTTTGAGTAAATTGAGTGAAGGGGAGGCTCCGAAATCAGTTAATTGCCGTACATCACTTAAGATAATTTCCCTTGCAGCATTCCCTTCTTCCGATAGTTGCAGTGCCATAAGGTCTTCAACGGAAACTTCTGTAATGTTCTCCTTTAATTGAAGTTTAGACACAATTTCATTAAAATCTCCGGTTAAATTTCTGTGCCAGCAAACTGCATTCATTGCTCCCTGAAAATTGGTGCTTATAAGTTCAGAAAAAGAAGAAACGACTCCAATGTGTTTGTGGTCAGAAAATTTTAAATTCATAAGAAGTTGTTTAATGCTCTGCAAAAATAAGGATTAGGCGGGAAGATAATGAAGATCAATATCAGATATTATTTGGGTTTTTATTCTTGGAATTACTTTTTTACATCAGTTTCCGGCGGATACGGCTCAGGCTTTCCGGCTTCATCCCCAGAAAAGAAGCAATATAGGTAATAGGAACATTATGCAGGATTCCCGGATAATTTTCAATAAGCTTCCTGTAACGTTTTTCTCCGGAAAGAGTAGCAAGCTCATTGGACCGGGTTTCATTATAAACAATAGATTTTTGGAAAACTTCTATGCTGAAATTTTTCATAGCTTCACTTTTTGAAGTTAGAGAATTGAGATCCGTCTTAGTGATTCTCAGGAGCTCACATTCGGTGATGCATTCAACATTTTCATTAGATTTTGTCGTATATATGAAATTAAAATAAGAAGTGAAAAATCCCGGAGGACAGTTGATATGCGTGGTCACTTCATCCCCATTTTCGTTATAATGGAACAGACGTAAATAACCTGATATAATATAATAAAGGTATTCCGGTACTTTTCCCGCTTCTTCAATAATACGGTTTTTTGGAAAAAGTACCGGTTCAAAATATTGGAAAATCAATTCCTTATCCATCTGGGAAAGAGGATGTCCGGATTGGATAAAATCAATTAATTTTTGCTGCATCATACCTTACAGTGATTATGTATTCAAATTTACAATAACTATTTCAACAGCTCTTTATGTTCCATTAAATAAAGTAATGCCTCTTTCACTGCCTCTTCAGGACTTTTGGGGTTGAATCCCAATTCTTTTCTTGCTTTTGTGATGTCGAAATTTTGCTGTAAACCCGAAAACATAGCAATATCTTTACGGGTCAGAACAGGCGGTCTTTTCTGGAGCTTAGCAGTAAGCTCCATGATTCCGGCAATAATAAATAAAATAGACTTAGGTACCGAGCCTGGTATTTTGATCTTCAGCTCAGGAAATAAGGTATTGGCCAGGATAGTAGTGTCAGTAATGGTCATGCACTTCTCATTGGCAAGAATGTAGCGCTCTCCGTTCCGGCCGTTCTGTGCAGCCAGATAGCAGCCTTCCGCTACATCTTTTACATCTATCCAGTTCAGGGTGATTTTAGTATCTACCGGAATTTCTTTGTTGAGAATGAGCTTTAAAACTCCATAAGAAACATTCAGTGGTAAAAAAGCTTCACTTCCGATCATTGCTGAAGGCATCACGGATACTATTTCTATTCCCAGCTTTCTGGCCAGTTCAAAGGCCAGCTTTTCACCGTCATTTTTAGAATTGTAATACATGTCCCTGCGGTCAGGATTGTAGCCGTTGCTTTCTTTGGTAGGGAGTTTTGTATAATCTAATGCTGCTATAGAACTTACATAAACAATACGTTTTACCCCTGCTTCAGCTGCGGCTTCAATAGTGTTTTTTGTTCCCTGAATATTCACATCATAAATTTCTGTTTTAGGATCCTGTGCCCACAGCTTGAAGGATGCTCCCACTGCATAGAACGTTTCCACACCCTGTAAAGCTTTTATAAAAGATGATTTGTCGGTGATGTCTGCCTGTACCACCTCACAGTCCAAACCTGTAAACGGTGCTTTATTTTTAATATTTCGTACACTGGCTCTTACAGGAACTCCTTTTTTAATAAGGAATCTTACCAGGTTATTTCCTAAATGTCCGTTGGCCCCGGAAACTAAGGCCAGATTTTTCTGTATCATAATGGCTTATTTTGATGACACAAAGTTCCTGTAACCGTTTGCCAATGCACTTGACTTTTGTTAGATAATAACGTTTCCTATGAAAAACAGCTGCCGTCCCATTATTGAGGCGGCTGCTGTTTTTTATTAATCTGAATTCGGATAAAGCATTTCTAATGTTGCAGGGAAGTTGGAAGACTGAAGTTATTATGCAGAGCATCTTGACAAGGATAACAACTGTAACTTCCGATCTCTTAATTCAGCGGTCATACTACTCATTTTCTTACTCAAATTCACATTATGCATTCTTTAATGAATAGCTGAAAGCATAATGTCATGAGATGATTGTTTATCCTGCTTTACACATGGCATCCCATGTTGTCCAGAAATGAGCATTTATAGCTCCTGGAGCCGGATTGGTACTGTCAGCAACAATACCTACCATGGAAGCGCAGTTCGAATTACAGCCTATTTCATTGTAACTTCCTGCCTGAGGCGGAATTTGGCGCCATGTACCCGTAGAACCGCTTAATAATTCTACTTTAATCTCAAAAATACCTGAAAGATTGGGAGTCTGGATTTGTTTTGTCGGATTGTCGCTTGAAACCGAATCACTCCAGTTACCCTGTGAAAATGTGACACGCCACGTAGAAATCATTTTAGCGGTATTGTTCTGAGGTGAAAGATAGACCCAGAATTGTGCACCTTCACCCAATTGAAGCTGGCCGGAAGAGTTGGCATTGAAGCTTGTGTTTGTAGTTTCCATATTGAATTATTTGTTGTTATTTTTTATTAATTGTTCTGTATTCCAAAGTAACAAAGAAGAATACAGCTGTTTTAGAGTACAAATGACCAATTACGGCTTTGGGTAGAAATACTTAGCACAGGAGAAAAGCTGTGAACTGATATTTTCCGGTAGATTTGCTGGCAGAGCAGGAAATACTTTATCTTTGTTTTCATGCTGATGATAAGTTGTTGGCCGAAAATACCTTTATGAACAATAATAGTTTCTTGCTTCCTGCAAAAGCAATCTGTCTTGCAGCTTTTCTTTCCTTAAATACGGTAATGTATGCCCAGAAAACAGCAAATATTTCTGCGATTTCGGAAAAAACCTTAAGCAGCATCCTGGAAAAAAACAGAACCTATTATACAGAGGGAAAAGTGGCTGATTACATTCCTGAGCTGGGAAAAATGGATGCCAAAGCAATTGCTTTTTCAGTAGTGCAAAAAAATGGAAAAGTGTTTAATGCCGGCGATGTTCATAAGAAATTTACCATGCAGAGTATTTCCAAAATCATTGCACTGATGATCGCTGTCAATGAAAAAGGCGAAGCAGATGTCTTTAATAAAATGGGCTATTTCGGAACCGATAAGCCTTTCAACCATTTTTCTAATCTTGAGACCACAGGCAAACCATTGAATCCGATGATGAATGCAGGAGCGATTCTTACCACTTCATTAATTTCTGGAGAAGGTGAAAAACCATTTTTTAAAATTCTGGATTTGGTACGGTATATCACCAAAAATAATACAATCGACTACAATACATCTGTTTACCAATCCGAAAAATCTACAGGACACCGTAACCGTGGCATGTTTTACCTGATGAAAAACAACGGACTGATCCCGGGAAATGAAGATCAGCTGGATAATTATTTCAAACAGTGCTCTATTGAACTGACAGCTGAAGATTTAGCTAAAATCGGTTATTTTTTTGCCAATCAGTGCGTTCGGTTTGATGGGGATTCTACCTATAAAAATGAAGAGTTGGCAAGATTGATACAGTCACAAATGCTTATTGCCGGAATGTACGAATTCAGTGGAGAATATGCCAGAACCGTAGGTTTGCCAAGCAAATCCGGTGTTGGAGGCGGAATTACGGTAAGTGTTCCCGGGAAAATGGGAATCGGTGTTTTCAGTCCCGCTTTAGATCAGCATGGGAACTCCTCAGCCGGTTACCATATGATTTTAGACCTGGTGAAACAGTATGATCTTAGTTTATTTTAAAGCTGATTCTTACGTTTATATTAAAACCAATTTCTTTGAGCCATACCACTCGAATGGTTTCAGGATGTTAAAATTCAAATTTAATACTTAAGTTTAAATTTCAGGGCAGCTGCTATGCCTGGGTAGTTGTTAATCATGGATGAACCCAATGATAAAATACAGTAAACTAAAACCCTTTGAATCGCATCGGTGATTTGAAAATTTCAAGGCATCAGTAAAACGGAGAATCATGGAAATTCAGAAAAGAAATTGCCAACATACAATTTAGAAAATAACTGATATTGATCTAACCTGTTTATTTTCATTGAATTAATTTCTTCGAAGACTGTTTTTTTGATGATAAATCACTTGAAATTTTATCAATAATTATTTTTCATTTTCAATTTTTCAATCAGTTTTAATAAATGAACGGAACTGTTTTTTGTTGATTTTATAGGCTTTTTTCATGTATTATGATTTTGTAATATAAAAGAAATAATTCTCTTATTATTGATTTATTTTATTTTTTATTTCTATATTTGCTTTAAATTATCAATTATAAATGTTTATAATTGAGCCGAATAGACTGTACCGTAGTTTTTTTGATAATAAAAATATAATCTGTATTTTTTAATGGTATTTAAATTAATAATAATTTTTTATTAATAATTTATTATTAAAGTTTATTTATGGTTAGAAATATAATATAAATTCATTATTTTTATTCCCTAATAATTGATAAATGCTCTTTATACCGAAAGGTTGCGAGTTTTGTTATATAAATTCCCAGTTATTATCTCAATACCATGAATGCAATGAAAAACTTAACCATTATTGGTGTAACGCCTTTTGAAAAGCCGGATGTTAATCTTATGCTGAAATTGCACGAGGCAGGTGCGTTTCCCGTTCTAAGCTTAGGACACGATTCAAAAGCCGCTCAGGAAGCGCTGAATCAAATGAACCAGACAGATATACCTTCTTATGGGATCTATCTGCCGAACGACAAATTTATTTCCCTTCAGATCCCCGAAAAAGTCAGGTTAGCTATCCTGCCGTCCGGTGTTTTAATGAACATTATACCGGATCTGCCTGTTATTTATCAGGTTACCAGTTTAGATGAAGCCAGACTGGCCGAACAGTCAGGAGCCGAAGGCATCATTATAAAAGGAAATGAAGCAGGCGGACTGGTAGGGTATGAGTCTACATTTGTATTATTTCAGCGCATCATCAAAGAAATTAATTCTATTCCTGTTTGGATGCATGGAGGAGTAGGGATTCATACAGCTGCTGCTGCGAAAGCATTAGGAGCAGCCGGTGTTGTGCTGGATAGTCAGCTTGCCCTGTTCCCGGAGAGTTCTTTACCGCTGGAAATCAAAGATCTTAGTTCAAAACTGAACGGTACCGAAACCAAAATAATCGCTAATCATAGAGTATTGGTGAGGCCAAATTCCCCTGCGCTAAAAGAAAATATTACTGCTGAAGAGCTTAGAGAATATTTCACCGGCCTTGATTTGAATGAAAATTACATTCCTATGGGCCAGGACATCTCGTTGGCCACAGATCTGTATGAAGATTTCAAAAACCTGAAAAGAATGGTTTTTGGGTTCAGAGAATCAATGTACGGCCATCTGAAACAGGCAAAAGCCCTTAAAGTGATTAGCGAGAATAACATAATGGCTCAACAGCTTGGCTTACGTTATCCTATTGCTCAGGGACCCATGACCCGTGTCAGTGATGTTCCGTTATTTGCCAATGCAGTAGCAGACGCCGGAGCTTTGCCTTTTGTTGCTTTATCATTATTGAAAGGTGCACAGGCAAAAGCTTTGGTGATGGAAACCAAAAAACTGGCTGGTGAAAAAACCTGGGGCGTAGGGATCCTTGGATTTGCCCCTCAGGAATTGAGAGAAGAACAGACTTCCTATATTCTGGAAGCTAAACCTTCCGTCGTTCTTATTGCCGGAGGAAGACCTGCCCAGGCTAAGGTATTTGAAAAGGCGGGTATAACAACCTTTTTGCATGTACCTTCCCCTGCGCTGTTAGATATTTTCCTGAAAGAAGGAGCCACTAACTTTATCTTTGAGGGTCGTGAGTGCGGTGGCCATGTAGGTCCGCTCTCAAGTATGGTTCTTTGGGAAAAACAGATTGAACGTATTTTAAAAGAAGAACATCCGGAAAAGATCAGTGTATTTTTTGCAGGTGGAATTCATAATGCATTTTCAACAGCATTCGTCTCTATCATGGCAGCTCCGTTAGCCGCCAGAGGCGTAAAGGTGGGCGTATTGATCGGAACAGCTTATCTGTATACGGAAGAAGCCGTACGTACCGGAGCTATTCAGCAAGAATTTCAGGTACAGGCCATGCAGGCAAAAGATACAGTTTTACTGGAAACAGCACCGGGACACGAGACCCGTTGCTTAAATACGGCCTTTGCGAAACATTTCAGTACCGAAAAGATCAAACTTCTTTCAGCCGGAATGGATAAAAAAGAAGTTTGGGAAAAACTTGAAAAATTAAATGTGGGGCGACTCAGGATTGCTGCAAAAGGAATCGATCGTCAGGGAGACAAACTGGTAAATGTTCCTAAAAATGAACAGCTTGATCTTGGAATGTACATGATCGGTCAGGTAGCCACGATGCAAAACCGCGTAATTTCCCTGGCATCCCTTCATCAGAATGTAAGTATTGATAATTATAAATATATTGAAGAGGCTGCTTTGCCGGAACAGCCGGTATCAAAAGAAAGACCCCTGGATATAGCGATTGTCGGGATGGAATGTATTTTCCCGGGTGCTAAAAACCTGGAAGAATACTGGCGAAACATCATCCTGGGAAGAGACAGCGTCACAGAAGTTCCTGATGAACGTTGGAATAAAGAACTTTACTACCATCCGGATTCAGACGGGCCCGATGTTTCCCACTCCAAATGGGGCGGATTTATTCCAAAAATAGATTTCGATCCTTTGGCATTCGGAATTCCCCCGCAATCCCTTGCTGCTATTGAGCCAACACAGTTGTTGACCTTGCTGGTTGCCAAACGTGCCATGGAAGATGCAGGCTATGGAGAAAAACAGATCAACAGAGAAAATATTTCTGTCATTATAGGCGCTGAAGGCGGCAATGATCTCGCCAACAGCTATAGTTTCAGAGGATACTATAAACAGGTTTTCGGAGAACTTCATGAAGAAGTGAAGCAGGCATTTCCGCATACCACAGAAGATTCATTTCCTGGTATTTTGGCTAATGTGATCGCAGGTAGGATTACGAACCGTCTGGATCTTGGAGGAAGAAACTTCACGGTAGATGCGGCCTGTGCTTCTTCTTTAGCAGCTATTGATCTGGCCTGTCAGGAACTTGTATTGGGAAAATCCGATATGGTGCTTGCCGGAGGAGCGGATTTACATAACGGGATCAATGATTATCTGATGTTTTCCAGTACTCATGCGCTTTCCAGAAAAGGAAGATGTGCCACATTCGATAGTGAAGCCGACGGGATTGCCCTTGGAGAAGGCGTTGCAATTCTTGTGTTAAAAAGATATGAAGATGCCGTTCGCGATGGCGACCGTATTTATTCTGTCATCAAGGGAGTGGGAGGATCCAGTGACGGAAAAGCACTGGGGCTTACAGCACCTAGAAAAATAGGACAGGTACGGGCTTTAGAACGTGCATATTCCCAGGCAGGGATCAGTCCTGCATCAGTTGGCTTAGTGGAAGCGCACGGAACCGGAACTGTAGTAGGAGATAAAACCGAACTGAGTGCGCTGACGAATTTATTCAGCCGTTCAGGAGCCATACCCGGGCAGACGCATTTAGGCTCTGTAAAAACGCAGATAGGACATACCAAATGTGCAGCAGGATTGGCAGGACTCATCAAAGCATCGCTGGCGGTATATCATGGCGTAAAACCACCGACACTTCATTTGCAGCAGCCTAATGCATATTATAATGCCCAAACCAGTCCTTTTGCTTTCTATGCAGAAAGTGGATTGTGGGGTGAGAAGAACCGTTATGCAGGAATCAGTGCTTTTGGATTCGGTGGAACCAATTTCCATACCGTCATTGCGAACCATCCTAAAGAAGATGATTCTGCCGTACTGCTATCGTGGCCGTCAGAATTATTTGTATTCCGTGGAAATACTTATGAAGAGGCTAAAATTCAATTGGGACAAATCAAATCTTTATTAGAAGTTAACGGTGATATCCCTTTAAAAGATATGGCTTACAGCTTAGCTGTCGGCTCAGAAAAACCTATTCAGCTAACCATTGTTGCTGATACCGCCGAACATTTGATGATGAACATCGAACTCGCATTATCCGGCATCGAAAGTAAAGACACTTTTACAGTGAATAGACGCGACGGTAAAGTAGCTTTCCTTTTCCCGGGACAGGGCAGTCAGAGAATCAATATGGCCCGCGATCTGTTTGTCGCTTTTCCGGCCATGCGTAACCTGATTGAAGGGTATCCTGAACTGGAGAAGGTAGTTTTTCCTTCGGCAACGTTTAATGAAGCTGCTTTAAAGCAACAGAAAGAAACCATTAAAGATACCCGCCTGGCACAGCCTATCTTAGGAATGGTTGACCTGGCTTTAGCTAAATTCCTGAAATCACTGGACATTGTTCCCGATATGGTGGCAGGCCACAGCTATGGTGAATTACCTGCCTTATGTTTTGCCGGTGTTTTTGAAGAAGAAAAGCTGGTTGATTTAAGCATTCAGAGGGCTCACGCTATTCTGGATTCAGTAGAAAATGGCGATCCGGGAACCATGATTGCAGTAAGTGCAACAAGAGAACAGTTACAGCCGGTATTAGACAGGACAGAAGACTGTTATCCGGTTAATTATAATGCGCCCACCCAATGCGTGGTAGCAGGAAGCACGCCGGCTATCAATAAATTAATGGAAACCCTGAAACAGGAGCGTATTTCTGCTAAGAAATTAGAAGTGGCCTGTGCATTTCACAGTCCGTTACTGGCCAAATCCAAAGATATATATGCTGAGGTTTTAAAAGAGGTCCCTTTCAACGAAATGCAGATTCCGGTTTGGTCGAATACAACTGCAGAAACCTATCCGGCAGCTCCTTCAGAAATTAAAGAAAGATTAACGGACCATTTGGTACAGCCGGTAAGATTCGTAGAAGAAATTCAGGCGATGTATGAAGACGGAGCCCGAATATTCATCGAAGTAGGCCCTGGAAAAGTCCTTTCCGGATTGACTAAATCCTGCCTTGAAAAAGATCAGCTGATCCTGTATGTAGAAGACAGCAACCGCAATAAAATAAGCCATCTTCTTTCCATGCTGGCGCAATATCTGGGAACAGGCCGGAGCTTCAGCATTGAAAAACTTTTCGATGGCCGTAATGCCAGGTTCATTCAGATAGACCAGCCCGAATTGTATAAGAAAAGCCCAGCCATCTGGCGTGTGAACGGACAGACGGCACATCCAACTACAGGTAATCTGCCGGCTAATGGTGCATTACCGATATTAAATCCTATTCCAATGAACAATTTTACTAATAACCAACCAGTCCCTGTAGCCGAATCTCAGCCAGCTGCTGAACGGATGCTGCATGAATATTTAAATACCATGAATCAGCTGATCCAGGCACAGCGTGATGTAATGCTTTCCTTCCTGGGACAGAATCCACAGATCAACCCTGCTCCTGTTTATGCTGCATCAGTACCGGCACCTGCTAATGACCGTTTAGTGACGATTCCTGCACAGCCGGTCAATGTAGAAAAGCCAGTTGCTGTTGCGGTAAAACAGACTCCGGTAAAAGATATCAAAACCCTGTTATTACAGGTTGTCAGCGATAAAACAGGATATCCTCAAGAAATGCTGGGTATGGAAATGGACCTGGAAGCTGATCTGAGTATCGACTCTATCAAAAGGGTGGAAATCATCGGAACGCTTCGCAGTGAGCTGGGTGCACTTACATCGGATCATGCTAATGAAGATACGATCATGGAAAAATTAGCATCGATCAAAACGTTAAGCGGTCTGGTTTCCTGGTTGACAGAATTTACAGGAACTCCAACAGCCGCTCCAGAAAAAAACGAATCTGCAGTCACAGCAACCTCAGAACCGCAAAGCAAATCTGCATTCTCTCTTGAAGAACTTCAAAATATAATTCTGACTATCGTCAGTGAAAAAACCGGTTATCCGAAGGAAATGCTGGGATTGGATCTCGATCTTGAAGCAGATTTGAGTATCGACTCTATTAAAAGAATGGAAATTATCGGAGACCTGAAAACCAAAATCGGTTTCGGAGGGGATATGGACCAGGCTGATGACCTGATGGAAAAACTGGCGGCGATTAAAACATTAAAAGGATTGGCCTCATGGATCAGCGAGATGAGTGGAAACACTGAGGCTGAACCGGTGCAGAATTTACTGTCACGCCTTCGTTTTGGCCTAACTCCAACTAATGTTTCTGCAGAACAGAATACAGAAATCATAAAAGGAAAACGCTTTGCTATTACTCAGGACAACAGTCCGCAAACAATGGCGATCAAAAACGCTCTTGAAAAACACGGGGCTATCGCAGAATTGGTGGATACAGAAAAAGATCTTAAAGATTTTGACGGACTCATTATTCTGGATCTGTTCTCATCAACGGTAAAGCACAGCATCATTGATCATGTGGATCAGATCAAGAAACTGGATCTTGACAAAGCGAAATGGGTATATCTGATTTCAGATATTCCGGCGCATATTCAGGAACTGACCGATACCCGCCTTTTGCGTCATTATAAAGGCTATCCCGGACTTTTCAAAAGTCTGGCAAGAGAATTTGAACAAACATCCTGCAGACTGATCAGCCTGGGCACACCACAGGAAGTTGATCAGATTACAGAGATCACTTTAAAAGAAATATTAAGCACAGATAAACCTTCTGAAGTCGTTTACAAACACGACCAAAGGCATAAAATAGATATCATCCCTTCTCCATTATCAACAAGCTTTGAAGAAGCGCATATCCAACTGGGCCAGGAATCTGTAGTTTTAGTGCTTGGAGGCGGACAGGGAATCACTTCTGAACTGGTGAAACATATGTCCGGGGCGTATCCTTGCACCTATATTCTTGTAGGAAGATCAGCAGATCCGAGAGATGTGGCAGGATTAAAAGAAGTGGAAGCCATGAAAACAAAGGAAGAAATAAGAAGTTATCTTATTAAAGCCGGAATATTCACTTCTCCTGCTGAAATAGAAAAAGAAACGGTAAGAATTTTCAAAAACAATCAGATTCTTCGTACCATCCGTGATATGGAGCAGATGGGAAATACAGTAGTCTATCAATCCTTGGATCTTTGTGACGAAGAAGGATTATCAGATCTGATCAAAAATATTTACGATAAATACTCCCGTTTAGACGGGGTGATACATGGAGCCGGTCTTTTGGAAGATAAACTGTTCAGACAGAAAACCTCCAGCTCATTTGAACGGGTCTTTGATACCAAAGTAAAACCGCTTCGTGTACTGGCTGAACAGCTGCGTGCCGACTGTCAGTTTGTAGTGCTTTTCTCAAGCATTGCATCAGTATACGGAAACAAGGGCCAGACTGATTATGCCGCGGCCAACTCCGTACTGGATGATTATGCAAAAGCTTTAAATAAAAAATTAAAAGGAAAAGTAATTTCCATCAACTGGGGCCCGTGGAAAGGAGCCGGAATGGTCTCGTCAACACTGGAAACAGAATACGAACGCCGTGGAATCTCTTTAATTCCATTGGATCAGGGAAAAGAAATTTTCCTTAACGAAATTAAATACGGAACCGAAAGTCAGGTATTGATCATGTCAGGAAACAACTGGTAAACCTCTGTATACGATGACTATGAAAAAAACAGATGTTGCTGTTATTGGCTTATCCTGTGTCTTTCCCGGGGCACCGGATGCCCATATTTTTTGGCAGAATATTGTCAATAAAGTAGATTCTACCCAATCGGCTCCTGCTGACAGGATAGATCCTGTACACTTCAGTGATGCTACCAATCCCGTCGACAGATTTTACTGCAAACGCGGTGGATTTATCTCTGATTATGAATTTGATCCTACGGCTTTTGGGATTCTTCCATTAGCAGTAGAAGGTACCGAGCCGGATCATTTATTAACCCTTGATCTGGTGCAAAAAGCCCTGGAAGATGCCGGTGTATTTCAAAAGGGAACGTCTCTTGAAAAAGCCGGAATCATCATCGGTAAAGGAAACTATACCGGCCCCGGTGCCACCCGCGCCATTGAAATTGTACGCACCGGGGAACAGATTTCCTCATTGCTTCAGGAATTATTACCTCAGGTATCTTCAGCAGATATCGAAAAGGTGAAACATGCTTTCCAGGAACGTAAAGGACGGTTTGCAGCAGATACAGCCATGGGATTAATCCCTAATCTGGTTGCTTCCTTAGTAGCGAACAGGTTCAATCTGGGAGGTGCCGCATTCACAGTAGATGCTGCCTGTGCAAGTGCTTTGATTGCAGTAGATCATGCCGTTCAGGAACTGAACCGTGGCCGTTGTGATATGGTCATCGCGGGAGGTGTGCATACCGGACAAAATGCTGCTTTCTGGAGTATTTTTGCCCAATTGGGAGCCCTGTCTCATCAACAGCAGATCAAGCCGTTCAGCACAGATGCGGACGGATTATTAATTGGCGAAGGCTGTGGCTTTGTCGTGTTAAAACGAATGGAAGATGCTGTCCGTGATCAGGATAAAATCTATGCCGTGATCAAAGGCGTTGGAGTAAGCAGCGATGGGAATGGAACCAGCGTGATGAGCCCATCTGTTAAAGGTCAGCTTAAAGCTTTACAACAGGCCTGGATCAATGCAGATCTGGACGAAAAGCAGATCGGTTATCTGGAAGCCCACGGGACAGGAACACCGCTTGGAGACAAAACAGAGCTTCAGACCCTGGCTCAGTTTTTTACTAAAGAAGAAACAACGCAGGCTGCAGGAATCGGTTCTGTCA
This sequence comes from Chryseobacterium sp. NFX27, assembly GCF_049887855.1. NCBI lineage: Bacteria > Pseudomonadati > Bacteroidota > Flavobacteriia > Flavobacteriales > Weeksellaceae > Chryseobacterium > Chryseobacterium sp. NFX27. The sequence continues at coordinate 141,930 of NZ_JAGEKK010000011.1, read as the reverse complement.
AATCCAATATCGGACATGCCATGCCGGCTGCCGGGATCGCAGGTTTAATCAAGACCTGTCTGGCGCTTCATCATGATACTTTACCGCCTACATTATATTGTGAAAATCCAATTGCAGATATGCAGCAGACCCGCTTTGCTCCGGTACAGGAACCGAAAAGCTGGTCAAAAACAGGCTTGCCAAAAGTAGCGGCAGTTAATGCCTTCGGATTTGGAGGGATCAATGCACACGTCGTTCTTGAAGGCTATGATATGCCGAAAAAAGACCGTGTTTTAGTATTGGCAAGACCTACACACGAAGAATTGCTTTCAGCTTTAAAGAACAGCGAAAACAGAGTAGGAGAAGGGGATTACAGAATTGCTTTATTCGACCCGACACCTGAAAGAATAGAAAAAGCCATTAAAATTGCAGCTAAAGATAATCCATGGCGTAACAAACAGGATATCTGGTACACCAACACGCCCTTACTGAAAGATGGGGGCAAAATTGCTTTCGTGTTTCCCGGTTTGGATGGCCTTGCGAAAGGAGAAGTAGACAGTGTGAGCCGTTATTTCGGATTAACCGAACCTATCGAAACAGAAGGGGAAGGTTTATTAAGCGATGCATTGGGAATTTTCAACAAATGCAGCATCCTTGATAACGCCCTGAAAAAACTGGGGATTGTTCCGGATATGAACGCGGGACACAGCTTGGGAGAATGGCTGGCAGGATATTCCTCAGAACTGGCAGAAGTGAATTCTGTTAAAGCTTTGATTGATGTTCTGAATCCGGAAACCTTTGAATTAAAAGATTCCAGATTCATAGCCGTCGGAGCGGGGATTGATGCGGTCAAGCCTTTTATCGATACCATTCCCAATCTTTATATTTCCAATGACAATTGTCCCAATCAGGTGATCCTTTGCGGCAGTAATGCTGCTCTGGATGAGCTGGTACTATTGTTAAAATCAAAACAGATCTTTCATCAGATCCTGCCGTTCCAATCCGGTTTTCACTCACCGTTTATCGCTGATAAACTGGATGTAATCTTAGCAGGAATGGAAAAGGCAGAGTTTCAGCAGACAAAGATTCCTTTGTGGTCTGCAACGACCTTGGAACCTTATCCTGCAGATCAGGATGCCATCAGAAAACTGAGCGCCGAGCACTTGGTTCAGCCGGTCCGATTCCGTGAACTGACCGATAAACTGTATGAAGAAGGAGCCAGATTTTTTATCCAGATAGGAACCGGAGGACTCATCGGGTTTATTGATGATACCTTAAAAGGAAAAGCATTCAGTACCATTGCTTCCAGCGTAGCTACAAGATCTGCACTGGCTCAGCTGCAGCGTGTGGTAGCTGCATTATTTGTGGAAGGTAAAACGGGAGCATTAGACTTTTTAGAAATACAAAACTTTTCCAAAAAATCATCAGGAAAGGGAATCAAGTTGCAGTTGGGTTCACCGATTATCCGTGATTTTAAAGAAATTCGAAATCTGGCTCATTCTTTTGAGGTGCCAAAACAAAATATGGTTTCAGCGACAGTAGCTAAAACAGGGCATCCTCTTGTTCAGGCTTTTCAGGAAAATATTACCGATATGATCCGGATGCAGGAAGAAGTATTGACCCTGTTTCAGAACCGTCCGGAAATTACAGTTCCAAGACCTGCTGTTTCCAGAGCACCGATCAGTAAGAATTTCTCGAAGCTTCTTTATGTCACTTTAGAGACGCATCCTTATCTCATCGATCACAGTTTATTGAGACAGCCAAAAGGATGGGACAATGTTTCTGATATGGAACCTGTGATCCCGATGACCATGATTTTTGAGCAGTTAGCAGAAATCGCACAGGCTGAAATACCCGGAACCCGCGTTCATAAAATTATGAATGTGAGCGTGTTTCAATGGATGAATGTGGCTAAGCCCTTTGAAAAAACAGTCAAAGGAGAATGGCGTTCAAATAACCATGCATATCTTGATATTGAGAACTTTGCCAATGCAGAAGTCTTACTGGCTTCCTCTGCACCTGCTGCACCCGCCTTTAATCTATCGATCGGAGATCTTCTGTCTATTGAAAGAACCCCCGAGGAGATCTATGACAAACACATGTTTCATGGGGAACTGTATCAGGGAATTACAGAGATTTCTGCAGTGGGAACGAAAGGAATTGTTGGGAAAATCAAAGGAAACGGTGGAAAAGGATCTTTGCTTGATAATGCCGGACAGCTATTCGGATTATGGCTGCAGCTTACTTTGACAAAAGACCGTATTGCTTTCCCCGTGAAAATCAGAGATATCGAATTCTTCGGCGAGATGGAGGATCAGGACGGCCTTTTTGAATGTACCTGCATCCTTACCGAACTTAATGAAGAATTTGCCATTGCAGATATCATCCTTAAAAGAGACGGAAAAGTATGGTGCGCGATTACAGGCTGGCAAAACCGCCGGCTGGAAATTGATGAACCACTTTGGAACGTTTCTATGTCGCCTTTGCACAACCGTCTTTCGGAGAAGATAGCCCCTGAGGTATTTTTCTTTCATCAGGCATATACGAGAGTGGCTTCATGGGATTTTATCCTCAAAAGATATTTCAACCAGACGGAAAAACAATACCATCAGCAATTGTTTCCCAATAAACGAAAAGAATGGATGGTGAGCCGTGTAGCGGTGAAAGATGCCGTACGGAATCTTCTTCGTGAAAAGAAAAATCATCCTTGTTTCCCGATCACTTTTGAAATAGGGAAGGATGAAGTCGGAAAACCCTATCTGATAGGCGATGTCACCGAAGATATCCATATTTCTTTAGCTCATAAAGAAAAGGATGCGGTCGGCATTGCACGTCAGGGCGGACCGGTGGGAATCGACATGGAAATCATGGAAGAACGAAGCTCCGGATTTTATGACCTGGTATTTACCGATCATGAATTGACCTTATTAAAAGACAGAGATCAGGCGGAATGGACCACCAAATTCTGGGTAGCCAAAGAAGCGTACGGAAAGTTTCTCGGAACCGGACTGAAAGGAAACCCAAAAGCCTTTGAAATCACCCATATTGAGGGAGATCATTTATGGATCAGCCAAACTGAAATAAAAACTATTAAACATAAAAATTATATTATCGGATGGACACTATAAACAACACATTACAATTGAATCACGAGGAATTGTTCACGCTTTTAAAAGGCTTTATTACCGAAGTGATAGGCGCTGAATTTGTAGAGGAAATGGACATTACTCCGGACAGTTCGTTCACGAAAGACCTGGAAATGGACAGTATAGAAATTGTTTCTTTTTCTGAGAAGATCAAAGCACATTTCGGGGATCAGATTGACTTCACGGGATGGTTGTCTTCTATGGATTTAGACGAACTGATCAATCTGGACCTCCGTATGATCATCAATTATATCTACGAATGCCAATAATCAATGTAAACCATAAACAGGTTCATATTCAGGAACTCAATAAGGGTGCTGAACACACGGTGGTGCTTATCCACGGGATGTTCAGCAACCTCTCCATCTATTATTTTAATATAGCCCCGGTTCTTGCGAAACATTTCCATGTGGTAATGTACGATTTGAAAAGCCATGGCATGAGCGAGCGTTTTACAGACGGCTATGACCTGGAAAGTATGTCATCCGATGTATTGGCTCTGATGGATGTTTTAAATCTTAAAAAAGTACATCTTGCCGGATACAGTTTCGGAGGTCTTATCGCTTTGAAAACAGCATTGAAAGCACCGCATCGTGTCAGCCGGCTGGTCGTGATAGAAGCCCCGGATCCTCAGGATGAAAAAGCCCGTAATATCATTGATGAATACAGCAAAGAATTCCTCGAACATTACGTCGCCAATTTTACAGACACCACCAAAGTGCAGATGGGCAAAAGGCAGATGGAGAAAAACCACCGTATGTATGAATTCCTGTTTGAAAAAACAAGCATCAAAGCAGATATGATAAAGGAAAAATATTTTCTGGGTGAAGCCAACTTGTCGGAACTGGATATTCCCACATTATTGCTTTACGGATCTGAATCGAACTGTAAACCTACAGGGGAATGGCTGAAAACGCAGATTATTCCGTCTGAACTGGAACTTATTCCGGGCGATCACAATGTCCCGATACAGGAACCCGTGCAGATCGCAGAAGCGATGGTTCATTTTTTATCTCAATCATTAACTAAAACAGTAACACAAAATCATGGCTAAATTTGTATTTGTTATTCCGCCATTGACAGGCCATGTCAATCCAACCTTAAGCATCGGTGCAGAATTGCTGCAGAGAGGGCATGAAGTGGCCTGGATCAGTCTTGACAAAAATTTAAGTACAAAACTTCCTGTCGGGGGAGAATTGTTGCTCATTCAATATGATCAGACCGACGAGGAAAAAAGAGAAAGTGAAGGTTACCTCGATATTATTTCCAAAAAAGTAGTCTACGGCATCGACAGTATCAAGTTTTTGTACGATGATGTATTGATTCCTTTAAACAGACATTGCTACAATGGAATTGTTACCCTGCTGGAACACTATCAACCCGATATGGTGATTGGAGATCATCAGCTGTTTGCTGCTGCTATTGCCGCCAAAAAACTGAATCTTCCCTACAGCACATCCGTTACCGCTCCGGCCGCTATTAAAATGATGGAGGAACTGCCTAAAGTACACGAATGGGAAGTCAGTAAAATCATTGAACTGCAGAAAGAACTGGGGGTAACGGAAAACCGTTCATTAGCATCTTCTGATCTGTTAACCCTTGTTTTAACCTCAAAATATTTCTTTGGCGAAATGCATCTGCCGGAAAATTATCAGTTCACGGGCCCTGTTCTTACGGAACGCAGGATCTCCTGTGATTTTGATTGGAACAGATTCAACAGTAATACCAACAAAAAGATCCTGGTAAGCATTGGAACGACCTTCGATCATGATCACAAAAAAGCTTTCTTCCAAAAAGTGGTTGATGCCTTTAAAGATGAAGACCTGACCGTTGTATTGGTTTCGGATCCGCAGCTTTTTGACCGCTGGCCGGAAAACTTTATGGTCTATAATCAGGTTCCCCAACTGGATCTGCTGCCTCATCTGGATGGAGTCGTTTGCCACGGCGGTCACAATACCGTTTCTGAAGCCCTTTCCAATGGTCTTCCGCTGGTTGTGATTCCTATTGCGTATGATCAGTCTCATGTCGCAGGTCGTGTTGTACGTACCGGAGCAGGAGAACGTCTTAATTTTAACAGATTTAAATCTCATCACCTGAACGAAGCTGTTCAAAAGATTTTAAAAAATCCGGAATATAAGGAAGCTGCTGAAACGGTTCGTGAATCTTTCACCAAAGCAGGAGGCACAGCTACTGCAGCCAATCTGCTTGAAAAAGCATTAATCCCTGCTGCTGAAAAGCTGCAGCCCGGATCTAAATTTTTATTTGTGATTCCGCCGTTTTTTGGACATATCAGCCCTACATTAAGTGTGGGAGCCAGCCTGATCGCCCGCGGACACGAAGTAAAGTGGTTTGGAATTACTCCGTTAGACAGCAAACATATTCCGGAAGGAGGAAGCTATTTTTATCCTGAAGAAGATCTGAGTCCGTTTCAGGAGGATATTCAGCGTATTTTAAAGAGACAGGATGACGGGCCGGCCTGTTCAGGACCTGAAGTCATGAAACTGGCGCTGGAAGAAACCTATGTTCCCTTTGCCAAGATGATGATGCCCGGGCTGGAACGTTTGATGGAAAGCTGGAAGCCAGATGTTCTGGTGAATGACTGTATCACTTTCGGTGGAGCGCTTTTTGCCCACAAACACAATATTCCGTGTGTAACAACTACGCCTGTTCCGCCTGATGTAATGGGCGATACGGCAACTCATGCACCCAAAATATTCGAGTGGCAGCAAAACCTGATCAAAGATCTTCAAAAAGAAGTAGGAATTAATGATGAAGGCATTTTTATCCATTCCCATCGGTTGAATCTGGTATTCACTTCACAGGCGTTTGCAGACTTTGAAACCGTTCCCGCGCATATGAGATTTGTAGGTCCGGTAAAAGGACGTCCGAATCCTGCACCTTTTGACTGGGAAAAACTGGAAGCATCCACGACACCGAAAATATTTGTATCACTAGGCACTTTGCTGGTAGACATCCGGAAAGCCTTTTTTGAAAAAGTGATTGCGGCATTTGCAGATCAGCCCGTAACAATTATTGCGGCAACTCCACCGGAAATATTTGATGAATGGCCTTCTAATTTCATTGTGAACGGCTTTGTCCCGCAATCTGCATTGATGCCTCACATGGATGCGGTGATCTGTCACGGAGGTTTTAATACCGTTAATGATACATTCACCAACGGATTACCGATGCTCATTACGCCTATTGCCTACGATCATTTTCATATCGCCAAATTAATTGAAAAAGCAGGCTGCGGAATCAGCATCCGGTACAAGAGATTGCGTGTTGAAGCCCTTCGTGAAACCGTTTTTGAATTGCTGGAAAATCCTGCCTACAGAAACGCAGCGAAAAAGGTTCAGTCCGGTTTACTCAATGCAGGCGGTAATGATCTGGCGGTAGAACTGCTGGAAAGTTTTGTACAACAAGAACAACCATCATTAGTTTTAGGATAAGCCTATGAAATCGCCATTATTTGTCAATACCAATATTGATAAACACAACGCGATTCCATATGACCTTTAAAAAGAGATAGATATCTACATATGAAACGAAAATTGTTATTTGGTGAGCGTATGCTTTTAGGAGACGGAACAGAACCTTTTAATGCGGTTATTCCGTTTCGGTTGCGCGGAACCTTTAAAGAGGAACATATCCAGCAGGCCCTGAATCAGCTTCAGGGCAAACATCCGTGGTTGAGAGCGCTCATCAGTTATGACGAAAATAATATCCCATGGTTTGAAGTCCCGGAAAATCATCCGCCCATCCCAATACGGGTTGTACCCAGAAAAGGTGAAGATGACTGGAAAGAAGAATCCGTAAAAGAATGGCAGACTTTATTTAATTTCGGAAAATTACCTCTCATCCGGTTTGTATGGATCAAAGGGGAAGAGGTTTCAGATATGCTTTTTTCTTTTCATCACTGTTTATGTGACGGAGGTTCTGCAATGGCTTTTTTATATGAATTTTTAAAGCTGTTGGATCATCCTGCTGCAGATATTGGAGTAGAAAAACCAATATTAGGAATTCAGGACGTGGTTCCTGCTGAGATTTTAACGGACCGCAAACAAAAACTGAAGGCAAAAGTGATCGGCAGACTGGCCGCAACAGCGATTAAATGTATTCCTGTCAGTAAAAAAGAAGTTGACCGGCAGAATGATTATCTGATCCACTGGAAATTTGACAAAGAAATGAGTGAGGAACTGATTTCCTACTGTAAGTCACTGGAAGTTACTGTTAATACTTTCCTGAGTGCAGCGGTACTTCAGGCGTTTAAAAAAGTAAGGGGTACAGCAGCTTTCAATAAGGTTTCGTGTCCGGTAGATATCAGACGTTTTGCGAAACAGATCAAAGAGGACCATATTTTTGCTTTCGGGCTGATGATCGTGGTTTCAGCAAATCAAAAAATAAGCTTTTCAAAAAATTTAAGGCTGATGCAGGAGTCTGTAGAGCGGAAGACTTCCAAATTGAATCCCTATATTACAATGATGGTGATGGAATCGGCTCATGATGCTCTGAAAAATTTCACGAAGCTGTTAAAGCAGGGCAAGTCTTCCAACGACTGCATGTTTTCCAATCTGGGACGCATTCAGATTCCCCATCAATACAAAGAATTTACTCTGGATACCATTTTCAGTCCTTCTGTAATTGGTCCTTTGGGCAATACCACAACGATGGTAACATCTACATTCAGAGGGGAAATGGATTTTTCATTTGTAGGAAGCGAAGGATATTTACCGTATGCTGAAGCCTTAGCGATTCGTGATGAGGTGATCCGGACGGTAAAATTACAATTAGACCACATAGCAGTATTATGATCAGGCGAAATTTAATGATGGTGGAACGGATCATGTACGTTGATCCTGAAACACCTGTCAATTGTGTATTTACGGCAAAAATCAAGGGGAATATCCCTGAGGAAAACTTTAAGGCTGCTTTAGAAAAAATCCAGCAAAAACATCCTTTGCTGAGAACAAGAATTGATACCAGCAGTGAAAAGTATCCGTTTTTTATAGAAGTAGAAGAAATTGAGCCTATTCCGATCCGTATTGTTGAACGAAAGACTGATGAAGACTGGCTGCAGGAATCTGAAAATGAATGGTTCCGGATGTTTAATGATGATAAAAAGCCACTGGCCCAACTGGTGTGGATCAAAGGGCAGGAAGTATCGGAAATTCTCTGGGTACTGCCTCACTGCATCTGCGACGGTACTTCACTTGTCACCATGATGACGGAGCTTCTTAGTTTATTGGATGATCCTGCTGTCGGGCTGCAGCCTTATGAAGTATTCCGTTCTGCAGACGATTTTCTTCCTTTGGATTTCAATATGAAAAAAAAGAAGCGGAAAGTCCGTTTTTATCTGATGATGGGCAGAATCTTTTTTCTCATGCAGCGGAAAAGTAAGATGAGGAACCTCGGGAAAAATTACGCTGTCCATTGGAAACTGAACCCAACCACAACGGCACAAATAACGGAAAAGACTAAGGCTCACGGTATTTCCGTACATGCTTTGCTTTGTTCTTCGTTTATGCAGGCTTTTCAGGAAATCCGGGGAAAGCAGGCAAAAGGTAAGGTGATCAGTCCTGTAGATGTCCGCCACTTTATTCCGGAGATCAGGCAGGATCATGTATTTGCTTTCGCACCAACTGTTGAATTGTCATTAAAAAAAGGAAGCAAAGGTATACTGGATAATGCCAGACAGATCAAAAAAGATCTTGTAGAAAAAATTGAAAAAATGAAAGCCAGAGAGCTTCTTTGGATGGGTGAGCAGATGCATCCCGTCGTTGAACGGATGGTGTCCATGTTGAAATCCAGTAAAGGGGGGCATGATATAACGCTTTCCAATATGGGAAGAATCAATATCCCAAGTGATTATAAAAATTTTAAAGTGGAAACCATTATCAGCCCGACGGTTGCCTTTCCATGGCTGAATTCCAATACGCTGGTCACAACGACGTATAACCGGCAAATGGATTTTACATTCATGTCCAATGAAGATTTCCTGCCCAAAGAAGAAGCCGTTAAAATTAAAGACAAAGCCATTGAACTTCTGACCTCTCCGCTATGAAATTTAAACTGAAGCCGCCACCACCTAAAAAACTCAGGAAAACTACCCTGAAACGCTTTTTAATCAGGCGGACGATCTATTATGTCCTTCCGAATGTGTTCTTCAACTTCATTATTGCTTACGCCAGCTTTCAGGAACTGGGATACACTCATTTTTTTTCAGGCACTCAAAATCTGGCCCGGCTGACCCTTCCAATGGCTATATTTTTACCGGTAGTCCTTACGGTTGATATTATCAACAGAGTGATCATTGCTTCCGAGCAGGGCGCCATTGAATTTACCGTAGATGAACAGCTCAATAAAAAGAAATTCATGGCAAAACTGAGTATTTTGCACGGGCTCGCTACCGGGCTACTGGTCTTGGCTGTACTGTTTTTTGCACAGCAAGGTTTTTCAAAATACTATAAGCTGGATGCTACCGCAATGGCTGTGTTGGTTGGGGTATTGGCAGGAGTACTGTCTGTAATTTTTGTATACGTACCTGTCTGGAGGTTGAGAAGATGGATGTATAAGCCTGAAATAGCTAAATAATAAATTGCTTTTAATTTTTAACATCAAAAACTATTAACCATGGAAATTAATAAGATTAAAGATCACATTGCAGAAAAGTTCAGCAATGATTACAGAATCTGGAATGATGTATTAAACCATACACAGCCGGAAAATTATACCTGCAAAAATTGGCAGGTTGAGGTCAGCCGGGAAGATATTCTTGTGGATGCTTCTTCAGCAACATTTTCAGTTAACGAAGGTTTTTTTGCGTGCCACTTACTATTGCAATCCAATGATCAGGATGATATTGTAACTTACAGTAAATCTTTTTCAGCAAAAGGGACATTCCAGCTTGACAGTATCAACCGTATAGAAATAGCGGATATAGACATTGATATTGAAGTAGATATTTTTTAAAATGTGATACAAGATTATCAATTAATTAACTATTTTTTCTCTTAAAAGGCTATTAATACTATAGTTTCAGGCTGTTGTCGTATTTTTATCAATGCCTAGTGAAATAAATTTGAATTTATATTATATTTTTTATTATTTTCATTGTTATAAACTAATACCATAAAAATATTAATAAACAAATTCAAACTTATGAAAATTTTTCTTTCAATAAAGATTGAGAAGTGTTCTTATTCCGAAGTCTAAATACCAGCACTTTTAACTTGTAATCTCGATACGGATTTAGTTTGATATCAACCTCTCATTTTATTTGAATCAGCGTTATTTCTGACTAGGTTGGGATTCGTTTACTTACATTATTTGCCGTTAATCTGTGACCAGTTTTGGTCAACTGTACCTATAAATATTATCCTTATGTGAAAAAACAGTAAAACAATAAAACCATGAACACACTTGAACTCCTAAACAAACAATTTAATTATCCGTTCCCGACATTAAAGAATCCACATGCAGACCAGCTGCAGGAAATTACCGAAAACCAATGGATAGACGGGGAATATCTTTGGCTTTATGAGCAGAACCCCGATCTCCGCAAAAAGTATAAGAAAACGAAAACCGCACATATTGCTGCACAGTGGTTTCCCACAGCATCGCTTGAAAGGTTTAAGCCTATCTGCAGGCTGATGTTGTGGACACTGTACAATGATGATCTGTACGAGGAAAGTGTATCCGGAGATATTAAAAAGATACATACCCAGTCCGTTGCCGTTCTCAATGGTGAAATAAGTGCTGAAGAATCAACAATACCGCTGGGATCTATGCTGGCTTCATTAAGGCAGGAGCTGTTACAGTTTATCCCTCAGGAATCAATCGTCCGGTTTACAAAAATGATCAGCAGGTATTTTACCGGCCTGGAAACTGAACTCATATACAAGGAGAAAAAAATGTTTCCAACCATAGAAGAGTGCATTGCGTTAAGGGAAGATTCCATTTGTCTCTATCCTTTTTTACAGCTTACAGAGGTAGAAACAGGAATCATTCTGCCACAGGAAATACACGAACATCCGGTGATCCGCCGCCTGCAGACACTGGCCTGTCATCTGGTGACCTATTTTAATGAAGTGCAGTCCGTAGTGAAAGATGAGGCGACAGACAGTATCTATTATAACATTGTAAAAGTCATCCAGCACGAACGCCGGATCTCACTGGAGGATGCCTGCCTGGAAGATCTGCGGCTTCATAATGAAGACCTGAAAGAATTTGTAGCCTTACAGTCATCACTGCCTGACTTTGGTATCTGGCAGGATGCCGTGGTAAACTGGGTACATTATATGAGCATGGTCCTGAGCGGCTGGAAAAATATCTCTACGAAACTTGGCCGCTACAATGCATTGGAGTTTCCGGAAGCCAGAGAGCTGAAAGAAAAACTTTCCCAACACATCATTAAATAATTTCATTTTAAAAATAAATCATGAGAGAAGAATTAATTGTTCCAAAATGTCATTACCCATGGCCTACGGTGAACAGCCCAATTGCCAATGCTTTTGATGACGAAGAAAAAGACTGGTATGATAATGATTATACTTTTATTTCTGAAGAAGGAATAAAAAGATGCAAACCCCAGTTCCTGTCCCGCGTAGCTACTTATATGAATCCTACTTGTGACAGCATAGAACGGATGCGCCCCTGTGCCAGGCTGATGATCTATATCACACTGTTTGATGACTATTTCGGAATGACCCCTGCAAAAGAACTGAAAGCAATGGCAGAACGGGTATATGAAGTTATGATGGGCGATGATCCCGAGCCGGATGAAATTGGTATTCTGCGGCAGATGGCACAGGCAAGGAAAGAATGGGAAACATTTATGCCCCGTTTCTGGATAGACAGAGTGGCCATCAATTTTTATGAGTTTATCATCTATGGAATGATGGAGGAGATTCCTTTCAAACAGGCTGAAAAAAGAACCTATCCGCTGCTTCCGCATTATCTCAGCTTCAGAAAATATTCAATCGGGATGTGGCCATATGGAGACCTGATAGATCCTGCAACAAATTCCCCACTGCCTGTGTTTATCTATAATCATCCTATTGTACAGCGTTGCAGAGAACTGCTTTCCCTGATTATTGTGATCCAGAATGACTTTGCCTCTCTGAAAAAAGAACTTGAAATAGAAAGCGAAAGTCTGAATATCATCTTCATCTTGAGGCACCAGTATAATCTTACCTATCAGGAGGCCTGTACAGAAGCCATGAGATTGCATGATGCCTATGGCCAGGAACTGGATGATCTGCACAAGTCTCTCCCGGATTTTGGGGCTTTCCAACAACAGGCCTATGATCATATTTACCACATTAAGCTTCAGATAAGCGGCTGTGCCAACTGGTACTATAATTCCGGAACCAACCGGTATGAACCGAAAGGCTTTATTGTGCCACAGTACGGAAGGGAAGGGGATGACATTCTTATCCCACACAGTATTTTTGTGCAGAAATAGCTGCAATGGAATACTGTTGAAGCAATAAAAAAACAGCAAAGATGTAAGTTTTTGCTGTTTTATATTTTGAAAGAAGTAGATCACTAAAGCTGAAATTTGCATTACAGAAATAAACATAATGGTTTAAAATCTTATCTTCGTTACTTAAATAAACTTGATTTATGAAAAAGATAATATTCCTGGCCGCAGCTGCCTTTGTGCTAAACTCCTGTGTTGTAAGAACCGCTGCAAAAGTAGTGACAGGAGCGGCAACAATAGGTTATAAAGCCGTAAAAGGAACCGTAAATGGCATCAGCTGGGCGGTAAGCAAGGCCAAAGGAAAAATAGATGAAGACCGTCTGGACGGAACCTGGAAAATTGTAGGGGTTTATAAAGGTTCTTTTGAAGATTTTTCAAAAGATCAGAACCCGGAAAGTTCATTTATATCAGACTGTACGGATAGTTTTGATCAGATTATTTTCAAGGCTAAAAAGTCCAAGTTCAAACCGGTGCACTGCAGTTCCGGCGAAGAAGACTGGGTAAAATATTCAATGGAATTCGGGAAAAATCCTCTGACTAAGGAAAAAGAAAATTATATAGAGTATAATTCCAATACTTACATTTCCGTGATTGATGTCAATAATAAGACCATGGTATTGGAAGGAAATCTGATGCCTAAACTTGCTTTTTCGGGGGCTAAACTTTATCTGTTGGAAAAAGTGAAATAATTTCCCTTTAATTGCGGAAGCTGTTTATCGGCCTAGGAAGCTGTAGCGTTAAAAAAAATAAAAATTGATCCGTTAAGAAATTCCCACTGTCTGAGTACGGATGAAATATTAAAACGAAGAAGTAGGAGTGAACCCGTACGAGTTTGGGGATTTTAGGAGCAAGTTTTATTTTTTAGTGAAAGATTCCAGCCTTGAATTTTTGGTTCATTTTGTTTCAAGACAAAAGAACATATAGAAGGAGTGAAATTTGTTTAGCGATGACTTCAATCCTATTTAACAAAGCTTCACGTTAAACTTAAACGTAAATCATAATACTTTAACAAACATTGTAACGTACCCTCGATAAATTTTTGTTCTTTTGCAAAAAGTTTAATTTTAACATAATTACATGTCGAAGTTCGATGAGATCCGGTTTTTTGATGACAGTGAAGTGAATGAAGCCTTACTTGGAATAGCCCGTGATCCGATGATGAATGCACTGATGAGTTTTACTTTTCCTGATACGGATAAGAAAATCTGGAGGGAACAGTTCAAGAATATCCACTCTGTAAGTGATTTTCAGCATAATTTTATTGCCCATACCATTCGCCAGATCCTTGCGAAAAGTTCTGAGGGTCTTACCACTTCGGGATTTGATAAGCTGGATAAACAGACACCGTACCTTTTCATTTCCAACCACAGGGATATTGTTTTAGATACCTCACTCATCAACCTGGTTCTTTTAGAAAAAGGTCTTATCATGACGGCTTCAGCGATTGGCGACAATCTTGTTCAGAAAACTTTTTTACATGACCTGGCCAAACTGAACCGTAATTTTTTAGTTCAGAGAGGACTGCCGCTTCGTGAGCAGCTGAAGAGTTCCCAGATCATGTCTGAATATATAAAGGAACTTTTACATACAGAAAACCGTTCCGTCTGGATCGCCCAGCGCGAAGGCCGTACAAAAGACGGAAACGACGTTACCCAGCAAGGTGTTCTAAAAATGCTTGCCATGGCTGCAGAAGATATACCTTTAGCAGATTATTTTAAAACACTGAAGATCGTTCCTGTATCTATTTCCTACGAATATGACCCTACAGATTCCTTGAAAATGCCGCAGCTTCTGGCTAAACACAGAGATGAGGAGTACATTAAAGGTAAAGATGAGGATTTTATGACCATGCTCAGCGGGGTTTTGGGCCAGAAAAAACGGATTCACCTGCATGCAGGCAATGTCCTTGATACCGAACTGGATGATATTGCAGCCAATTCTGAAAATAAAAACAAGCAGCTGCAGGCTATTGCACAGATCATTGATGATTCCATCATTCAGAACTATAAGCTATGGCCTACCAAGTTTATAGCTTACGATCTGCTTCACAATACCAATACCTATGCTGATCAATATACAGAACAGGAAAAACATCTGTTTGTACGGAGACTTGAGATGCGTATAGACCCTTCTGATGCCATTTCCAAAGACTATTTCCTGGCGATGTATGCGAACCCTTTGGTGAATAAAATCAAGTCCGAACAGAAACTTTCAGAATAATTTCTATAATAACGTTATAAAACTAGGCTCTCTGATTTTCAGCCGGATGACTGGATGCATTTTTTTACGGCTTATAGTAAAATTAATAGTACTTTTAGCCGATCATAATATCGGCTGCAATACATTGTAGATCTATTAATTGTGATGCGAACCGCCAAAATTAATAACTTCTATCTCATGAAACTATTTCAGTACGACAATTTTCCACACGTGACAGGCAATAGAGTATCATTACGACAGATTCTGGAAACGGATGTTGAAGATCTTATCGAGATTTCGTTTTATGATGCTGTCCGGGCTGAAACGGCTCAACAGGCAGTGGAAATGCAGGTAAAGATCAATCAGGATTATCTGGACGGAAACTCTATTCACTGGGGCATTGCAGATAATGTAACTCACAAAATCGTTGGTACCTGCGGGTATTACCGCGGGCTGGATAAAGGAGAAGGTGAGCTGGGATGTGTTTTATTGCCACCATATTACGGCAAAGGATATATGACTGCCGGAATGACGCTGGCGATTGATTTCGGACTGAATACATTAGGCCTGAAACGGATATGGGCAGCAACAGATCAGCAAAACGGTCCTGCCATTAAACTGTTGGAACGGCTTAACTTTGTGAAAACAGCAGATCTGGATGACGGTGAAATTGAGTATGAATTAAAGCCAACCAGTAATTTATAAGAATTCATAAAATCGGATATTGGTGCGTTTATTTTTGCAGCGTTTTAAATGTGTCGTTTTTTAAGATCGCCTGTATGGCTTCAGAAATATCAAAAATTTTTTCGTTGTAATTATTACTGAGTAAAATAATCGTCATTTTGTTCTGAACATCTGAAAATAAGATGGCTCCAAAACTTCCCGCTCTGCCATCATGAAAATGTTCTTTTAAATTTTTATTATCAAATTTAGCATTTCCCAACGCTGATTGACTATCTGAAATATGAAAGCTTTGACCTGATTCATAAAGAGAATTTTTACTGATAACTTTTTCGGAATGTAGACTATTGGCCCATTTCAATAAATCAAGAGTGGTAGTATAAGTTCCACCGGTTATAGGTAGCTCTGCACGATCTTGTATTGCTTGATTGTTAAATCCCTGAGCAATATTTTTTTCGTTTTCAAAAGGAGTCATCAGGGTAGTATTCATTTCCAAAGGCTTGAAAATAAATTTTTCAACATAGGTTTTAAAAGGAATTCCTGCAATACGTTCAACAATAAATTGTCTCAGAAAAAGATTGTTATTATTATAATCATAATCAGTACCCGGCTTAAAAGATAGATGATCAATCAACAATAAATCATTGAAAATATCCGCATCATTTTTGATTTTCTTCCAATTTACATTAGGAATTCCGCTTGTATATTGTAACAAATCTTTTATGGTAATTTCATTGGCCCATAAAGGAAGTTCGGGAATAAATTTGGAAACATGATCAGATAGTTTCAGTTTCCCCTGTTCTTTTAATTGAAATAACGCAACGGCACTAAACTCTTTAGTTATAGAGCCTAAATGAAATTTGTATTCATCTGTTAATTGAGTGGTCTTTGCAGCATCAGAAAAACCAAACGAAGCTTTGTAAATTATTCTATCATTTTGTGAAACAAGAACATTACCATTAAATATCCCCATATCATAGGCAGATTTCATAAGCTTATCCAAGAGATATGTTTTTTGTTGTAAATCGTTTTTTTTATTCTTTACTTTTTGACCAAAGCAAAAAATAGTGAGACATACCAAACTTGAAATTAAAGCAGATTTCAGCATTTTCTATATATATTTTCTGATGATGACTACGAAATGGTAGCTTAATATAATGTAAAAGGTTAGAAGTAGATATTAATTTTGAATTTTCAGTCTGACCAGACCCATAAAATAAATACTGATAGAATATTCCGAGAACAATATTGAGAACTTTTTCATTGTGGATGTTTGTATAGCTTTCTCAAATATAATGTTTATTTTCAGTGATTGGGAGACTGTTGTAAAATAAAGATTATTTAAGAATTGCAGGGTACATCATTTATACCGATTAAGCACATATTTAAGTTAATGAAACAAGACTAAAAAAATATTTTTGTAAATTCAGTGTTGAGGCGGCAAGATAGTTGTAGTGAACTAACAACCACACAAATTAAAACATATGAATTTACAGTTAAACCAATGCCCAAAGGTTGAAAATCATCATGTTGACAGTTTTCGAACGGATGTCCTGGAAGGCTTAAAAAACAGTCCCAAAAGATTATCTTCAAAATACTTTTACGATAAAACCGGGGACCAGCTTTTCCAGGAAATCATGGCAATGCCTGAATACTATCTCACCCGCTGTGAGCTCGATATCTTTAAAAATAAAACGGCTGATCTCGCCCGTCTTATTATCCCTGAAAATGAGCCGTTCGATTTGATCGAACTGGGGGCGGGAGATGCAATGAAATCCACATTTTTACTGAAACACCTGGTTGAAAAAGGAATTCAGTTTACCTATATGCCTATTGATATTTCAGGCAATATCCTTTCCATTTTAAAAGAAAAACTGAGCCGGGAATTACCGGATTTGGAGATAGCCGCTTTAGAAGGCGAATATTTTGAAATGCTTCAGAAAGCAGCATCGCTCTCCGGAAGAAAAAAGGTTATCCTGTTTTTAGGAAGCAATATAGGAAATATGAACCCCGAAGAAGCTGAACACTTCTGCCACAGTTTAAACCGGAACCTGACTTCCGGCGACAGGGTATTGGTGGGTTTTGATCTTAAGAAAAATCCTCACACTATTTTAAATGCTTACAATGACGGAAAAGGCGTTACCGCAGCATTTAACCTTAATCTGCTGACCCGCATCAACCGGGAACTTGATGCCGATTTTGACCTGAAACAATTCCAGCATTATCAAACCTACGATCCCATAAGCGGAGCCTGCAAAAGCTACCTCGTAAGCCTGCAAAAACAAACCGTAAAAATAGAAAATGACAGCATTTTATTTGAAGAAAATGAACTCATTGACATGGAAATTTCTCAAAAATTTTCTGAAGAAAGAATTGAAGAATTAAGAGAGGAATCCGGCTTTAAACGGATAGGAGAGATCAAAGACTCAAAAAAATGGTTTGTAGATACCGTTTGGCAGGTAACGTAAAAGCAATACAGAAAGTAATATTATGAATTCTAAGAAGCAAATCAACAGGCCATACAGCTTCATCAAGGAATTTGTTGATTTCTTTGCTTATCTGAATAACCATGAACTAATAAAACTTTACGTTAAATCAAACATAAATATCTACAGAATCATGTATTCTTTTAATCTGCCCGATCTGTTAGATAAAAAATAAAAAGTATATTTATTTGTCCCAAAGTTATAACCCATTAAAACTAAAGAACATGACACTGAATATAGCGACACCGGATTTAGTGAAAAAGTATACAGATATCAGAAAACATTCCGAAGAAATCTGTGCTCCTTTAGAAATTGAGGATTATGTAGTGCAGCCCATCATAGATGTAAGTCCGCCGAAATGGCATCTTGGCCATACCACCTGGTTTTTTGAGACTTTTATTCTCATCCCCAATTTTCCTGATTATAAAGTTTTCGATGAACAGTATAATTTTGTCTTTAACAGCTATTACGAAACTATCGGGGCGAGAGTGATCCGTACCGACCGTGGAAATCTCAGCCGTCCTTCCGTTTCAGATATCTATAAATACCGGCAGTATGTGGATGAGCATATGAAAATTTTTCTTCAGAGCAAATTCATGAATGGAACCGTTGAACCGCTCTTAGAATTGGGGCTTAATCATGAGCAGCAGCACCAGGAATTATTAATTACCGATATTAAATATATCTTAGGGCACAATCCGCTTTTCCCAGCTTATAAAAAAGAAATTGTCTCAAAAAAAGAAATCCCTGGACAGGCTGAAATGCTAAAGTTTTCCGAAGGAATTTATGAAATAGGGTTCAAAGGAGAGGGTTTCTGTTTCGATAATGAGCTGGACAGGCATAAAGTTTATCTTAATGACTTTGAAATTGCAGATCAACTGGTTACCAACGGAGAATATCTGCAGTTTATGGAAGCCGGAGGATATACCGATTTCAGACACTGGCATGCCGAAGGATGGGACTGGGTAAAGCAGAGCAATGCGGACTCTCCCTTGTACTGGCATTTTATGGATGGAAAATGGATGAACTATACTTTAAATGGCTTGCAGGAAGTTGACCTTAATGAGGCCGTCTGCCATATCAATTTTTATGAGGCCTCTGCTTTTGCCTCCTGGAAAGAAATGCGCCTGCCTACCGAAGCAGAATGGGAAGCAGCATCCGGTCGTTTCAATTGGGGAAACCGTTGGGAATGGACCAATTCTGCCTATTTACCTTATCCCGGTTTCAAGAAAGAAGCGGGAGCTGTAGGAGAATATAACGGTAAATTCATGGTCAATCAAATGGTTTTGCGTGGCTCTTCTGAGGCTACACCAGCCGGACACAGCAGGAATACCTATCGCAATTTTTTTCAGACGAATCTGAAATGGCAGTTTACAGGAATCAGACTTGCTCAATAACTTTTGCCGATGATTACAGTTGAATCAGTTTCAAAGAATTTTAACGGGAAACCCGCAGTAGATAATATTTCTTTTCAGGCCCATGATCAGGAAATCCTGGTTCTTCTGGGAACGAGCGGTTGTGGCAAAACGACTACCCTTAAAATGATCAACCGCCTTGTGGAAGCAGATTCAGGAAATATTTTGATCAACGGTAAAAATATCCGTGATCAGAAACCGGAACAACTGCGGATGGGAATCGGTTTCGTGATGCAGCATTCCGGACTGTTTCCTCATTACACCATTCAGCGGAATATTGCCGTAGTTCCGGAATTGCTGAAATGGGACAGGAAAAAAACAGAAAACCGGACTCATGAACTGTTGGATAAACTTCATCTGTCAGAAGATATACTTTTACGGTTTCCCAGCGAACTGAGTGGAGGTCAGCAGCAGAGAGTAGGAATTGCAAGAGCGCTGATTGCCAATACACCCATTTTACTGATGGATGAGCCTTTCGGAGCACTGGACAATATTACCAAGGCTGATATTCATTCAGAATTTAAATCGCTGGAAGAGCTTAAAAATAAAACCATCATACTGGTTACCCATGATGTTCAGGAAGCTTTTGAACTGGGACACCGCATATGCCTGATGGATAAAGGGAAAATTATTCAGACAGGAACCCCTAAAGAAATGCTTTATCATCCTCAAAACGATTTTGTCAATGAATTTTTTACTGAAAACCGGCTTTTGCTGGAATATAAAATTGCGGTTTTAAAGGATCTCCCCAATTCAGAAAAACTGTACAAAGAATTTAGTTTTACGGAGAATACCAGTGTCTGGAATGCTTTACAAAAATTAAGTTCGGATCATAGAAATATGGAGTATTATGAAAGTCTGATCAGGGCATTCAATGAGTATAGAAAATTACAGATCGTATGACGCAGCAAAACCTTTGGCAGTTTATCATAGAACAGCAGGAAAAATTACTGACCCAGGTTGTGCAGCATCTGGGGCTCACATTTCTGTCATTGCTTTTAGCAATTGTTGTCGGTGTGCCTTTAGGAATACTGATTGCCAGAAAAAGAAAAATTTCAAGCCCTGTGCTTGGATTTGCCGGTATTTTGCAGACCATTCCGAGTATTGCCCTGCTGGGTTTTATGATTCCTGTTTTTGGGATCGGAGCCAGGCCGGCTATCGTCGCACTGCTGATTTATGCTCTTTTACCCATCATCCGAAACACCTATACAGGAATTACGGAAGTAAGTCCCACTGTTGTAGAAGCAGCAAAAGCAATGGGGATGAACAGGAGGCAGCTTCTTTTTAAGGTGGAACTTCCTCTGGCTATGCCTGTTATCATTGCCGGAATCAGGACGGCAGCGGTGATCAATGTCGGAGTGGCTACATTGGCATCATTTGTGGCAGCAGGTGGCTTGGGTGAGTTTATTTTTGGAGGAATCTCCCTGAATAACACCAATATGATCCTGGCAGGTGCTATTCCCGCGGCATTATTGGCTGTTTTGCTGGATCAGACTATTGCTGTTGTACAGAAGTCCGGCTACCGCCTGTTTCAGAAGCTGAAATATATAATTCCTGGTGTCCTTATTGTTGTTGGGGCAGCTTATCTGTTGACTTCCGCAGCAAAGAATAAAATCAAGGCAGGCTTTACCCCTGAATTTATGGGAAGACAGGATGGTGACCTCGGTTTGCGTTCGGTGTACGGACTTAATGTAAATCCTGTTGTCGTAAACGATGCGATTATGTACAAGGCGGCATACGAAAAGCAACTGGACCTCATTAGCGGTTATTCTACCGATGGCAGGATCAAAGCTTTTGATCTGCATGTTCTGAATGATAACAAGAAAATATTTCCACCCTATTTTGCAGCACCTATTATTAAAACAAAAACACTGAAGAAATTTCCTGAGCTGGAAGAAACCCTTGATCTGCTGGCCGGTAAATTCAATGATTCAATAATGACGGATCTTAATTATAAATCTGATTATCTTAACCAGACCCCGGAAAAGATAGCAAAGGATTTTTTAATTAGAAATAATCTGTATAAAAGTTCCAGGAAAGGGAATTCCGGAACGGTACGGATTGGATCGAAGATTTTTGGCGAGCAGTATATTCTTACAGAAATGTATAAAATGCTTATTGAAGGCTATACAGATTATAAGGTGGAAACAAAAACAGGGCTGGGAGGCACCAAGATCTGTTTTGATGCTTTAATGAATGATGGGATTGATTTCTATCCTGAATATACGGGAACCGGACTTCTGGTACTTCTAAAGCCTTCAGAGGAAACCCTTAAAAATGTTACTCAGAGTCCTGATAAAACATACAGCTATGTCAGTTCGGAGTTTCAAAAACAGTACGGTATTCGGTGGCTTAAACCTCTTGGGTTTAATAATTCCTATGCCTTGATGATGCGCAGAAAACAGTCTCAGGACCTTCAAATAAAGAATATATCAGATCTTAAAAAATATTTCAAAGGCAGATAAAACAGATTCTGATCTTCCTTTGAAACTGTAAATGTTTGATTTATAATTGATAAAAAAGCCTAACACTTGTTAGTCGTACTACTACTACACTTTCTCAGATAAATCATAAAATGTCCTTTTTATAGCATAACTACTTCTATATTTGGTGAATTAGAATAACATCAGATCACAAAATATTAACCATTAATTTACAAAATCATGGCAGAAAGAAATTCAAGAGGAATCTTAAAATTTAATGGTGGAGAAGGGCAGAAACTGCTAAAACTTCACTACAGTGTATCACGTTCTACGGACGTATCAGGAAGAGTGGCATCAGATCCTTCTAATGCACTTATCAAAATTACAGTAGAAGCTACTGAAAAATCTGATATCCTTGAAAGCTTATTGAACGGAAAATACAAGCCTACAAGCGGAGAAGTAACGTTCAACAAATCTCATGAAGAAGGAACACTGACGACTCTGAAATGGGAGAACGGATATGTAATCCAGCACGAAGTAGATTTCAATGCAGTAGATGAAAACAGTATGTACATCAGCTTCATCGTAAGTGCAGAGCAGATTGACTTAGGTAATTCTTCTTACAAAGCGGAATGGCCTACTGCTTAGGAGTATAATTTCTTAAACTTAAAAAATCAGACAGAATGGTTACCTATAAATAGGATACCATTCTGTCTTTTTTTGTTCACAATATAATTTTAACAGGAGTTGTCTTCTGATTTCCTGTTAAATCAGAACTGTAGATCAGGCCATTTACTTGAAACAGCATCAATTGGAGATACTAAACCTAGTCCACTTGAAGCGGCAGATCCAAAGAGTACACCGATCATTGTAGAGTCATCCGTCTTAAAAACGGCTGCTCCCGAATCGCCCGGCCTTGAAAAATAGCCACCATCGCCCCTGACGGTGATTACATTATGGGCAACGGTTTCTGTTCCGTCAAATTTTTTAACTTTTAAAGACTCAGTAATGCTTTTGACTTCACCTGTTGTAATTTCTGTGGTGATCCCGCTTTTCATAACCTCCTCACCGATTAGAGCAGCACCGATCTCTGCAAATCCTGAAATGATATTTCCTACTCCATATACTTTTCCAATATCAGCATTTCTGAAATATCCTTTCCTTGCAATAGCACAGTCCAGCCATGCATCTATAGTGTCTGAATCTCTTTCGAAAAAGACATTTTCACGGTAATAATCCTTTAGTGAAGCGCAGTCATGGCAATAGTTTAAAGTAGTTTGCCACTTAGATTGCTGGCATACATCAGAGTCAAGTTTTGTAGTAGTGCCCACCAGCACATGGGCACAGGTGATCATATAAGGATTTTTATCCCCTTTTTTATTAATCATCACTCCCAGCGTACCGTTGCCTGCAATTTCCTTTCCTCCCTGCATCAGCTCACCGTTTGCTGAAATACTGATTCCTCCGATCAGTGGATCTGTTTTTTCGTTTCTGGTCGCATCTGCCACAGCATCTGGTGCAGCCAGGTTATTGTCTTGGATTTCAAACTCCACAACGTCTGTAGGACAGTCAAAAAGAACAGCCGGAATTGGATTGTTCACTTTGGCTAAAGGCAGTTTGTTTTTCACTCCGAACGTATAGCTGAGGCTTGGGATCAGTTTATCATTCACTGTTTTCAGAGAGACCCCTAAAGAAGTGATCTCGGGTCTTTTAAAATATTCTTCAACAAGTTCGGGGAGTCTTTTGGCCATCTCATCGTGCAGGGCCAGTTGTTCTTTACTTAGTTTCATGATCTGGTGGTTTTATTGGATTGATAAATAGAATAGTAAAATAACGTGAATTCGGATAAGGATTAAATTAAACGCAAGGATAAACAAAGCTTTAAAAAAATCTGCTTTGTTTGCCTTTGCGATAAGGATATAATTGTTTTCAGTATTTTCTTATGCCGAACTCAGTTAAATAGTCATTGTATTAAAATTCGGAACAGCATCACCGTTCCGAATTCTAATCATCTTCACTAAAAACGTAGTCTTAGTTCAGTTTAATGGTTCCCGAAGAAGGAGCACCACCACCGGAAGGAGGAGGTCCGCCTGCAGAAGCCTGATCGGCCAGCATACGGTACTGTGCCGTTCCTTTTTCAGTTTTGATCGTTCCTGAAACCGTATACAGATACAGATCCCCCGAAACAGCAAAGTCATTGGCTGAATTATTCACATAGAAGTCAATATTTACAGTAGACATCTGTTTTGCCTTTTCAAGAAAAGCATCCATTAATGTGGTGATCTGAGCTTCCGTAAGCCCTTTGGATTTCATAGAATCTTTTGTTTTTTCATAAGAAGCAGAAGCGCCGCCACCGCCGAAGAACCATGTCCAAACGGATAAGTTGGCACTTGCCGATGTTTTTTCATATTCTTTAACTTCTTCTTTGTAGCTGGCGCTCAGCATGCTCATGGCCAGATCATTCAGATTTTTCACATCCTGGCTGGACATGGCAGACACCTGAAGAGAAGCGGTGATTCTTCCCTGAGTGAATGGCGGTACGGTATAGGAAAGCCCTGTAAGCTGCCCTTCCCCAGCTACTTCAATAGAATAAGACTCTTTGGATTCTCCTCCTGCTTTTGAGGTTGAAATAACGCGTTCGAACGGATCTTTGAAACCCACTTCGGTCTGTGTAATTTGAATTGTTTCCATTGTTTTGTTTTTTGGTTGGTGTTTGTAATTACTTATTGAACAACTCAAAGGAACGAAGAAAAAGAACCGGATTTTAGCGTGTAAATAACCAAATATCATCTTCAGTAGAAATACCTATTGAGTATAATTGGCTGTTTGTTAGTTGTTTATGTGTTTTTTTTCGCCAATCCTGTCAACATGAATTCTGATAAAAGTAGGTGAAACCAATTTTATTGTTATCAAAGGAAAGCAAGGGTATTTCATTCAGCAAAAAACAAATATTCCTGTGTATTGCTTTTTATAAGTGAAACGGCTTTGTTTAACTTAAATAATCAACGGAATGCTTTTAATGCTTTGTTTATTAACTTTTAACCGTGTAAAAAAGGCAGCTCCTAATGATCGGAGCAGCCTTTTGTTTAGTTTGGTGATGATAATTTACTGAATGACAATACTTTTTTTCTGCACCGTATGCGCTGAAAAATAACCCAAGGCTCCATTGTCAATATTACTTGGAGGATTGGACGGGGTAACGCCTCCGCCAGGTCCGCCGTCCCCTGAAATCTGCAGAAGGGCGGAATAATAGGTGAATATAGTATGATCGATGGACTGCATTTCTACATAAACAGTATCTCCGGGTACCACTTTATGATCAGTGGGGTCATCATCATTGTCTTCATTCGGGAGAAACAGCGGTCTTTGGTTGACCATTCCGTTATTTACATTATCCGAAAATACCTCAAACGTCTTTTTCGTCATGTTATTGATGGTAAAATTAAAAAAATAACGGTTCCCCAATGCCGCCGGATCGGTGAAAATTGGTAAAAGGGTATAGGTGGTTTCGCTGCCGAAAGTAAAAGAGTCTTGTGTAAGGCCGTCAAAACTGACCACTTCAGGCATAGTACTTTGGGCTGTATACTGCTTTCCTTCGGCCTGTATTTTCAGGGTATAGGTTCTGCCTGTCACTCCGATAAAAGCGGTAGTTATATATTTACCGTCACCTACATACTGTAAAATTTCTGTCTGACCCGTATTATCACTTACGACAACCTGTGCGTCGGTAACCGCAGGATACTGATTGTTCTGTGTAAAAGCTACAGATTTAGTGATTCTTATGATATACGGTCCCGGCTGGTTCGTTATATTGCCTTCTATGACGATGTTTCCTCTCTTGTCATCCAGATCAAGGTCGATCTCCTTTTCACAGGAAGTTAGTAAAAACAGCGATAATATGATAAAAATGATATTCTTCATGATCTAAAATTTGAAATTATAAGTGATGTTGGGTACCCAGCGGAAAAGGGAGGTCTGCATAGCGCGTGTTGTTCCCGGGTTGTTCGGGTTGTCTTCAAACGTAATCGTATAGGCATTTTCCCGGCCGTAGAGATTATAAATCCCGAATGACCATGAGCCTTTGAAACGTCTGGTGGATTCCGGCTCATAGGTAGCGCTCAGATCCATTCTGTGGTAGGCCGGCATACGGTCTGCATTCCTGCTGCTGTACTGAAAAATAGTCTGCCCGTTCAGCTCATATTTAGCGGTAGGGAAGGTTACGGCATTTCCGGTACTGTAAAGGAAGAGTCCGGATAAAGACCATTTTTTATTCAGTTCATAAGTGGCTACAATAGACAGATCGTGGGTTTTGTCCATTCTGGCGTTATACCATTCATTATCATTGATTCCGTTTATTTTTCTTTCTGTTTTAGACAGGGTATAAGAGATCCATCCGGTCAGTCTTCCGCTTTTCTTCTTGGCGATCAGTTCCAGCCCATAGGCTCTTCCTTTACCATACAGCAATTCGCTTTCTACATCAGCTGCCGTGTCAAAGGTGATCTGCGCACCGTTTTTAAAGTCGATCTGGTTCTGCATGGATTTGTAATAGATCTCAGCATTCAGCTCGTAATTGTTGTTATTGAAATTTCTGCTGTATCCTGCACTGATCTGATCGGCTATTTCCGGCTTTACGCTGTAGCTGCTCCCGATCCACTGGTCGGTAGGATTTCCGCTGCTGCTGTTGCTCAGAAGGTGCAGGTTCTGGGTGTTGCGGGAATATCCGGCCTTGATGCTGCTTACCTCATTGATCCGGTAATTGGCGGTAATTCTCGGCTCAAGATTGAAGTAGGTTTTCCCGAATTTACCCTTTTCCAGAAACCGGCTGTCCGTAATCACCCCATTGTCATAGGTATTATACGTGTCTCCGCCCAGAATACTGAAAGTAGACAGCCTTAAACCGTAATTCACGGTCAGCTTATCTGAGGCTTTAAAATCATCATTGATATACACTGCATTTTCCCAGGACTTTCTCGGATTTCTCGGAAAGCTGCTCACACTCGTACCGGAAGCACTGCTTGGCGTGATCGTATGGTGAATAGACTGAAGTCCGAAACGTACCGAATGCTTATTTCCGGCAAACCACGTAAAATCCTGCTTAAGGTTCCAGTCTTCGATCTGTGAATCCAGGCCAAATGTATTATCATTGCTTTTCAGGCTGATTTTATAATTGTAATTGCTGTAAATTAACGAAGTATTGGAAAATAATTTACTGCTGATGATACTGTTCCATCGGAGTGTAGCCGTTGTATTTCCCCAGTTTGTTGAGAATGTATCGCCCAATCCCAGAACATCTCTTCCGAAATATCCGGAAAGGTAAAGACGGTTGTTGTCATTGATCTGATAATTGGCTTTCAGATTCAGGTCATAGAAATACAGTTTGCTGTCCTTATAATCATCACTCGTCTTAAGAAACAGATCGGCATACGTTCTTCTTCCGGAAACAATGAATGAAGATTTTTCCTTCTGAATAGGTCCTTCCACACTCAGCCTGCTGCTGATCAGCCCGATTCCTCCGTTCACATTATAATCCTTATTGTTCCCGTCTTTCATTTTAACGTCCATCACAGAAGAAAGACGGCCACCGTACTGGGCGGGACTGTTTCCTTTGATAATACTGGCATCTTTCAGTGCATCACTGTTGAAGGTACTGAAGAAGCCCAACAGATGCGAAGCATTATAAACAGGGGCTTCATCCAGTAAGATCAGGTTCTGGTCCGTGGCTCCGCCTCTTACACTGAATCCGCTGCTTCCTTCACCATTGCTTTTGATGCCCGGCAAAAGCTGTATCGTTTTCATGACATCCTTTTCCCCGAATAAAACCGGCAGCTTTTCTATATTTTTGATGCTTAACGTTTCAGTTCCCATCTGGGCTGAGGTAAGGTTTTTATTTTTTTTGACCCCGGAAATAACAACTTCATCAATTTTTCCCACCTTTTCATCTCCTTTTTCTTCCTGGTCGAGTGGCAGATCCAGCTTGGTATTCTGTTCCACCTTTACCGGCAGTTCAAAATCACGGTAACCCGGATAGGAAACAATCAGCGTATAACTTCCTTCGGGAAGCGACAGTGAATAAAAGCCATATTCGTTGGCAACCACAGAAACAGACGGATCTTCACTTACTTTTACCGTAACTCCAATCAGCAGCTCTCCATTCTTGTGATCCTTCACAGTACCGCTTACTGAATATTTCTGCTGTGCCAATGCCATAGAGCTGAAACAGACTACAGCGGCGGTGACGGCAGTTTTAAAAAACAATTTTTGCATTGAGTTTAAATTTTAATGTAGTAGAAATCCTGTCAAATAGTACGTTTAAGTTAATTGATGTTAAGTGAATTGCAGAAAAAAGAATGAGACGGATGAAACTTTTAATGTTAGGTGAAATGGTACATAGTTTACTGTCAAACGTAAAAATTCAAGCGATAGTACTGACATTGAAAAATATTCTGCCAGATGCTAAAGCCGGAATAATTATTCCTCAACCTTTTACAGCAGATTGTTTCCTGAATATTCCGAAGAGATGGGAAGGTGTTTTTGAGACTGAATTGATCTCTTTATGGTCTTTTTTTCCTGTATAGCCAACAGGCAGCATTTGATTTCGGTTCATAGTTTTTGGTGTGGTTATCCTGAAAAGGTAAAAATCTCTCTTCCGGGAGTACAAAAATAGCAAAATACCGCTACCAGCCTTATATTTTATTGTCATCTTAATGTTAAATGATCATTTCGGGATAAAAAATGAGCGTAATTCCAACAGACTGTGAATGAAATCAATATATTTGTTCAATTATTATTCAGCAAAGTAAGACCATACATTTTCTGTATTACTTACAATAAGTGAAACGGCTTTGTATATCTTAAAAATCAAATGAATGCTTTTTAAAGCTTCGTTTATCTTTGCGTTTAATCTAATCCTTGTCCGAATTCAGGTTAAATAAATAACTATATAAAAGATGATTCCACTTCACGAGCTTTTATTCTTTATCCTGGCTGCCCTTGTTTTAGTGATAAGCCCCGGCCCGAATATGATTTACCTCATTTCGAAATCAATTACACAGGGAAAAAAATCCGGGCTTATTTCTCTGGCAGGCGTAATATGCGGCTTTATGTTCCATATCGTCATGGTATCTTTCGGGCTTACAGCGGTATTACTGGCAGTTCCGGTTGCTTATACCGTTCTGAAAACGCTTGGAACCGTCTATCTTCTGTATTTGGCGTACCAGGCAGTAAAACCAAAAAGCAGGAATATATTTGAAGTAGATAAAAACAGTCCGCATGATGGCACCAAAAAGCTTTTTACCGTTGGCTTCCTGACAAGTGCGCTCAATCCGAAGGTCGCTGTATTTTACCTGTCTTTTTTTCCGCAGTTCATTAAACCTGAATATGGCTCTGTTTTAATGCAAAGTTTTGAACTGGGAATTGTCCAGGTTATTGTAAGCTTCAGTGTTAACTTTATCATTGTGCTTACAGCCGCAAGGGTGGCTGCATTTTTCTCCGATAATCCATTTTGGGTGAAGATTCAGAAATGGTTTATGGCGGGTATACTTACTTATTTAGCGGTAAAAATGGCTTTGTCAAAAGCCAGATAAACTGAATTATATAAGTTTTTAACTCGCAAGGTTATACAAAGATTTCAATAAGCTTGCTTTAAAGTTTTAATAAACCAAAACAAAGACTTATTTTCATTAGTCTTACTTTGCTGAATGAAATGCCTTTGTGTATCCTAAAAAACAGACAGAGAGAAATATTTCTTTGTTTATCTTTGCGATAAATAAATAAATAAATAAATAAATGCTTTCAGCTTAATAAATCAGAATAATATCTCATCATCAGCTATTTTTCAATGAAGCAGTCCATTCCCACCTACGATTTAAACAGCATTACGCAGCACGGTATTCTGATCGAAAGGATTGAAAAGAGGACCATGAGTACGGACGGTAATCTTTTTGATAAAGGAATTCATCGCGACAGTCATTATATTTTTACCTATCTGGAACGTGGCCGGGCGAAAATGATGGTCGATTTTAAAATGATAGAAGCTCAGGATACAGCTGTTTTCTTTCTGCTGCCGGGACAGGTGCATGAAGGAATTCTGATGGATGATGTCAGCGGATGGTTTATTGCGGTAAAAGCAGATCTGCTGCCCGATACCTTACGGTCGGTTTTTGAGGAATCGCTGATCGATATACAGCCTGTCGTCATTGACCGGATTACGGCAGAAAAGCTCAGTTCCTGTGCCGAAATGCTGCAGATGTCCTGTACCGAAGAAATGCTGGCTACCAAAGAAGGTTTTCTTGTTGTTCAGTCTCTGATGAATGCCTATGCCGGATTGTATGCCCTGATTTTTCTGAAAGAAAACAATCCCGAAGTTTCGACCGGAAGCCGTGCTGTTCAGCTCGCCAGAAAGTTCAGAATTCTTGTAAGGAGAGAATTTAAAACCCTGAAAAGTCCATCAGCCTATGCCGGACTTTTAAATATTTCACCCGGTTATCTTACCGAGGTTATTCGTGAAGTAACGGGTAAATCTGCACAGCACCTGATTCATCAGGAAGTGTTGATAGAAGCCAAAAGGCTCTTATCCTTCACTCAGCTGAGTGTAAAAGAAATTGCGTATGAGCTGGGCTATGGTGATCATACCTACTTTTCCCGTTTATTTTCTAAGGTTGAAGGCTGCCCGCCTACAGAATTCCGCGACAGATACCGAAGCAGGCAGTAAACCACGAATTGTCCAACTAATACCCTGATACGGCTATCGGTCTGCATTTATTTTGAAGCTTCCTTTGCATTAAAAATTATTTATGCCAAGCTTACCAAAATGGATGAATGACACGTTAGAAAACGTCATGTCCTCCAAATTTAAAGATTGCACCGTTATTCATACAGAAGCTGTTTCAGAAGATCTCCGCCTTATCCGTTTTGCTTCCGGTCTGGAAGATGTTCATTTTGAGCCGGCTTACGCTATAGGAATAAGAGTCAATGAAAGGGATTACCGAAATTATTCACCCTTCAGTTTTAATAAGCATGCAGGAACTTTTGATGTGATTTTCCATCTTCATGATACGGATGCTGTAGGAAGCAGTTTTGCCAGCCGTCTTTCAGTAGGCGAAACTACAAAAATACTGATGCCAAGGGGAAAGCGTTTTTTTGAACCCAATGCAGAAATTCATTTTTCCATAGGCGATGCAACTTCACTGGGAAGCTCTCTGTCCATCAAAGAAGCAGCGGAAGAGATCGGCGGTACATTTGTATGTCTTCATGAGCTGGAAGATCCTTCGGTGCTGAAAAAACTGGGACTGTACGGCTATTACACTCCCAAAAACGATATCCAGAACATCATGGAAGCTTTAAACGATTTTTTAAAAGAAGAAAAACAAGCCGTTTACAACAGCGAAGCCGTTTTCTATCTTACAGGAAACGGAAATACCATGTCTGTGATCCGGAAATTTCTTAAGGCGAAAGGTGTGGAGGGGAAGTGTATCAGGTCGCAGGCGTATTGGATGGAGGGGAAGAGGGGGTTGTAGAACTATTCGTATTTTTGCCTCGGACACATCATCCATAAAATTTGTAAAAGGTATTCTTTATGATGGAGATGTACGAAAAATTGGGTGTAAATTACGGTGAGTAGATATACTACGGCTTAATATAAAATAGTACATTTTATTTGGTTGACTTCCAGATTATTTTTTCGTGTGTTTATATTTTAGAATTCTAGTAATTTTTTATAAAATATTGATAACATTAAAGGAGTCATTGGTGCTGCAATTCAAGCGCTATTAAGTTTATCCAATGGGTAAGATTTTATTAAATTAATGTATCTTTGAAGATTAAACTATTATTATTACCTCATAATAATGACACGAGAAAACCATATAGAAGAAAGTTTGATTAAAAAGCTTTCTGATTTAAAATATACCTATAGAGCTGATATTCGTGATAAAATTAGCTTAGAAAAAAACTTTCGTGAGAAATTTGAAACTTTAAATCGAGTTAGGCTTAGTGAAGCAGAATTTGCAAGATTAAGAGATGAAATTGTAAAGCCTGATGTATTTGCAGCTTCCAAATTATTGCGTGAACAACAATATTTCCAGCGTGAAGATGGAACGCCACTCCATTACACTTTAGTAAATATTAAAGATTGGTGCAAAAATGAATTTGAAGTAATCAATCAACTGAAAATGAATACTGATAATAGTAACCATCGTTATGATGTTATTATTCTGATTAATGGTATTCCTGTAGTTCAGATTGAATTGAAAACTCTGGACATTACTCCTAGAAAGGCGATGCAGCAAATTGTGGATTATAAAAATGATTCGGGGAATGGCTATACCAATTCTCTCCTTTGTTTTATGCAATTATTCATTGTCAGTAATAAAACCAATACTTATTATTTTTCGAATAATAGAAATCAGCATTTTGCTTTTAATGCAGATGAACAGTTCCTTCCTGTATATCAGTTTGCTGACGAGAAAAACAAAAAAATCACGCATTTAGATGATTTCTCAGATAAGTTTCTTGCAAAATGTACGCTTGGAGAATTAATCAGCAAGTATATGGTTTTGGTAGAAAGTGAGCAAAAACTTCTGGTAATGCGCCCTTATCAAATTTATGCGGTTAGAGCAATTGTTGATTGTATTCATCAGAACCGAGGAAACGGATATATTTGGCATACGACGGGAAGTGGTAAAACGCTGACTTCTTTTAAAACTTCTACCTTGCTCAAAGATAATCCGGATATAGAAAAATGTCTTTTCGTGGTAGATAGAAAAGATCTCGATCGTCAAACCAGAGAAGAGTTTAATAAGTTTCAAGAAGGGAGTGTGGAAGAAAATACCAATACGGAAAGTTTGGTTAGAAGATTACTTTCTACTGATTATTCAGATAAAGTGATTGTTACGACCATTCAGAAACTAGGTTTGGCGTTAGATGGAAATTTCAGAAAAGAAAATAGTCAAACCTATAAAGAACGATTAGAGCCATTAAAAAATAAAAGAATTGTTTTTATTTTCGATGAATGTCATCGTTCGCAGTTTGGAGATAATCATAAAGCGATTAAAGAGTTTTTTCCTAATGCCCAACTTTTTGGTTTTACGGGGACACCGATTTTTGATGATAATTCTACTTATAAAAAAATAGACGGAGAAGAAGCATCCTATAAAACAACAGAGGATATCTTTCAAAAACTATTGCACGCTTACACAATAACTCACGCTATAGATGATAGAAATGTTTTGCGTTTCCATATTGATTTTTACAAAGGACAAGGAACGGCAAATGCTAAACCAGGCGAAGCCATTGCCCAACAAGCTGTAACAGAAGCTATCTTGGAAAAACACGATCTGGCTACTCATTATAAAAGATTTAATGCCGTTTTCGCAACTGCTTCTATCAATAATGCAATAGAATATTATAATTTATTCAAGACATTACAGAATAAAAAGAAAGCGGAAAATCCAGATTATATTCCTTTGAATATTACCTGTGTCTTTTCACCTCCTGCACAATTGATTGCACAAAATGGAGATCAGCAAAGCCAGAAAAATGCGGCGGACGTAAAACAACTACAGGATGATTTGGAACAGGAAAAAGCGGATAACCAAATCAATCCGGAAGAAAAGAAAAGAGCATTAATCCAGATTATTGCAGATTATAACAAACAGTATAATACCAACCATAATATTAATGAGTTTGACAGCTATTATCAAAACATACAAAAAAGAATAAAGGATCATCAATACAGCAATAAAGATTATCCTCACAAAAACAAAATAGATATTATTATTGTCGTAGATATGTTGCTTACAGGTTTTGATTCTAAGTATCTCAATACGCTGTATGTAGATAAAAATCTGAAATACCACGGATTGATACAGGCATTTTCAAGAACCAACAGAGTATTGAATGACACCAAACCGTATGGTAATATTTTAGATTTCCGCTCACAGCAACAGCCGGTGAATCGGGCGATTGAATTGTTTTCCGGTGAAGGTAATGAGAGCAAAGCCAGAGAAATATGGTTGGTAGAGCCTGCTCCTGCAATTATAGAGAAATATCAAAAAGCAGTAGAAGCAATGGGTATCTTTATGGAAACTCACGATTTGGTAAATGAACCTCAAGAAGTTTATAATCTGAGAGGTGATGCCGCTAAAATACAGTTTGTAAAAACCTTTAAGGAAGTACAGCGTTTAAAAACTCAGCTTGACCAATATACAGATCTGGATGCCGGACAAAAAGAATTGATTGAAAAGATTTTGCCGGAAGATAACCTGCGCTCTTTCCGAAGCTCTTATCTGGAAACAGCTAAACAGCTGAAAGAAATACAGGAGAAAAAAGGAGACGAAGCACCGGAGGGTTTACAGCAGTTGGATTTTGAATTTGTCCTGTTTGCTTCTGCATTGATTGATTATGATTACATTATGGGATTGATTGCAGATAATACCGATCCAAAATCCCAAAAGCAGAAAATGAGCAAGGAGCAATTAATAAAATTGCTAAGTTCAAGTGCTAATTTAATGGATGAAAAAGAAAATCTGACTGAATACATCAACGGATTAGACTGGAGCAAAGGACAGGACGAAAAGCAACTGAAGCAAGGTTACGAAATTTTTAAAATTGAAAAAAACGAAAAAGAATTAGCTACCATTGCAAACAGACACGGTTTAGCAACCCAAGCATTAAAGTCTTTTACCGACGACATTATGAGCCGGATGATTTTTGACGGTGAAAAACTAACCGATCTGTTAGAGTCTTTGGACTTAAGCTGGAAAGAAAGACGCGTAAAAGAATTGGCATTAATGGAAGATTTAGTACCCCAACTAAAAAAAATAGGAGAAGGAAGAGAAATCTCCGGTTTGGCAGCGTATGAATAATTATGTAACAATGGAGAAAACTAGTAAATTAATACCCGAACTGCGTTTTCCTGAATTTTTGAATGATGGAGAATGGTATCCTAAAGAACTTAATGAAATTCTTGATTATGAAAGACCTGATAATTATATAGTCACAGATACTAATTATCAGAATGAAGGTATGCCTGTACTAACTGCGAATAAAAGTTTTGTATTAGGTTATACTAAAGAGGACTTTGGAATTTATAATAATTTACCTGCAATTATATTTGATGATTTTACTGTTGATAACAAATATGTAGATTTTCCTTTTAAAGTTAAATCATCAGCAATCAAGATTCTAAAAAATAAAGGTGATGATAATCTAAAATTTATTTATGAGTTAATAGCTCAAATTAAATTTAATGCTACAGAGCACAAAAGATATTACATTTCTGAATATCAAAATTTAAGCGTAAATGTTCCAAATTCAAATGAACAACAAAAAATAGCAAATTGTTTAACCTCTTTAGATGAACTCATTACAGCGCATAACGATAAACTAGAGGCTCTTAAAAACCATAAAAAAGGATTATTACAAAATCTCTTTCCACAGGAAGGAGAAACTGTTCCTAAATTTCGTTTTCCCGAGTTTATAAATGATGGAGATTGGGAGGAAATAGCATTGGGAAAATTAGCAGAAAATTTGGATTCAAAAAGAATTCCAATTACATCAAATCAAAGAGAAAAAGGAAGTATTCCTTATTATGGAGCATCCGGCATAATTGATTATGTTAAAGATTATATTTTTAATGAAATTTTACTATGTGTATCTGAAGATGGCGCTAATTTAATTGACAGAAACTATCCGATTGCTTTTACAATAAAGAATAAGACTTGGGTAAACAATCATGCTCATGTTTTGAGATTTCAGAATTATTATACTCATGTTTTAGTAGAGAAATATATTAATTCAATTAATGTTCAAGATTTTCTAACTGGAATGGCTCAGCCTAAACTTAATAGAGGAAAACTGGATATTATTCCGATACCTTTACCACGAAATCCAAAAGAACAGCAAAAAATTGCAGAATGTTTAAAGGAAGTGGATAATCTAATCATCGCACAAACCAAAAAAATAGAACATCTAAAAAACCATAAAAAAGGATTAATGCAAGGATTGTTTCCTAAACTAAAAAACTAATGAAAAATATTAAAGAAATAGCGGAACAAATCACTAAAACTCCTGAAACAATATGTTTGATTTATGCCTTCAATGCAACTGGAAAAACAAAATTATCAGTCGCTTTTAAGGATTTAACAAAAGAAAATAATCAAGGTAAACATTCTGGGGTATATTATAATGCCTATAGTGAAGATTTATTTGTTTGGGATAATAATGAAAAAGATTTTAATAAAAATATAAAACTAGATGTTATTTACAGCTCACTTAATAGACATCACTCACTAATATTAGATACTGATTTACTTGAAGAAAAGCTATCTCTTTATAACCCAAGATATAAGTTTAAACTTAATTTGTACGAAGATGATGATAGAGAAAAAGGTATAAAATCAATTACTTTTTATATTGATGAAAAAACTCAAGATCCAATAAAAATTTCTAGAGGTGAAGAAAGAATATTTGTATGGTGTTTTTTCTTGACACTTTTTGAAACAGATTCTTGGTCGGAGGAACAGGATGCCCATTTTTTTATTGATGATCCTGTTTCATCTATGGATGAGCATAATATCTTTACCACTGCGGAGTCAATAACAAAACTAATTGATGATACTTACCCTAAGAAGAAAATCATTTTAACCACTCATCATATTGGCTTATTTTCAATTCTTGCTGACAGAATGATGAAAGGGCAAAAGAGTGATAAGTATAAATCTGACACAGCTGTTTTTCTACTAGAAAGAAAAGGTAGTGAAGATTTGATCTTAAATAAAAGGGGAGCGTTTTTATTTCATCTTCATCTATTGAAGACCTTAGATGAAGCAGCGAAATCAGAATTGTTTTCTTATCATTTTGTTTTATTAAGGCAATTACTTGAAAATATATCTTCCTTTTTAGGTAAAGGTGGTATTGGATATGCCTTAAGTCAAATAGAATTGGACGAAGATCCAAATATAGTGGGAGATAGGATACATTCATTATCTCATAAAGACAGCTATAAAACTCAATCTAATAAAATGTCAGAATCAGAGGAAACTCTTTTTAAGGATATTTTAGAGAAAATTATTCTTAAATATAAATTTAAGTTTTAAAAATGACACTACAAGAACAACAAAAATTAGGAAAGACACTTTGGGCAATTGCAGACGATTTACGTGGCGCAATGAATGCGGATGATTTTAGGGATTATATGCTTTCTTTTCTGTTTTTAAGATATTTATCAGATAATTACGAAACGGCTGCAAAAAAAGAACTGGGATCAGATTATCCTGATAATACTCCAAAGGATGTAATGGCGAAGCTAAAAGTTACCAATCCTTTGGAAATCTGGTACAGAGAAAATCCAGATGATATTGTAGATTTTGAAAAGCAAATGCGCCGAAAAGTTCATTATGTAATAGAGCCGGATTATTTGTGGAGTAATATTTCAGAACTCGCAAGAACACAAGATGAAGATTTGTTAAGAACTTTAGATAAAGGTTTTCGTTATATTGAGAATGAATCTTTTGAAAGTACTTTTCAAGGTTTATTTTCTGAAATTAATCTGAATTCTGAAAAATTAGGAAAAACCTACACCGACCGGAATAAAAAGCTTTGTACCATCATTACTAAAATATCTGAAGGTATTGCTAAATTCTCTACTACTTCTGATATTTTAGGAGATGCTTATGAATATCTGATTGGTCAGTTTGCAGCTGGTTCAGGCAAAAAAGCAGGAGAATTCTACACCCCCCAACAGGTTTCTACGATACTTTCGGGAATTGTTACTCTTGATAGCCAAGATCCGACAACAGGAAGAAAGAAAAAACTGGATAAAGTTTTAGATTTTGCTTGTGGTTCTGGTTCATTGCTTCTTAATGTAAGAAGACAGTTGGAAGATAACGATGGATACATTGGTAAAATCTACGGGCAGGAAAAAAATATTACGACCTACAACTTAGCAAGAATGAATATGCTCTTGCACGGTGTAAAAGACACCGAGTTTGAGATTCATCACGGCGACACTTTAGATAATGACTGGAATATTCTGAATGAAATGAATCCGGCAAAAAAAATGGAGTTTGATGCAATTGTTGCCAATCCGCCATTTAGTTTACGTTGGGACCCGACAGAAACTATGGCAGATGATTTCCGGTTCAAAAGTTACGGTCTTGCTCCCAAGTCTGCTGCTGATTTTTCTTTCTTATTACACGGGTTCCATTTCCTAAGCGGGGAGGGAACAATGGCTATTATTTTACCACATGGTGTATTGTTCAGAGGTGGTGCAGAAGAAAGAATCCGTACAAAGCTATTAAAAGATAACAGTATTGATACAGTGATTGGTTTACCTTCTAATTTATTTTTTTCTACTGGGATTCCTGTATGTATTTTGGTTCTTAAGAAGTGCAAAAAACACGATGATGTTCTTTTTATCAATGCCAGTGAACATTTCGCTAAGGGCAAACGTCAAAATACATTGAGAGAAGGAGATAATGGAGAACCAAACGATATTGAAAATATTGTAAAAACCTATCAGTTCAGAGAAGAAATTCCACGCTATTCCCGAAGAGTTTCAATGGAAGAGATAGAAAAGAATGGGTATAACCTTAATATTTCCAGGTATGTTAATACTTCGATAGAAGAAGAGAGAATTGACCTAAAAAAAGTAAATGATAATCTAATTGATATCAATAAAAAAATTAAAGAAGCTACAGAAAAGCATAATGCATTCTTGAAAGAATTAGGCTTACCACCATTATAAAGCTAATTTCAAAGTATTATCTGATGTTTTTAAAACTTAGGTAAGGTTTTATCACAAATGATGATTTTGAAGACTTCCTTCTCAAACATTTACTAAATGATAAGGCCTAATTTCTTCTACTGCTAACATTGATGATATTTTATCTTTAGCATTATTTTTTATAGAATAATCGAGTAATCAAAGTACCAAAAACCAATTTTTCTCTATATTTGCAAGAAACACACCACCACTATGGAAAAGCTAAGAAATCTAAGAAAGCAAAAAGGCTTCACTCAGGAATATATGTCTAATATTCTGGCAACAGACGTTTCCAACTATTCCCGAAAGGAGAGTGGTGGCGTAAAGATCTTTGACGATGAGTGGGAAAAGCTGGCCAAGGCATTAGATGTTAAAGTAGAAGAAATAAAAGAAGAAAGGGAGGCGAATGTTATACAGAATCTAACTTTTAATGATAGCAGTTCCAATACTCAATCTGGTAATTATAACCAATATTGTAACATCCCGGAATACATATTAGAAAACCAGCAGGAATACATTAAAATTCTGAAAGAACAGATAGATTCCCTGAAACGGGAGGTGAAAACCCTTAAATCCAAAAAATAAATTGGTCCTTTCAAAGGAAATTATATGATATAAAATACTGCTTTTATGAGGCAGTATTTTTTTGTTAAGGACTAAGCTCCTGTTTAATAACAAGGGACAAAGGAGATCAGGATATGGTTTTTCTGGGTTTTTAATTTTCCACATTAATTCATGATTTTTTTCACTAAACAACTGGAAAAGCAAAACCTTATTATTTGTTTTTTATAATCTGGTTAATGAGCCTTGTAAATTTGATAACTGCTTATTTTTAAACGGCTTATACTCGCTATATTTGATTCTGTTAACAACCAAAACACAACAATTATGGCACTAGACAATTTAATCAGTTTAAGTTTTTCCAATGAAGAATTAACGGCCATTGATCAGGCGATTCAGGCAATACATACCGCGCTTTCAGGAAAAACGATCAATCTTACCCCGGAGCAGAGACAGCAGTACGGGAGGATCGCAGAGCAAAATAAACTTTTTGTGAACAAAACGAAAAGCTATATGGAACAGTATCCCGGGTTTGTTCCCGGATTTCTGGACAAGGCAGAATTCGACAGGGATTTTGCAGCCCGGGAACAGATAGAACAGCGGCTGCAGCGATTGGACTCACTGAACGAACAGCTATCTGACACTAAAGTACTGCTGGATCATGATAACTACCATAACGCCATCAGCTTTTACCGGAATATCAGGTTCCTTTCAGAAGAGAATGTACCGGGTACCAACGTAATCTATGAAGATATGAAACAGTTCTTTATAACATCATCTCAGACACCGGTAGCCCAGACCCCGCCTCCGGACAGCAGCCAGCCCGGATAACTTTTTATAATATAGCATTAGCACGTGAAGACGTGCTTTTGTTATAAATACCCAGAATTTTCAGGATAAGAAGTAAACGCAAGGGTAAACAAAGCTTTAAAAAGCATTCCCTTTTTAAGATAAACAAAGCCGTTCACTTAGGGGTAAGCATCCGGGGGATATATGGTCTTACTTCGATGAATGAAATGCCCTTGCTTTCCTTATTAGCAGACCAAAAATCTACTTTATTTTCTTTGCGATAAAAAATCAATTGTTTTCACGTATTTTCTTATCCCGAACTCAAAATATAAAGCCAGAAGTGGCTGTATATCCTTTATAAGTCCCTCCAGCCCTTTGTGTAAGGGGTTCTATACTCTTATTCAACGGTCTCCTACCTCTTTTGAAGCCCGCGGAACCCGTTACCTAACAGGCTTTACCCCCTTACCTAAGGGGGTAAAGACCGTTCATCAACAGGGTGAAGGTCGTTCGGAAGCCCTTCTGGAGGCTTGTTGGAGAGGCTGGAGCCCCTTTTGTAAGGGTCTGGTGA
The DNA here is from genome assembly GCF_049887855.1 of Chryseobacterium sp. NFX27. Lineage (NCBI taxonomy): Bacteria > Pseudomonadati > Bacteroidota > Flavobacteriia > Flavobacteriales > Weeksellaceae > Chryseobacterium > Chryseobacterium sp. NFX27. Next base: position 101,437 of record NZ_JAGEKK010000011.1, on the reverse strand, counting down.
TGAGTAAATGGTTGGTTAGATCTATTTTTGTTAAAAATTACGTTTTCCCGTAATGGGGACTTGTATATTTTCCTTATACTTGTGGGCAAGAAATATTAACCATGATTATATTACTCCTACCGGATATTCTTTCGGCTCACCTATCATCAAAATCCGATAGAGTTACTTTTCATTGCAAAAAACATTAATACAAGATTGAAATGACATATTGGAAATTAGGATGCAGATGGGGGAAGAAGAATGATGGTCTCCCTCTTTTTTATGATGTACTGCTAAAGCATGATATTGTGATAAGCTGGGTTAATAAAGACTTTGGTAAGGGAAATCTTGTACTTCTTACTGATGGTTTTACACCTTTGGCCATTGCTAAAACAAAATCATTTCGCAAATCAATATATGAGTTGCCACATGCTGAAAATGAATTTGCAGATAAAGATGTGCCTTATGAAGATAATCTTTTCTATTATGATGCTGAAATAATTCCGATAGACAGTGATTTTACATTTGACTATATAAAAGGTATTGCTCAAATTCATAATAAAAAAATAATTCAGAATATTAATCTTTACTATAATAATTCTTTAAAATATAAAAAGATGGAGGAAATAAAAAAACTGCTTCAATATAAGAAACAAATTATCCTGCAAGGTCCTCCCGGGACAGGAAAAACAAAGTTAGCTCAAGAAATAGCAGAAATAATAACAGGTTCCAATAAAAATGAACTGACGGAAGAAGATATCAAAAGTCTAATGATTACAGGTGATAAGTTTCCAAGTACAATCGGCAGGGAGAATTATTATACAGTTGTCTATACAGATGATGTTAAAGTACATTTAAGCTCTTCGGGAACACAAGATACTAATCAGGTCACTTTCTCAAAAATTTTAGCGCGAATTAAAGAGATTGGAAACAATATTGAGCCACAAAATAAAAATAGTCAGGATCCTTATGAAATAGCTTCTGCAAAATTTATATTAAAAAAACTGTACAAAAGTACAAATGATATTAAGCTGATTCAATTTCATCCCTCATATACCTATGAAGATTTTGTAAGAGGAATTGTTTCCAAACCAAATGATGAAGGAGATGGCATATTATATAAAGTTGAAAATAAGATTTTAGGGAAATTTGCGGCTAGTGCTCTTCATAATTACGAAGCATCACAGAATAGTAAATATGAGGTTACTAATGATGAGAATGATATATTCGATGCATTTATTGAGACCGTAAAAGATGAGATGGCTCAGAATGCAGAGCATAAATATATAATTACTGATGCTGTATATCTATTTTCAGCTGATGAGACCCGTTTTAAATATAAAGGTGACAACTGGGCTGCGCATCAAAAAGGCCTGAATATGAAGTATACCGAACTCAGAAAAATTATAGAAACAGGTGCGGAGACAAGACAGGATATTAAAAGAATGTCTGATGTAGAAGAATTAACAAGACAACATTCTACTTATTTTATAAAAGTAGTTGAGAAATACATGGTTTTTAAGAAGACTTATCAACCTCAAATATCTAAGGCAGAAAAAACGTTTTTGAAAAAATATGTACTTATTATAGATGAGATTAACCGGGCTAATTTATCCTCTGTGCTGGGTGAGTTGATCTATGCCTTAGAATATAGGGGAAAAGAAGCAGAAAGCATGTACAGAATAGAAAATGAAGAAAACAGACTTATCCTGCCTCCTAACTTATATATTATTGGAACGATGAACACGGCAGACAGAAGCGTAGGACATATAGACTATGCCATCCGAAGAAGGTTTGCATTTGTTGATATACTTCCAAAAGATCTGACACCTGAATTGCAGGATAAATTTGATGTTGGATTATTTACAGAGGTTTCCCAATTATTTGTGAAAGATTATAATCCTGAAAAAGTGTATTCAGATGGAGGAATTTTACGGTCAGAATATCTTTCTTCTGACTTCGACCCCAAGGATGTTTGGTTGGGGCATTCATATTTTATAAAGCCGGAAAAACAGGATGCAAATATGGAGATGCGTTTGGCCTATGAAATTAAACCCATTCTTTTAGAATATGTAAGAGATGGTATATTAAAAGAATCTGCAATAGAAAAAATTAATAAATTGACGGGAAGTCTTTAAAATCATGCTTCATATTTCAGAACATTTTGAATACTATAATCAGGATCATTTAGAAGTTTTCCGCAGACTTAAAGACTGGAGAGGTTATTATGATCTGGGCATTCTTCAAGATAGAATCTATTTTGACAATCATCAGAAAAGACAGTGTATTGAGGTATCGCTGAGTAAAGAAAATGAAAATCATCAATATCTTTGCAATATTTCATCTTCATATTTTATAGGCCTGGACCGTTTGACTAAGCTTGGGTTTCCTGTCTATATAGAACCTAAACTCAATAATAAGAAACAGCAAATAAACTATATTGAAATGTTACTTGAGGCGCTAAAAGAACCTGAAAACTTTGAACATCTTGAGAATCTTGTCACGACTAAATTTGATGATGAATGGATTGAAATAGAAAATCATTTGCAGCCGATCTTAACACCGTTTTTAATTGCTCAGTTTCTTTCCGTAACTAAAGATATTGTGAAAAAGGGTCTTAAGAAGTCTTATTATGACGTTGAAGAAAACTTAAACAATAAAGTTAAGGGAAAAATTTTAGTACGACAACAGATCAGGCAAAACACACTGAAAAACAGATTTACGAAAACGGTGTGTAAATTTCAGAATTTCGGAAATGATATAGAAATAAATCAGTTTTTGAAATTTGTAATGAATCACATAGCTTCCTGTTTAAATGATTTTCTGCCTCATCAGCCTATTAAAGGCAGCTTAAATCAGATAATGAGGTATTGTATGGGAGGGTTTCAACAGGTTAGTCATAAATCTTTTACTAAGCTTAAATATAAAGAGAGAAATCCATTTTATAAGAATTATAATATTGCCGTTCAGCTCGGTAATCAGATACTTGCACTTCAAGATTATAATATATCGCGAAACTCAAATAGTGAAAAATGCATACATCCACCTTTTTGGATAGACATGAGTAAACTCTTTGAATTGTATGTTTTTAAAGAACTACGCAAAAAATTCCCAGGTATAAATGAAGTGAAATATCATAATAAATTCAATAAGCAGGAGCTGGATTTTATAATTAATACCCCTATTATAAAAGCTGTAGTTGATGCAAAATATAAACCTAGATATAAAGACGGCAATCCTTCTATGAATGATGCAAGACAGTTAGCCGGATATACGAGATTACATAAGGTGTACGATGAACTTGGTATCGGTGGTGATCGGTTGATTCCTGCTTATTTTATTTATCCTGAAAATCTGCCGGAACTTATTCATTATGAAGATCCCGATAATACTATTGAGGATATATTTGAAGACAGTATTTTGAATGTAGCGTTAATTGATGAGAAAACAGTAAGATCATCAACAACATATAGGCAAATGTATATGCAAGGAATTGATTTACCTTTTACCAGAAGTTCGGATATATAATAAGCAATAATAGTTAAAGCTTAAAAAATCAAAACAGCTGAAGGAAAATCCTTCAGCCGTCTTTTTTGAAAATATAATATCAAGAATTTAATCCCGGATAACCATTTTTTTAGAACCCGCCACTTTTCCGTCTGTCATCATGGTATACACATATGTTCCGGATTGCAGATCTGAACCTGATAAGGTGATGGTCCCGTTGCCTTTCTCATGGAGTGGGAGGGATTTCACCAGCTGACCGGAGATATTGTATACCTCAATAGAGGCTGTTTTTGCGCTTTTTGGAAGATAGTAGCTGATGCTCGTTCCGTTTTTGGTGGGGTTGGGAACATTCTGAGCTAATTTTGCCACATCTGAAGAAATATCAGTGGAGGAAACACCTTTGTTCAACAGCAGTTGTTTCAGCTCCTCTACCGTATTTTCAAGATTTTTTATGCGGTCTTCCAGCTGTTGGATAATTTCATCTGAGTCCGAAGCTGATTTGTTGAGCGGCGTATTCGAAACCATTACATTTCCAATCGCATCTACAACCAGGGCGCGGCCGCTTCCTGTGGGCAGATTTTCATGTCTTACCGTTCCCACCGTATGGAAATTGGCCGTAGGAGCGAGCGTAAGAATGCCGACACTTTTATCCTTGATCAGCATGGTTGATGTAGGAGATAATCCAAACATAATGGACAGCGGAATATTATTCGTCAGTTTTACTCCTCCCGTTCCTGACCCGATCACGAATGAACGGTTTCCGGTCGCCGCCAGATCAATTCCGAATCCCCCGGAATAGACATCTTTAAGATCAATTCCTACCCCTACTGCAAACTGGTTCTGGTTTCTGATGATGTTTTTCCAGCCAAGAGCTACCGATTTTCCGGCATTATTCAGAACAATATTGTCCTGTCCGCTCACGATATTGGCGCCTCCGCCGTTGGTGAGATCATTTCCCCAGCCGCTTACTATAGAACTGCTGGCCAATCCTCCAAGAATATTGGAGCTTCCGGTAACAATGCTTCCTTTTGCTTTGGCGGTATTGGAGTTGTTTACAGCATCTACGATAAATGAGCCTGCTTCATTCAGGATAGCCTGTCCCGGATTGGTAGAGGCTCCGTTCGTTCGTAGAAAAAAGGGTCTTGGATCAACCGTACCCGCGTAGTTTGCCACAGTAATTCCTGGGTTTCCGGTAATTTGCCACTGCTGGGCATTGGCTATTCCTGTCAAAAGAAACATAGCTGCTGCCAGGCCACTTTTCATGGATAATAATGATGTTTTCATAAATTTTGAATTTTGATGGTTTTAGTTATCACTAAAGTATGAAATATTATCATTGAAATTAAATATTTATCACTTTAATGTGATTTTAAAGGTCTGTTTACTGCTTTAAATTCAGTGATAAAGGGAAATGTATGTATTATAATTAATTTCTATGCATTTTATTTGTATCATCTAATTTGCTTGAAAACCTTTCCAATACAGGCATTTCTGGAGAAATAATAAACCATAATTCCGGAGATGTATCATCATGATGAATCTTTATGTTACTCAATAGAAATTCAAACCGGATTTGTAAATATTGGCTTCACTTTCAAAAATAAATTCAACTTTTTTAAACAACCGTTTAAATACTGTTGTCAGGTTAGTTAGGTGTTTTAACTCCAATAATTTCAGGTCAAATGATACCCTGAAATAAAATTTTGGTATGTAAATTGTTGAATAGAAGGCCAACTAAAATTTTATTTTTAACACATTAAATTATGTAAAAAACATTAATTTATTATAAAGTCATATGGATGATTCAAATTTTGGCGCCATTAATAGGAAATTCATTTTCTTGTTAATGGTTCTTTTTTACGGTATTGCGAACGCGCAATGCACAGCTTACACAGGTCAGGCAATGAATGCCGGGCAGACTTATTGTCTTACCGGGAACCTTACTTTGGTTAACGATATTACCATCCCGCAGGATGCACTTCTTATTATTGAGCCCGGAGGTGCACTTGTGGTAAAAGGTATTACGGTTAACGGTAACCTGGAGATCAGGGATGATGCCAGTGTGAAATCCGAGGGATCAATCATTATAGGTGTTTTCGGAAGCCAAAAGAACTCAAAAGTGAAGCTGGGAACAAAAGCTTATCTTTCTCTTACCGGTTCGGTTTCCCAGGGAGATCCTACATTTATGGGAACATTTCCCGGAACTACTTCAACCATTGATATGGGAACATACAGCGTTGTGGAAATATGCGGAACTTTCAGCCAGCAGTCTGTTACCTATCCTTTTATAAATTACACTGGAGCTCCTTTGGGAAAAGCCTATTGTATTGCCAAAGCCCAGGTAAACGGAGGGGGCAGCTCTATACTCAGTAACGACAGCCAGATTATAGCCATTGCAATGGATACGGTAACAGGGCTTTCGCCCGGAAATGCCAGCTTCTGCGGTCCAAATGCCACCCAGGCTTCATGCCCAAGTCTTTGGCCCGACGGGCTTCCCAGTGATAAATTAGCCTGCGGTTTTGCGGATGAAATCGTTCATGAATTAGATGATTACTGTACCAAGCCCGGAGCTTCGGGAACGCCTGACGGTTATACCAAAATGGGGATCACCATACAGCAGAAAACCAATAACTGGCCTGAAAATATCCCTAATGGTTTTCTCGCATTGGAGTCGAAAACTAAAGGCTTCGTTATCACCAGGGTACAGCATGTAAGCCTGACTCCTCAGCCGGGAGATGCTGTTGCAGAGCCGAAAGAGGGGATGCTTGTCTATGATATTCAGGACAGTTGTGTGAAACTCTACAACGGCTCTCAATGGAAATGTATCGAAAGAAGCTGTAATGATTAATCTAATATTGACATAATATGAAACCTATAAAAAAGATAAGTATAGCCCTGATATTGATGACTTTTAATTCTTTTTATGCTCAGGTGGCTATAGAAAAAGAAATCATTGACGGCAGGAGCACCATACTGGATTTCAATAATACCTCCACGAATACAAAAGGTCTTATTCTTCCGGCAACACAGGGAATTCCTGCAGGCAGCCCGGCAAACGGAACATTTGTATTTGATACATCAGATGACAAAGTAAAGGTGTACGAGAATAATACCTGGAAAGCGCTCAGTGATGTGGGAAATTCAGCATCGGTAATAGCTAACGGCTCGGATGAAGCCGGAAATGGAGTAGTGATCGGTACTGAAGAAGGAAGTGCAGACGGAATACTCGTTCTGGAATCACCTGACAAAGCTATGATTCTTCCCAAAATATCTTCGCCGCATCTTAATGTGAAAAGTCCGTACCCGGGAATGGTATGTTACGATACAGTCAGCAAAACCTTTGCTGTTTTTGACGGAACGGTCTGGAATTACTGGAAATAGTAATAAAGATTATTCAAAGCCCTGTACTCAATAAGAACAGGGCTTTTTTTATTTTTTCCTTCCATATAACAGGATTCTTTTGAAAGCATAAATAGCCGGAAGTTTTGGGAAATTCTTCCTGATGCGCTGTTTAAATTCTTCCGTAAACGTTTTTTGCTGTTCCTCATCAAGCTTTTCCAGATAAGGGATCAGGGCTGATCCTGAGATAAAGCTGAATAAAGTTTCATGATCTTCCGCAATAATAGGATATACCTTCTGTGAGAGATTCATATCCTGAATGCCGTTATCGAAAAGGATTTGTGCATATCCATCAATGGTAAGCACCGCGGAAGGGCGGTTCCATCCATTAAGCTGTGTGCGGAAAGGTTCTTCATCTGCAAGTTCAAATAGAATTTTATTCAATGTATTTCCCGGCTGATAAGGCATCTGTACCGCCAATTGACCATCGGTATTCAGTTTGGAGATCAGCTTCGGAAACAGCTCCTTATGGTTGTCGGACCATTGCAGGGCAGCGTTGCTGAACATAAGATCCCAGTTTTCATCAGCTCCCAGAACTTCTTCTGTTGTAGCGAGTCTGAAATGAAGCCGTTCATTTTCCAGAGTCTTGGATTTTTCGAGCATTTCGGGAGAAGAATCAATCCCTGTAAATACAGCATTGGGAAACTTGTCTGTAAGAATGGCAGTCTGTTCACCCGTTCCGCAGCCGAGATCTACTGCTTTCATATGTTTTTCATTCGTGATCAGCTCTGTAAGATCGTAGAATGGCTTGAAACGGATATTCTTAAACTGATTATAAATTTCAGGATTCCAGGGCATATTCTGTAATTTTAAATGAGAATACAATGTACTCAATCTGTAACAGATGGAAGAAATTTATGTATTAAAAGAATCTTAAATATGTTTTTTTACTTAATTGAGATGTATTCTCTTGCAGATTTGTAAGATTATGCAGATCTTTTATTATAAGTTGATATTTCTAAGTTTTAAAAGCAATTTAATAAAGAATAAAGAATAAAGAATAAAGAATAAAGAATAAAGAATAAAGAATAAAGAATAAAGAATAAAGAATAAAGAATAAAGAATAAAGAATAAAGAATAAAGAATAAAGAATAAAGAATAAAGATCTTATTAATATCCACAAACATCTGCGTAATCCGCTAAATCTGCGAGAGATAAAAACTCACGCTAGGTTTTAGATGTAAAACTTATAAAATCTGTACACTTTCCTTAATACTGTTCATTACAAAAATACTTTTCGTCTGCCCGATCCCCTCAATTTCAGAAAGCTTATTCACAAAAAACTCATGGAACTCATCCATATTCGGGGCAAGGATCTTCAGCATAAAATCAAAATCCCCGCTGATATTGTAAAACTCTACAACTTCTTTCAGCTTGCCAACTTCTTCAATGAATTTTCCGGCCGTTTTTTTATTGTGAACATTCAGGGCGATCATGCAGATCACCATCATGCCTTTATTAACTTTTTTACGGTCCAGTACAGCGGTGTATTCCTTGATGATTCCGAGTTTTTCCATTCGTTTAATGCGTTCATGAGTAGGAGTAGGGCTCAGATTGATTCTTGCTGAGATATCACGAACACTCATTTTGGAGTCTTTCTGCAGCAAACGCAGAATAGACAGGTCTTTTTCGTCAGGAGTATAATGTTCTGCAGTCATTTGTTCTGTTTTTAAGCTTGTTGTTGATGGTAATAGTGTATTTGTTCTTTTAAAATTAGTTAAAATACAAATTCGTTCCAAATTTACTATATAATTTTTACATATGTTCTTTTAAAATTAATTTTGCAGGAAATTTGAATACATGAGTACAAGGAAAAACTTAATATTAATATTAGCATCAGTAGGAACTTTTGTGGAGGCTTTGGATATTGCCATTATTAATTTAACGATTCCTTCTATTCAGGAGCAGTTTCATATAGGAGCGGAGACGGTACAGTGGCTGCAGACCCTTTATGTACTGTTTTTCGGAGGTTTTCTGATTATTGGCGGAAAGCTTTCCGATCAGATCGGGCGCAAAAAAGTATTCCTTATCGGAGGTCTTATTTTTATGCTGACTTCATTAGGTGCCGGACTCTCGCATAGCTTTGAATTTTTGGCCGTATTCCGTGCTCTTCAGGGGCTGGGAGCAGCTTTGATTATGCCTTCAGCTTTATCCATTGTGACGAATACGTTCAGAGGAGAGCAGGAACGTAACCGTGCCATTGGGATTTTCAGTTCTTTTGCGGCGATTGGTTCGGGAAGCGGGCTTTCTGTAGGTGGAATTATCAGTACTTATCTGAGCTGGCACTGGGTTTTCCTGATCAATGTGCCTGTTCTTTTCCTGACGCTAATTTTTGCCTATCAATATCTGCCTGCAGATGAAAAAAGTGAAACCGGTCAGAAAACAGACCTTATATCCGGAATACTGCTTGTTTTAGGACTGTTGAGTCTTACCTACGGAACTCATGAACTGGTTCATATAAAAGAAAATTCTTTCATGATTATAGGTTCTCTGGTACTTGCCGTTCTGCTTTTGGCTGGTGTATTTATGAGACTGAGATCTGTAGCCCAGCCTCTGATCGATTTGCAGTTGTTGAAACACAGGTCACTGAAGATTTCTAATGCGGTTTTCTTCATGTTGGGGGCATTTTTTATAGGGTTCTTGTTTCTTATTTCATTAATGCTTCAGAAAGATATGGGACACACTGCGGCTTCAGCCGGGCTGATGCTTGTACCTTTCAGTATCATGTCTGCACTGGCAGCAAAATTTGTCTTACCTCATATTTCCAGGAGATTAAATTCTTCGCAGATGGGCGTGTTCGGATGGAGTTTTATGCTGGCGGGAGCTTTAGCCTTACTGATTGCTGTGTATACGGGACATCCGCTGGCTGTTGTTCTACTGGGAGCTGCATGTATTTCAGGAATCGGGATGACATTCTGTTTTACAGCACTTTCGGTGATGGGAATTCAGGATGTGGAACCTTCACATTATGGTGTGGCATCCAGTCTGAGCTCTACAAGTTACTTCCTTGGGGCGGGCATCGGACTCTCGTTCATGACTTTGATGAGCCAGATCTTTCCTTCCCAATATGCAGTTGGAGATTTAAGTCTGATCATCCTGGTTGGATATGCTCTTCTGGCTCTTGGAATGCTGCTGTATTTCATTGTTAAAAGTTTAAAAACCAGACCGACTAGAATAGCTGTTTCGTAAATAAATCCATAATCTTAACGCAGGAGTTACTACTTCTTTCTGAATGAAAACAAGAAGACAGCTTGTTGTTGATCAGGAAGATAACTATAAAAATATCTGCGTTCTTTTTTTGTTGTGGGCGTTAATGCTGGCCTGGAAGCTGTAGCGTTAAGAAAATTATAATTTAATTCGTTAAAAAATTCCCAGTGTCTGAGTGTGGGAAGACTATTGAAACGAAGCAGTAGCAATAAATCCACACGAGTTTGGGAATTTTAGAAGCAAGTTTTAATTGTTAGCGAAAGATTTCAGCCTTGAATTTTTGGTTCCTTTGTTTCAAGATAAAAGAGCATATAAGTATAACAGTTATTTGTTTATAAATAAGTCCTGATACAATCAGTTTTTATTAAATAATCTGAATTCGGCAATGTCAGAAAACAACTGTATTCTTATCGCAAAGGCAAACAAAGTAGATTTTCTGCTATGTATAGTAAGGTAAACAAGGGCATTTCATTCAGCAAAGTAATACAATATAACTCCCTGTGTATTGCTTATCAATAAGCGAAACGGCTTTGTTTATCTTAAAACCAAATGAATGCTTAAAAACCTTGTTTATCATTGCGTTTAATTTTAATCTTTTCCCGGACTCAGGTAAAATATACAAACTATATGAAAAAGGATCGGTATTATAATGCCGGTTCTTTTTATTTTAGCAGAATGAAAATACAGATCATCAGTGATCTTCACCAGGAATTCGGATCAACTGATTTATTTTTTGACCATGCAGATATAGTCGTATTAGCCGGAGATATTAATCTGGGAACAAAAGGAATTGAATGGATCAAGTCGAAAATCATGAACAAACCTGTTGTGTATGTTCTGGGAAATCATGAATATTATAAAGGCTCCTATCCTAAAACATTAAACAAAATAAAGCAAGCTACCGAAGGTTCAAATATTTTTGTTCTTGAAAATGAAGCTGTAGATATTGACGGTATCCGATTTCACGGAGCCACACTGTGGACCGACTTTTCTATTTTTGGAAATCCCTTACATTACGGAATGATCTGTCAGCCGAAAATGAATGATTATAAAAAGATCAGGCGGGATCCTTCGTATTCAAAAATGAGGACCATTGATACGTTTAGAATTCATCAGTTTTCAAAGCTCTGGTTAAAAGAAAGTCTGGAAAACTCTGGAGGCTTACAAAATATTGTCGTTACCCACCATGCGCCGAGCATTCAATCTGTCCCGGAACAGTACAAAGAAGATCCCCTTACCGCTGCCTATGCTTCTGATATGGAAGATTTTATTACAAAGCATCAGCCATTATACTGGATTCATGGGCACATCCATACGCCATTCAGATACTCTATCGGGAAAACCGAAATTATTTGTAACCCGCATGGCTATATTGATGAAAAATATAATGGGTATGAAAAAGAGCTGATTATTGAAGTATAAAGAAAGTACTTTCTCTTCATTCTTCTGTCTTTTAGCTTATCTGCGTTTTGTCTCATTCATACAAATAGCCTAATTTCGTACTCTAATTCATTCTTAATGGCTAAAAAGTCCACCACAGACCCCGTAGAATTTGTGTCCTTATTTACTTTTGAAGAACTTCTTAATGAAGTAGAGTTTGATCTCAGGATAAAGGAATTTGTGGTGATGGAAATTGATAAGGCTAATTATGCCATAAAGCTCAATACCCCTTACCGTTCAGATTATTTCTGCATTTTTATGGTACAGCAGGGAGGAATCCGTTTCAGACTTGATGACAAGAGCTATGGTGTATCTGAAGGTGATATCATTTTCTGCCCTTTTTCAGAAATATTCTGGGTGGATATGATCTCAGAAGATTACAGGGCTAAATATATTTTCTTTTCCCTGGATTTTATTTCTGATGCGGGGTTTAACTATAAGTCGAATAATGTACTGAAAAGCCTTTCAGCAGATCCTACACACATTATCAGGAATGAACCCGATCTCTACAGAAGACTGAATTTCCACGTTGATGAACTGAAAGTACTGAACAATACAGAAAAAGAAAATTATTACTTCAATGAAATGATCTGGCATCACTTTTCTCTGGTGATCTATGAAATCGACAATTATTTTAAGAAAATTGAAAAACCGCATCAGGTAACCCATCGTGAGGATGAACTGACGACCAGCTTTTTTACCCTCGTCCGGGAACATTTTAAAGATGAGCATAATGTACAGTTTTATGCAGACAAACTATGTATCAGCCGTAAATATCTGACCAAAGTAATCAATAAAACGATGTTCAAATCACCACGTGATATCATTCATCAGGTATTGGCTGTAGAAGCCAGACTTCTTCTCAAAAATCCGAACCTCAATGTCAGTCATGTTGCTGTAGAGCTGAAGTTTTCTGATCAGGCATCTTTCAGTAAATTCTTTAAAAAGCATACAGGAAGGTCGCCATTGGAATATAAAAAAGATGATTTATATTGATAATCAATCCTTTAATGGGTTTAATACTTGATTTTGATGTCTTTTTGCTAAATTGTTAATATTTTTTGATGTAAAAAGTAGAATTATATTCTTTGTGTATTTTACTAAAAGGTATTAAATGATATTTCTCATGTTTTAAAGAATTAGGAGTCTTTTCGACAAAATAAGGAGTTTTTTGAATATTTCGGTTGAATTTTTTTAGGGCGAATTTTGCCGGGTAAATTTAAAGGAATATTGTTATGCAGAGATTTTTTATTCAAAAATCAACTATACTTTTCCTCGCGCTGATCGTCTTGGCAGGATGCAGGAAAAACAATCAAAATCAGTCTTATCAACAGCAGGCCCCCGAACTTCCGGTAGATAAAGTGAAGCAGGGAGACGCTTCTGTTTCCAGGGAATATGCAGCATCAGTGGAAGGAATCTCCAATGTAGAAATAAGACCGCAGGTTACGGGATATTTAAGTAAGATCTTTGTAGATGAAGGAGATTATGTAAGAGCGGGACAGCCGCTTTTCAAAATAGAAGACCAGATCTTCCGTGAGCAGATGAAAAGCGCTCAGGCAGTACTGATCACAGCGCAGGCCAATCTTTCCACTTCGAAAATTGATCTCGACAGGAAAAAGGAATTATTAAGAAATAAAATGGTTTCTGATATCCAGGTAAAAGAAGCGGAAGCAGCTTACAACGCAGCCAGAGGAGCCGTAAGTCAGTCGGTATCTGCCATTGAATCAGCAAAGATCAATCTTAATTTTTCTACCATTAAAGCTCCGGTAAGCGGATTTATCGGGAGATTCAATTACCGTCTGGGAAGTTTGATGACGCCCTCCAATCAGGAACCGATCACACTTTTATCTGATATTCACGAGGTTTATACTTATTTCAGCATGAGTGAAAATGATTTTAACAGCTTCCAGAAACAGCAGGCAGGAAGTAATATCAGTGAGATCATCAAAAATACGCCGGTTGTTTCCCTATTGCTTTCCGGAGGCGAGAAATATGCACAGACCGGAAAAATAGATGCTGTAGAAGGGCAGTTCAACAAAACTACAGGTTCCATCACGTTAAGAGCAAAATTTACCAATCCGGACAATCTTTTGAGAAGCGGGAATACCGGAAAAATTGTAATGAATCAGTTTTACAGTCATGTGGTTTTGCTTCCCATAGCTTCTACGAGAACCATTCAGGATAAGATCTTTGTGTTCTCTATCAAAGGCGGAAAAGCAGTAATGCTTCCGGTGGAAGTAACCGGAAAAGCTGGTGATAATTTCATCGTTTCAAAAGGACTGAAAGCCGGTGACGAGTATATTGTAGCTGGTTTCGACAGGCTGCAGCCGGGAACGCCGGTAGTTGCTCAGAAGAAGAATGCCCAACCGAAAAAATCGTAAGAAAAAATCATGTTAAAGACAATTATAAAAAGACCCGTACTGGCAACGGTAATCTCCGTGTTGCTTGTTATTCTGGGTATCGTCGGTATGGTCAGCCTTCCGATCACCAAATTTCCTGATATCGCTCCGCCTACCGTAATGGTAACTGCAGCGTATCCCGGAGCCAATGCAGAAACGATTGCCAGGTCCGTGGCGCCACCCTTGGAAAATGCCATCAACGGGGTGGAAAACATGGATTATATTACATCCACAGCCAGTAATGACGGTACTTTAAGTATTACCGTAATCTTTAAACTGGGTACGGATCCGGACCAGGCTGCGATTAACGTTCAGAATAGAGTGGCGCAGGTAACCAATCAGCTTCCGGCAGAAGTTATTCAGGCCGGAATCACAACGGTGAAAAGACAGAACAGTATGATCGCCATGGTTTCACTGACCAGTAAAGATGGTACAATGGATGATCTTTTCCTTGAGAACTATGCTAAAATCAATATCGTTCCCGAACTGAAAAGAGTAAAAGGAGTAGGAGATGCCATGGTATACGGAAACAAAGATTACTCCATGAGAGTATGGCTTGATCCCAATAAACTGACTTCCTACAACCTTACGCCTTCAGATGTTTCACGGGCGATCCAGACGCAGAACCTTGAGGCGGCTCCGGGAAGATTCGGGGAAAGAAGTAAGGAAGCGATGGAATATGTCCTTCGTTACAAAGGAAAATTCACTGAGCCAGAACAGTATGAGAATATTACAATTAAAGCATTGAACGATGGTTCTGTTTTAAAGCTAAAAGATGTTGCCAAAGTAGAATTTGGGGCATATAGTTATACCGTTTCTTCTAATTTCAACAAAAAACCGTCGGTAACGATGGCGATTTTCCAGATGGCCGGATCTAATGCCAACGAGGTACAGATCGCCCTTCAGGAGAGAATGAAGGAACTTGAAAAATCGTTCCCGGAGGGAATGAATTATGAAATTCCCTATGCTACAAAAGAAGCACTGGACCAGTCTATTGATCAGGTAATCCATACTTTGATCGAGGCATTTATCCTGGTATTCATCGTGGTATACATCTTCCTGCAGGATTTCCGCTCTACGCTAATCCCTGCTATTGCGGTTCCGGTGTCTATTGTGGGAACTTTCTTCTTTATGAATTTGTTTGGTTTTTCTATTAATATCCTGACGTTGTTCGCCCTGGTACTGGCCATTGGTATTGTGGTGGATGACGCCATTGTCGTCGTGGAAGCAGTCCATGCTAAAATGGAACATAAAAAGCTTAACCCAAGGGCTGCGACCATGTCGGCGATGAGTGAGATTACAGGAGCTATTGTCTCCATTACATTAGTGATGTCTGCGGTATTCGTCCCGGTAGCTTTTATGAGTGGTTCTACGGGATTGTTTTATCAGCAGTTTGCCCTGACATTAGCGATTGCCATTGTGATTTCAGCTATTAATGCATTGACGTTGAGCCCTGCTTTGTGTGCTATATTTTTGAAACAGCACCATCCGGGTACTCATGAGAAAATGAACTTTAAAGACCGTTTCTTTGCCGGGTTTAATGCAAGTTTTAATAAACTGACCTTCCGTTACGGAAAAGCAATTCTATTCCTATTAAAAAGAAAATGGGTAGCGGGGATCCTTATTCTTGTATTCGGAGGACTGTTTGTATGGATGTCTATGACAACGCCTAAAGGATTTATTCCTGATGAAGACCAGAGTTTTATCATCGTAACGGCCAATCTTGCTCCGGGAGCATCCAAAGACAGAACGACTAAAGTAGTTTCTGATACCGAAGACCTGTTAATGAAAAATCCGGCAGTGGAAAAAGTAATTTCTGTGGACGGGCTGAACTTATTCAGTGGGTCCATGTCATCTTCCGCGGCTTCTATTTTCGTTAAACTGAAAAAAACGGAGGAAAGAGGAAATGTAAGTAATATCAATGACATCATCGGTCAGGTGCAGGGAACACTTTCACAGGATAAAAGAGCAAATTTTCTTGTCATCAATACGCCTACAGTAGACGGTTTCGGAAATACCAGCGGAATGGAGCTTGTGCTTCAGGACCGTACGAACGGGGAACTTCAGAATCTTGGAAATATTTCTTACGGAATGATGGGTGCCTTGATGCAGAGACCGGAAGTGGCGGTTGCGTTTACAACTTTTGATGTAACCTATCCGCAGTTTGAAGTGCTGGTAGATGAGGTGAAAGCAGCGCAGCTTGGCGTGAATGTTTCCGATGTATTGGGTGTAATGCAGGGGTATTACGGGAGTATTCAGTCTTCGGATTTCAACCGGTTCGGGAAATACTACAGAGTTTTGGTTCAGTCTACTCCTGAAATGAGAGAAGATAAAGAATCACTGAACGGTATTTTCGTTAAAAATAATTTAGGAGAAATGGTTCCTATCAACACATTGGTTAGCTTAAAACAGGTAACAGGAGCAGAAGTAGTAGACCGTTTCAATCTGTTCAACTCTTCGAATCTAACGGTAATGCCGGCTCCCGGATTCAGTACGGGACAGGCAATGGCAGCTATTGACGAGGTAAGCAAGCAGGTACTTCCTCCGGGATATACTTACGATTATAAAGGGATGAGCCGTGAAGAGGTAAGTGCAGGTTCACAGTCGGTAATGATCTTCGGACTGTGTATTATCTTTGTTTTCTTTCTTTTATCGGCCCAGTATGAAAGTTATGTACTTCCATTGGCTGTGCTTATTGCCATTCCTGTAGGTTTATCAGGTGTATTTGTAGGAATTACGATGGCAGACCTGTCCAACAACATTTACGTACAGATCGCTTTGGTAATGCTCATTGGTTTATTAGCGAAAAACGGAATTCTGATTGTGGAATTTGCCATTCAGCGTAGAAGAGCAGGGAAAAGCCTTATTGCTTCTGCGGTAGAAGGAGCCAAAGCCCGTTTGCGTCCGATCCTGATGACCTCATTGGCATTTATTGCCGGACTTCTTCCCTTACTGTTTGTAATAGGACCTTCGGCTTTAGGAAACCATTCTATTGGATATGCTGCAGTTTCAGGGATGATTTTCGGAACTGTTTTAGGGATATTTGTGGTTCCTGTACTTTTTGTAGTCTTCCAGGCCTTACATGAAAGAATGAGCGGGAAAGTAGTGACAGCAGCAGACTGGGAATATTAATCCAAATGATTATTAAAATGAATTCAATTAAAAACATAGCATATTTCGCATTGATCTCAGGAGTTGCCGTTTCGTGCAAAGTTCAGAAGTATGAACAGCCTGAAATGAAAATACCTGAAGCCTTCAGAAATGACAGTATTGTTGCAGAAACTCAGGAAAACATAGCAAAAACCAGCTACAGAGATTTTTTTAAAGATCCTGTTCTGATCAACCTTATTGATAAAGCCATCGCACAGAATAATGACTTTCTTGTTGCATTGAAACAGATAGAATATGCCTCCCTTGCTTATAACCAAAGCAAGTGGGGGAATGTTCCCACGATCAGTGCAACCGTTGCGAATGCCAGTATCAGCCGCCCTTCGGACAACAGTATGAATGGAATAATGGCAGGGCAGTTTATGGGGAAAAAATATACGGAAGATTATACAACATCTGTGAACATTTCATGGGAAGCAGACATCTGGGGGAAGATCAAAGGAAGAAAAGAACAGGCTCTGACAGAATATCTGAAAACCCAGGAAGCAGCCAAGGCGGTTAAAACCCAGCTGGTAGCATCTGTTGTACAGGGATATTATAATTTACTGATGCTGGATACCCAACTTCAGATTACAAAATCCAATCTGGAATATTCTGATACAACACTGAAGTTTTTAACCAAGCAGCAGGAATTGGGCTTAACGACCGCTTTAGCTGTACAGCAACAGGAAATAGTGAAAGATCAGATTTTAAAAACGGTCCCTGCTATTGAAAGTTCTATTGCGGTTCAGGAAAATGCACTGAGTCTGCTTACAGGCTCCATGCCTGATAAGATTGAAAGAAGCGCAAGCCTCAATAATGTACAGTCGCCGGACAGAATTGCAGCAGGAATCCCGTCAGAATTATTAAGCTACCGGCCTGATATTAAAACTGCTGAACTTGAAGTAAGGAAAAGTGCAGCAGCTATTCATGTCGCAAAAATGAGTATGTACCCTTCCCTGAATATCACAGCTCAGGGCGGGCTGAATGCATTTCAGGCAAGCCACTGGTTCAGTGTTCCCGGTTCCCTTTTCGGAATGGCGGCGGGCATGATTGCACAGCCTATTTTAAACGGGAAACAGCTGAAAACACAGTATGAGCAGTCTAAAGTGCTGGCAGATCAGGCTGAAATTAATTTTAAGCAGTCCGTTTTAAAAGCGGTTGGAGAAGTTTCTGATGCACTGGTCCAGATTCAGAAGCTGGAAGAACAGCAGAAAATTGCAGAAGGGCTGGCCGTGAAATCCGGTGAGGCCGTGAAAAAAGCTGATATTTTATTTAAATACAATTCAGCGACTTATGTGGAGGTGATCATTGCGCAAAGCAATAAGCTTCAGGCAGAACTGGATCTGGCTTCCCTGAAAGCACAACGATTGAATGCCATCACTTCTCTGTACAGAGCGGTTGGCGGCGGCTGGCAGTAAAGTAAAATGAAACCTGCTTCGTCTATCATAATGCAGCAGGTTTTTAAACTAAATCATTATGAAGAATACAAATATACATGAGGGTATCATTCTTATTCCTGATTTCAGCGGGTTTACTGAATTTGTGTTCAATACCAAACTTTATACAGGAGAATATATTGTAAGACAACTCCTATCTACGCTGATTGATATGAATGATCAGTATTTTGAGATTTCAGAAATCGAGGGCGACGCCATTTTATTTTACAGGTACGACAATCATCCGTCTTATGAGCGTATTTCAAAAATGCTCTGGAACATGCGGAATGCATTTAACCAAAAGATTAAAGAGTTAAGCCAGGAACTCAGTACAGCCATCGACATGTCGCTGAAATTCATTGTCCACTATGGAAAATTTTCACAGTATACGATCGGGAATTTTAAAAAGCTTTATGGCAAAACAATAGTAGAAGCTCATCAGATGTTGAAAAATGAATTTGCCGAGCAGCCATCTTATGCTCTTTTCAGCAATTCCTTTTTGGAAAACAGTGGTAATGAAGAGTCAGAAATTAATACACAGAAATATCATCTTCCTGAAGGCGGGATGATCCATTATTTTGAGAGTGCCAACTAGCATATCTGTTTTTTAATCCTTGTAAATTTGCGATGTCCGGAGAGATCCGGGCATTTTTTTGTGGATGAAGTGATTAAGGTTCTTGATAGTATCATTTGATACTATCAATCCGGATAAAATTATGACTTTTAATATAGAGTAATTCTGCAAGAGTTTTTAGAGAACAAATTTCATTTTTAGCGGAAAGTTCTAGGTCTTGAATTTTTCGTTCTTTTGTTTAGAATGCAGAATGGTTTTACAGAAAAAGCAGATCCCGTAGAACCTGCTTTGATATTAAATATATTAATAATGATTACTTCAGCGTAAACTTCACCTTTGTCTTAATTCCATCTGAAGAATTCCCGATCTGCGCTTCAAAATCTCCAGGTTCAGCTGTCCATTCGTGCTTGTCTGCATCAAAATAGCTTAATGCTGTTTTATCAATTGTGAAAATCACTTCTTTCTGTTCACCAGGATTTAAATAAACCTTTTCAAAACCTTTCAGTTCCTTTGCAGGGCGCGGGACAGAAGCTTTGATATCACTGATATAAAGTTGTGCAACTTCAGCACCTGCTTTCTTTCCTGTATTTTTTACTGTCACAGTGAATGTAATTTTATCGTCCTGAGACATCACTGTTTTATCAGCAGAAGCCTTTCCAAACTCAAATGTGGTATAGCTCAATCCATGTCCGAAACTGAATAAAGGTTTGATCTTTTTTGTGTCGTGCCAGCGGTAACCCACAAAAACACCTTCGTTATAGGTAATATTGATCGGATTTTTCTGGTCTTTTCCTTTTCCTGCAGCCAGTTCATCTTTCTGTCCGGGATATTCTCCCAGTTTATGCGCCGAATTTTCTTCCAGCTTCACAGGAAAAGTAAACGGAAGTTTTCCTGACGGATTTGCATCACCAGCCAATACAGAAGCAATAGAATTTCCGGCCTCGGAACCAAGATACCACGACTGTACAACAGAAGGAACTTCTTTAATCCAAGGCATAGCCACTGCATTTCCGGAAACCAGAACCACTGCAAGATTTTTATTTGCTTTCGCTAATGCAGAAATCAAATTGTCCTGATTATAGGGTAGTCCATAACTTTTTCTGTCGTTACCTTCACTGTCCTGGAAATCAGATTTATTCAGTCCTCCAACGAAAATCACATAGTCGGACTTCCTGGCCAATTCTACAGCTTCGTTCAGTAATTCAGATGCAGAACGGTCGTCTTTCAGGTTCTGTCCGGATTTCACCCCGTTATATTCACCCCCGATGTCCCCTACATAACCTCTTGCATACTGCACGTCGGCCTGCTTTCCAAATCTGGACTTGATTCCGTCCAGCGGAAGTGTTTCATATTTTACCTTTAAAGAGGAAGAACCTCCGCCGACGGTCATGATCTTGATGGCATTTTCACCGATCACCGCAATTTTTTTAGCTTTATTAAGATCGATAGGAAGTACATTTCCCTGATTTTTCAGCAATACAATTCCTTCTTCCCCGATCTCTTTGGCTACGGCTTTATGCTCTTCAGAAGCGATATTCCCGAAAGGTTTGTTCCTGTTCATCGTAGTTTTGTAGGCTAAACGAAGTAGTCTGGTCACTTTATCGTCAAGCTCCTGTGTTCCTACTTTTCCGGCTTTGATAAGATCCAAATAAGGTTTTGCCAAATAATAATTGTCGTAGGCATTTTTTGTCCCTGCAGAAAGTCCGTTCGTCCAGCTTCCGAATTCAAGGTCTAATCCGTTGTGGATTGCCTGTTCCGTATTGTTTACCGCTCCCCAGTCTGATACCACAACGCCTTTGTAGCCCCATTCCTTTTTCAGAATGTCATTTAAAAGATACTGGTTTTGGCTGGCATACTGGTTTTTGTACATATCATAAGCGCCCATGATCGTCCATGAGTCTCCTTCAGTTACCGCCGCTTTAAAAGGGGGAAGGTAGATCTCATATAACGTTCTGTCATCAATATTTACGTTGCTTGTATGTCGGAACATTTCCTGGTTATTTAAAGCAAAATGCTTTACAGAAGTGGCCACACCATTGGATTGTACTCCTTTGATATACGGAACCACCATTTTTGAAGTCAGGTAAGGGTCTTCACCCATATATTCGAAGTTTCTTCCGTTCAAAGGTGTTCTGTAGATATTAACACCGGGTCCCAGAAGAATATCTTTTTTTCTGTATCGGGCTTCTTCCCCTAAGGCTTTCCCGTAATTCCAGGACATTTTCTTGTTCCATGTTGCAGAAAGTGCTGTCAGGGCAGGGTAGGCAATGATGGAGTCGTTCGTCCATCCGGCCTGGTCCCATTCGTCCCACATCACTTCCGGACGTACTCCGTGAGGACCGTCTGTGGTCCAGAATTCAGGAATTCCCAGTCTTGGAACGCCGGGCGAACTGAACTTGGACTGTGCATGCAGCATAGCCACTTTTTCTTCCACGGTCATTCTCGAAAGAGCATCCTGAATACGCTGCTCTACAGGTTTTGATTCATCTAAATAAACGGGTTGGGTATGAGTCTGGGCCATATATGAAGCAGCAATAAAAGTGAATAAACTTACAATGGCGGTTTTCTTGAACATAAAATGCCTTTTTATTGATTAACAACAAAAGTAAGTAAAATTTTTATTATCTCAAATTGAGAAAATAATTTTTAACCAATAAATTTTTTTGATCTCGAGTCTCAAAGTTTGAGAGTATAGGGGTTTGAGAGTTGGAGTGTATAGTTTCGTGCTCCGGAGGTTTGAGTTCTCTGTTACGATATACTCTGCACTCCGAAATTCTAAAACTCTAAAACTCTCCGACTCTCAAACCTCTATACCTGCAAAAGCATATTACTCATGATTTTCCCATCCCTTCACTGCCCCTCCTTTGAAGATTTCCTCAGCTTTTTTAGCCACTTCATCAGACTGGTAGGCTTTTACAAAGTTTTTGACTTTAGCGGAATTTTTATTGTCATGGGTCGCAACGATTACATTGACGTATGGTGAATCTTTATCCTCACTGAATACCCCCTGTTTAGCAGCATCCAAACCAGCCTGGGATGCAAAATTGTTATTGATAACAGCAATAACCACTTCTTTATCATCCAGTACTCTCGGAAGCTGTGGCGCTTCAATCTCAAGAATTCTCAGCTGTTTTGGATTTTCAGTAATATCTGTGACTTTGGGAAGAAGTCCGATTCCTTCTTTTAATTTTAAAAGCCCGTTTTTCTGAAGCAAAAGAAGTGAGCGTCCGCCGTTGGTCGGATCATTCGGAATGACGACGGTGCTTCCGTTCTGAAGTTGGCTGATTGTTCGGATTTTCTTAGAATAGGCTACAATAGGATAAACGAAAGTATTTCCTACCACAGCCAGTTTGTAGCCTCTCTGCTTCGACTGTTCGTTCAGGTAAGGAACATGCTGGAAAGCATTGGCTTCAATATCTCCGTTGTTCAAAGCCTCGTTTGGGACTACATAATCATTGAAAGGAATCAGCTCCACATCAAGATTGTATTTTTCTTTGGCTACTTTTTTAGCTGCTTCGGCAATTTCCAGTTCCGGACCGTAGGTAATTCCTACTACAATATGGTTCGGGTCATCTTTCTTTCCGGAACATGCATTGAATAGGAAAAGCCCAGCCATTAAAAGGGCTATTGTTTTTATCTTTTTCATTAGATTATTTATGATTAAAAGGTGGCTGAGACTCTCGAAACCACCTGTCGTTATTTTAATTGAATATTTGCTGGTAAAGAGAAATTCACCTTAATGCTTTCTCCCTTTTACTTACCTGTGATCAAACTTCTTTGCCAATCTGTCTCCTGCAAACTGTATGATAAATACCAGTGCCACCAACAGTACGAGTACCACATTCATAATCACCGCATCATACCCGATATACCCGTACTGATAACCAATCTGTCCTAATCCGCCGGCTCCCAGTGCTCCACCCATCGCAGAATAACCTACCAGAGTGATCAGGGTAATAGCGGCATTGTTGATCAGGGAAGGAAGCGCTTCCGGAAGCAGTACCTTCTGGATGATCTGTAAAGGAGATGCCCCTAACGCTCTTGCAGTTTCTATCAAGCCATGTGGAACCTCAAGAAGGCTGTTTTCCACCAGTCTGGCGATAAACGGAGCTGCTCCTACACTCAGTGGAACTAAGGCTGCATTCATTCCTATTGAAGTTCCTATGATCACTCTCGTAAAAGGGATCATCCAGACAATTAAAATAATAAAAGGAATAGACCGGAAAATATTAACCAGAATAGAGATGACTCTGTAATACACTGCATTTTCCAACAGCTGCCCTTTCCTAGTTAAAAATAATAGAATCCCGACCGGTAGACCTAAAACAAATCCAAAAAATCCTGAAACAAATGTCATATAAACCGTTTCCCAAAGTCCCTTTCCTAAAAGAGAGATTACCGCATCACTAAGCATATCCTTTTACTGTATTTTGAATTTTATTCTGGTTAAAATAGTAGATTGCTTTCTGGTTTTCCTCGGTTTCTCCCTGCAGTTGAAGCAGAAGTTTTCCGAAGTTTGAATTACCGAGATATTCTACATCAGCTTTCAGAAGCCGGTAAGGTATTTTATATTGGTCATAAAGCGTTGAAAGCAGTTTTTCAACACTGATATTTTCGTTGAGTTCTATTTCAACCAGCGGAAATAAACCGTCCTGTGGCTCTTTCTGCAGTTTTTTATTGAGTTCCTGAGGAATCGTCATGATATCTGAATTTATAAATTGTCGGATCACCGGATTTTCTTTATCCGAAATGATCTCGCTTAATGTTCCTTTTGCTAATAATTTTCCTTTGTCAATAACAGCCACATGATTGCAGACCGCCTTGATAACTTCCATTTCGTGGGTAATCAGCAGAATAGTGATGCCGAGCCTTTGGTTAATATCCCTTAAAAGCTGCAGAATAGACTGTGTAGTTGCGGGATCCAGCGCGCTCGTAGCTTCGTCACATAGAAGAAGATAGGGATCATTGGCTAATGCTCTTGCAATGGCTACCCTCTGTTTCTGTCCACCCGAAAGGCTCCTTGGATAATCATTGGCTTTTTCTTCCAGTCCAACGATCTTCAGCAGTTCATTTACTTTTCTGTTGATCTCATTCTTACTGACATGATCCAGTTCTAATGAAAGGGCTACATTATCAAAAACAGTTCTTGATGAAAGCAGGTTAAAATGCTGGAAGATCATCCCGATTTTTTTCCGCTCACCCGCAAGCTGTTTTGAGCTTAGCTTAGTAAAGTCTCTTCCATTGATGATAATCTGGCCTTCATCAGGTCTTTCCAGAAGATTCACGGTACGGATCAAAGTGCTTTTTCCAGCTCCGGAAAATCCGATGATTCCAACAATATCTCCCTTTTCTATGCTCAGGCTTACCTGATCCAGTGCTTTGAAGGACTGCTTCTTCTGATGAAATGTTTTTGAAATGTTTTTGATTTCTATCATTTTTAATGTATAGTTTTAATTTTAAATGGGCTGATACGGTCGTGCGGTCTTATTGAAAAAACGTTTCAGTCTTCTTATCTTCACTTTTGACCTTTTTGAAAGTCTGAAATACCTGGTGGCGTTGGTAAGAAGAACTCCCAGTAATATAACGGACAATCCGTACAGCTGGCTGCCGTTAATGGTCTGTCCGGCTACAATCCAACCTGCCAATACGGTAACAATAGGATTGATGTAAGTATGTGTACTCACCAAAGCTGCAGGTTTTACAGAAAGCAGCCATATATAAGATAAATAAGCGACAATCGATCCGAAGAATATCAGGAAAAGTACACCTGTCCATGCCGATACCGGAACATTGGAGAATGAAAAGCTGTGCCATTCTTTTCTGAATGCAGCAATAATAAAAGCGGCGACACCTGCTGTGATTAGCTGCTGGGCAATATTCATAAACGTTGAATGCGAGGACGGATTTTTCTTTGAATATAAAGATCCCAGAACCCATGCTACAGAACTTAATGCCAGCACAATGAAAGCGGTGATACGAAGGCGGCTGCCTGTCGCTGCATGGTGTGCACCGGAAACGCTTCCGTTCAGGAATAAGATCAAGCCTGCAAAACCTATGATCAGACCGATCGGGATAAATTTGTCTGAAAAATAATATTTCCAGTTCTTCCTGTCAATAGCAATAAACCAGAATGGCCCTGTAGCAATGGCAATCGCAGCTTCAGAAGCCGATACATATTGCTCACCCCAGGCTACAAGACCTGTTCCACCCGTAAGGATAAGTATTCCTGTGATGGCATTTTTCTTCCAGTTGATCAGAGAATTGGCTTTTTCACCCTTAGCCAGCAGCCAGCCGATCATCAAAAGTCCTGCTGCCAAAAAGCGGAATCCGGAAAGAATAAAAGGAGGAAACCCTTTCAGACCAAATGAAATGGCAAGAAATGTAATTCCCCAAATCACGTAAATATTGATAAATGCTACTGGTACCAGCCAGCTGTTTTTAGAAGTGCTCATCTCTATATTTTGTATAATGTGCATTAAAATAAAAAGGCCCTACAACGTGGTAAGGCCTTTAGAATATGGTAATTTAATTTAAGGTCAGCCACGGGATTTCTGATGCATAGGCATACAGTTGCACATCATCATAGTTTTGATGGTCTGTTTCTTTACTGACCGATGTTTAAATCCTTGTATCATTTTATTTCTTTTCCTGAATACGGTTGCAAATATAGAACATATATTTTTATTAGTCCACTAAAACAATAGACTTTTTGATATTTTTTATTTTTAAAACTTTTAATTAGTTGTTTTTCAGTGGATTATTTTGTTTTAATTTTTGTTAATATTTCTGTTCAGATTAATTTACGGACCTCTTTGTAACGCATGTGTCTGCAATTTATCAAACACCAACTCCCGAACTAAATTAGCAAAATCCAAAAAAAATCCCGACTTTTGTCCCCCTTCAATAATTCCGAAATTCATGAAACTTTGTATTGCCGAAAAGCCCAGTGTTGCCAGAGATATCGCCAAAGTATTAGGTGCTACAACGCCTAAACAGGGCTATATGGAAGGTAACGGATACTGTGTGACATGGACGTTCGGGCATCTTTGTACCCTAAAAGAACCTCATGATTACGGTCCCCAGTATAAATCCTGGAATTTGTTTTTGTTACCCATCATCCCCGCCAGTTTTGGAATCAAATTAATTCCCAATAAAGGGGTTGAAAACCAATTCAAGGTCATCGAAAGATTAGTGGAAGATTGTGATGAGGTCATTAACTGTGGTGATGCCGGACAGGAGGGCGAACTGATCCAGCGATGGGTTCTGCAGAAAGCAAAATGCAATAAACCCATTCAGCGTTTATGGATCTCGTCCCTTACTGAAGAAGCAATTAAAGAAGGTTTTGAAAATCTGAAACCTGCTGAAGACTATAAAAATCTGTATCTGGCAGGAAATGCAAGAGCGATTGGCGACTGGTTGCTGGGAATAAATGCAACAAGATTATTCACCAAGAAATTTGGCGGTAATAAAGCCGTTCTTTCCATCGGAAGGGTACAGACACCCACATTGGCGATGCTGGTGCAGCGTCAGAAAGAGATTGATGCATTCAATACCGAAGAATATTGGGAACTTAAAACCAAATACCGTGACGTAATTTTCAATGCAGCGATTGACCGTTTAAAAACCTTAGACCGTGCTGAAAAAGGGCTTGAATATCTTAAACTGAATCCTTTTGAGATCGTTTCTTTTGAGATAAAAGAAGGAAAAGAAAAAAATCTGAGACTTTTTGATTTAACAGGACTTCAGGTAGAAGCCAATAAAAAATATGGCTACTCTGCAGAAAATACCTTAAATTATATCCAAAGCCTGTACGAAAAAAAGCATGTCACTTATCCGCGTGTGGACACCACTTATCTATCCGAAAGTCTGTATCCGAAAATAGAGGGCATTCTTCGGAAAATGCATTTTTATCAGGATCTGATTTCCCCGCTATTAGAAGCACCCATTCCTAAGTCAAAAGCTGTTTTTGACGATACGAAAGTAACTGATCACCATGCGATTATCCCTACGGAGGTTCCGCCTTCCCAAAACCTGAGCAGGGAGGAAAAGCTGGTTTATGACCTGATTGCAAAACGTTTTATTTCTGTTTTTTATCCTGAATGTAAAATTTCCAATACACTGGTGGAAGGAAAAGTGGGAACTATTCCCTTCAAAACAAGCGGAAGACAGGTCCTGGAACCGGGGTGGAGAGCGGTATATGCCAAAGAGCCCAAAGAAGAATCTGCAGATAAAGAAAAAGAGAAGGAAGAAGAACAGACTATTCCTGAATTTACCGTTGGAGAAACCGGGCCGCACGACCCGATGATCCACCAGGGAAAAACAACACCACCCAAACCATACACCGAGGCAACTCTGCTGAGAGCGATGGAAACTGCCGGAAAACAAGTGGAGGATGAGGAATTACGTGAGCTTCTGAAGAATAACGGAATCGGAAGACCGTCTACCCGTGCCAATATCATTGAAACCCTTTTCAAAAGGAAATATATTGAAAAGAAAAGGAAAAATCTGATTGCTACCCAAACCGGAATTCAGTTAATTGATACCATTGAAGACGAACTGCTGAAAAGCCCCGAGCTAACCGGAGAATGGGAATCAAAACTCCGTAAAATTGAAAAAGGAGAATATGAAGCCAACCAGTTCAAAGAAGAACTGATTCAGATGGTAACGGAACTCACCGAAAAAGTGGTGTATGGAAAAGGAAAAGTAATTACACTGTACGAAGAAAAGGAAGAGGTTATAGAAAAGAAAAAACGCGAGCCTGCCGTAAAAAAAGAGCTTCAGTCCTGGGAAGAAACCCAATGTCCGAAATGTAAAGAACATCACCTGATCAAAGGGAAAGCAGCTGTAGGATGCTCTGATTTCAAGAACTGTGGTTTTAAAATTACTTTTGATATTTTCGGAAAAAAATTATCAGATAAACAGCTTCTAGATCTTGTTTTAAAAGGAAAAACTTCAAAGCTGAAAGGATTTACAACACATTCTGAAGCCTTAACAGAAGGCGTTTTAGCACTGGGAGAAGATTTCCAGGTACAGCTTTCGTAAATTTAACGGAATAGTTTATCGTACCATCCACTGATGTCTTTTTTGATGACCTCATGGTATTTGCATAAGATCTGCGCCAATTCCAGCTCTGATCTTTCGGATTTATAGGTGTTTAAAGTAAGGTAACCGAAAAAATTGCCATCCTGATCAACAATTGCCGGAGGATAAGACGCATAGCTGCTCCACGGAGAATAGGTGCTGTATGAGCTTCCGTAGTTTCCATAACCGTTCCAAATGGATTTTGAGCTGAGCACATTTCCGTAATCACCGAAAGAATTCCAGATAGAATCTTTATCAAATGTATCACAGTTTAAGCAGCCAAGATATTGATCCTGGTTGGAGCCGCCGTACAGATGCAGGGTCTGAGCCTGAAAAATACAGCAAACCAGCAGGCTTAAAAAGGTGAAGATCTTTGTTGTGATCATATGGATACTGTTTACTGCAAAGCTACTATTTTTTGTAAGTGTTTTTGGAAACCACCCCGTCAAAAATTCTTTGAATTTTCGCCACCCCTCCAGAGGATGGGAATAATTGTCCAATAAACAACAGGTGTCGTGAAAATCAAAGATTTCATAGAAACTTAAGTGTCCTTTTTATACGCAATATATTTAACTTAAAAATACTTAAGTGTTCAATAAGCTTTTGTGACTTTTGTGGTTGAAAAACTAACTGTATTATTTGAAATTCAGCGCTAAGAAGTAAACTTGTTTTGAATTTTCTGGTATTTCTGAAAAACATTTGTGTACTTTGTATTTAGATTCAGATTAAAATACTATTCATGACTCCAGAAAAAAAGAAACTCATCACAGACAGCTTCGGCCGCTCAGAAACATTGAAATTTTACAATGCCGAATTGCTGGAAGTAGATACTGATTTTGTCTCGATCAAAATTCCCAAAATGGAAATGATGACCCGTAAAGCCGGAATGTTCAATGGGGCTATGATCGCTTCTCTGGTGGACGTTTCTTCAGGATATGCCTCAGTAAGTCATTACAAAGATGATTGCTATGTAGTGACCGTTGAGTTGAAAGTCAACTACCTTCGTCCCGCATTGGGAGATGCCCTAATATCGAGGTCTTATGTTATAAAAGGTGGCGCAAAAATTATCGTGGTAAGAACTGAAATTTATGTTCTTGATGAAAGTACCGGTTCAGAAAGTCATGTAGCGACTTCATTGGTAACTATGATGAGGATCAAATAAATAGAACCGCAGCCAAAAATATTCGGTAAATACAGGGATTACCGGCTTTTTTTAAGAGTAATTGGAACAGGATTTGCAACGTAAATACCATAACATTAAAAAATAATAATATGAACTTAATTATCAGGCTGTTCATTACAGCGATCATTGCCTACCTTTTGACTAAGGTGCTTCCGGGTGTACATTTCGAAGGATTTTCTTCGGCCATTATTTTTGCCATCGTATTGGGAGTATTAAATATTTTTGTAAAACCTATTTTGGGCCTTTTTGGGCTGCCGCTTACAATTATTACTTTAGGATTGTTTGCATTAGTGATCAACGCGGTGATCATTTTGATTGCAGATTATTTTATAGACAGTATGGTGGTAGACGGCTTCTGGTGGGCATTAATCTTCAGTGTGCTGCTGTCCTTTGTGACTTCACTGGCCAATTCCATGTTTTCAGACGGAGATTAATTGATCCAATATAATACAATCATAGGTCTGCTGTTTCTACGGCAGACTTTTTTATTGCTTTAAACCGGGAAATATCATTTCAGAAATATTTGTACTGAATACAGGATAAATCAAAACTTTAATGTTAATTCTTTCGCTTCTTTTTATTTTAAATATTAACTTTGGCCATCTTTGAATTAATTAAAAGGGATTGATGAAATCAGAACGATTCTATAATTCCGTTAAAAATGTATATCAACATATGAAACTTAAGTACAGTCTGCTGGCTTTGGCAGCTCCGCTCTTAATGAATGCACAACAGTTAATGACACCTGAAATTCTTTGGACTTTGAAAAAAGTAGGAGTGCAGGCCGTTTCACCGGATCAGTCTTCACTGATCTATAAAGTGGGACAGGTAGATCTGAAAACAGAAAAAACAAAAAATGAGAATTATTTTCTCAATGTTCTCAATAACCAGTCTTCCAAAATAGATTTCGGTAAAAAAGCCCTTATTCAGTGGGATAAAAACGGGATTTATGCACAGGAAGGAGATAAGATTTTCCTTTCAAAAGACAACGGAAAATCCTGGACTGAATTTTACACCATCGGGGAAGCAGATAATATTGTGATCTCTCCGGACGGTAAAAAAATTGCATTCAGCAAACAGGTTCTCGTAGAAAAATTAATGGGGAAAGACAAATACAGCGATACTCCTAAAACGACAGCTCAGGTATATACAGACCTGAACCACAGACACTGGGATTA
Organism: Chryseobacterium sp. NFX27; assembly: GCF_049887855.1. Classification (NCBI taxonomy): domain Bacteria; kingdom Pseudomonadati; phylum Bacteroidota; class Flavobacteriia; order Flavobacteriales; family Weeksellaceae; genus Chryseobacterium; species Chryseobacterium sp. NFX27. The sequence goes on along the minus strand of NZ_JAGEKK010000011.1, from coordinate 70,904 downwards.
TTTCAATGAAGGGAAATATAACCATGTATTTGTAGTGAATACCACGGATAAAGCAGAATCTGCAAAAGACCTGTTGGAAGGTAAAACATGGGATTCTCCTCAAAGACCTTTCGGAGGAACAGAAGATTTTATCTGGAGTCCGGATTCTTCACATCTTTTATATGTTACAAAACCTAAAAGCGGGAAGGAATACTCTACAAGCACCAACACAGATATTTTTGCCTACGATCTGGCTTCAGGGACAACAAAGAATTTAACAGAATCGAATCCAGGATATGATGTTAATCCAAAATTTAGTCCGGACGGGAAATCACTTGTTTGGCAAAGTATGGCCAGAGACGGGTATGAAGCCGACAAAAATGATGTGAAAATCATGGACTGGAAGTCCGGGAAAACAACGAATCTTACTGCTGGCTGGGATGAAAGTGTTTCAGGAGATGTATTCTGGAGCGGAGATTCAAAATCCATCTATTTTACGGCAGCATTCAGAGGAACAAAACAGCTTTTTTCTTTAGATCCTAAGGCTGCAAAAGTACAGCAGATCACAAAAGGTGATTTTGATGTGAATGAGATTTTCACTGACAATAAATCCTCACTTTTAGTAGGAAAAACAGATATAAACCATGCAACGGAATTATTTTCTGTCAACCTGAAAAACGGTGAAATGAAGCAGGTGACCGAAGTCAATAAAGATGCTTACGCCAAGCTGGCTCAGGGGAAATCTGAGCTGAAGATGGTGAAAACATCGGACGGAAAAGAAATGGGGGTATGGTTCCATTATCCACCGAACTTTGATCCAAGTAAAAAATATCCTACACTGGTCTATTGCCAGGGAGGCCCACAATCTGCACTTACACAGTATTTCAGCACAAGATGGAATTTCTCTTTAATGGCAGCTAACGGATATATCATTGTTGCTCCCAACAGAAGAGGAATGCCGGGATGGGGAACAAAATGGAACGAAGAAATTTCTAAAGACTGGGGTGGACAGCCGATGAGAGATTACCTGGCAGCAACAGATTTCGCAAAAACTTTACCTTACGTAGACGGTGAAAGAGTAGCCGCAGTAGGAGCAAGTTATGGAGGATACAGTGTATTCATGTTAGCAGGGATCCACGAAAACAGATTCAAAACATTCATTGCACATGATGGCTTGTTCGACATGAAATCATGGTACCTTACTACAGAAGAGCTTTGGTTTGCGAACTGGGACCTTGGTTCTCCATGGGAAAAACCGCTTCCGAAGGCATATACAGAATTCAATCCAAGCAATTTCGTTGAAAAATGGAACAAACCTATCATGATTGTTCAGGGAGGAATCGATTTCCGTGTACCTTACGAGCAGGGACAGGAGGCTTTCCAGGCAGCGAAGTTAAGAGGACTGAAATCTAAATTAGTTTATTTCCCGAACGAAAACCACTGGGTACTTCATCCTCAAAACGGATTGGTATGGCAGAGAGAATTCTTCGACTGGCTAAAGGAAACTTTGTAATTAAAAATGTAAATAAGTATAAGGAAATATTAATTTCCAAATTTTCAAAAATCAATAGGAGCGGGCTTTAGCCCGCTTTTTGTTTTCAAATTTGAAAGGCTTTAGCCAAATTTTATATATTTGAATATGCAAAACAGAATTTCCTCGTTTCCGCCAATAATCGATGATCAGTCTGAAATTTTAATTTTAGGTTCAATTCCCGGAGTAAAATCTTTGGAAAAACAGCAGTATTATGCACATCCTCAAAATAAATTCTGGACTATTATTTTTGAACTGTTCAATGAGAAATTTACTGAAGATTATGCTGAACGGATAAATATTTTAAAGAAACATCACATAGCTGTCTGGGACGTTATCGATTCCTGCGAAAGAAAAGGAAGCCTGGATTCGGAGATCAGAAATGAAGAAGCCAACCGGATTGATGAGCTTCTAGAGGAGCATCCCAATATCAAAGCTATTTTTTGCAACGGAGGAAAATCATACAAAAACCTGCAGAAAATTTTAGGAAAGAACTTTAGATTACCCATTTTTCAGCTTCCTTCCACAAGCCCTCTTCATACCGTATCTTTTGAAAAGAAACTGGAAGAATGGAAAAAGATTTTGGAGTTCCTGATTTAAATTTTTAACCACAAAAAAGGCACAGAATATTATGTGTTTCTTAAAAATTTTAGATCAGTTAATTAGATCAGTTAAAAGGTGAAAATTAGAGATTTTCAAAAGCTTAAGTTTCGGCGCGGCGAGCGTAGCTCCCCGCGCCGAAACTTTCCCCTGTCATTGCGAGCGAAGCGAAGCAATCTCAGTTTAAAAACAGTTACTATTACGGATAGAGACTATAAAAATTTTCCTATGAGATTGCTTCGCTTCGCTCGCAATGACAGCATTGTGTAGCAATTCGTGAGATCAGTGGGGAAGCTAATCAATACGCAGGTATTTTCTCAGACCTTTCAGCAACTCCAGCTGATTTCTTGTCCTGTCCAGATTGTGTTCAGTATATCTTGTTGAATAATATTTATTTCCGGTCAGATAATCGGTGAGAAAACGGATTGCCTGAATATAAATGACAGTCTGCGCTGCATAGTCAAGGTTTTCAAGCTCTTCAAAAGTCAGTTTATCTTTTAAATATAACAGAAATCCATCTTTTACGGTTCTGTAAATATGGGGATTAAAATTATGATCCGCATATCCATTATCCTCATCCAAAGTATTGGTATAAGATCTCGCCATATCACCGAAATCGTACAGAATTGTAGATACCGTTACCGTATCCAGGTCAATAACAGCCAGGGGCCTCGAATTCTCATCAAAAAGAATATTTCTTACATTGGGATCCCCATGTATAATTCTTTTGGGCAACAGGCCGTTTTTTTCCATTTCTATCCATTTTTGAGGAAGAAAAAGCAGTCCGTTCATTGTTTCGATTTCCGGTCCGGCATCCTTCAGCAGATCTTCATTCGCATATCGTAAAGATGACTGGTAATCCAGGATCCTTTTTTCAAAATTAATGAAATCAGGAATTGGGGACTGAATGTCCGGAAGATGTTCAGGATTTACCGTATTTAAAAAGCATCCCACAGCCTTTGCTGATTCATAGGCGGTTTTTATGTCCGGAATCTTAAAGAAAGTTCTTGTATCTTCAATAAAGCTAAGCATTCTCCACGATTCCCCGTGTTCATCTTTCAGAATATAGTGACCCGATAAAGATTCTTTCGGTTTTACAAGCTGCAGCGGATAGTTTCCGTTTTCCAGCATTCTGTTGATCAGGATATGATTCCGGGTAATGACTTCCGGAAACTGAAAAACCTGGGTGTTGAATTTTTGAAGGATAAATTTTTCCTCAGAATCAGGGTCTTCCACTAAATAGGTCGTATTGATCAGCCCATTAGCGATAGGAGTGACCGTACAGTCTTCAGTTCCGGTATATCCGGCCACAATTTGTTTTAATTCCATAAATCTTCAGGATATCTGTTTTTTTTGATCTCTGATGTCAGAAAATCTTTAATACTGCTTTTATCATCTGCATAGGTAACACCCATCCATTGCGAAGGAGAAGCTTTTACCAATACCTTTGCCTTTTTCTCATCAATCATTCTCTGTACGGCTGAAGGAATATAAAATTCCTCTGATAATTCCGGGTCCGACTTTATAAAATCATTAAAATAAGTTTCAAGAGCATTAAAAATATTCGGATGAAAAATAAAAAAATTCATAGATATAAGTGCATCGGGATCTATTTCCGTATCCTTTCCTTTTTCAGTATACATAATCAGATTTCCTTCCTTTCGGATAGAAGTCTGTTCTTCTATTTTTACGAGATAATTTTCAGCATCTAAAGTACATATTCCCCGGGCTACATTTCCATTTCCACTCAAAGTAGTGCCCACTGGGTAGGCAGCCATTCCGAACTGCGCTCCTGAAATATGCATATCAATTTCTTCAGCTGCCAGCTGATAGGCTTCTTTTCCATAAAAATCATCGGCATTGATCATAACAAAAGGTTCCTGCACAACATTTTTTGCACAGAGAACAGCATGGCCGGTTCCCCATGGTTTCTCCCGCTGTGAGAAATCAAAATCCGGTGGCAGGAAATTTTCTTTTTCCTGATACACCCAGTGAAGCTCAAAATCTGCTTTTCCGGATATGATATTCAATCGGTCAATATAGCTTTGAGGAATTAGCCTGTTCACTACCACCACCATTTTGCTGAAACCTGCTTCCAATGCGTCATATAGGGAATATTCCATGATTGGTGAGCCGTTATCCAATATTCCGTCTATCTGTTTCAGGCCTTTATAACGGCTTCCCAGGCCGCCTGCCAATATGAGTAATGTTTTTTTAGAATTCATCGGTCATTCCAAATACAGGTTTACGGGTTTTCCATTTTCCGTTGGTGAAATCCGGAATATCAACAGCCTGGCCTCCTTTAGCAATAGATTCCTCGCTGAGTGGTGTAATAGAATACCATAGAGCAAGATCATATACATCCATCGGGAATTCTATATTTCGTTTGATACATTCGATGAAGGTATTCATAACGAAGAAATCCATTCCGCCGTGTCCTGCACCTGCAGCCGTACTTTCAAATTTTTTCCACATAGGATGATCAAATTCTTTCATCCATTTTTCTGTATTCTCCCATCGGTGGCTGTGATTCATTGTTTTTTCAAAATAAATATGCCCCTGGTTGAAATCTCCCCAGCCGAAATCCTGCCACAGACCTTCCGTTCCCTGTACCCTGAACCCAAGATCATAAGGTCTCTGCAAACTTGTATCATGGGTTAAAAGGATGGTCTCACCGTTGGCACAGGCAATCTGTGTGGTGACAATATCACCCTGATTGAATTTTGCTTTGGTATTCGGATGATTTTCACCGCCCTTAGGATGTTCCACGATATATTTGTGCAGTCCAACAGACTTTGAAGAGAATGATGAAAGCCTCGTCAGGCGGTTCCCACGGTTAATATCCATCATCACTGCCACAGGGCCCAATCCGTGTGTTGGATAAAGCTCTCCGTTGCGTTTTACATAATGCTCCGTTCTCCAGTGGGCCTCGCTGAACCCTTTCTCTCCGAATTCAGCACCGGAATTGTAAGGCGTAACTCCGTCATTGAAAAGGACTCCTCTTAAATCATGCTGATAGCCGCCTCTTCCATGAACCAGCTCTCCGAACATCCCCTTACGGACCATATTCAGAACAGCCATGATATCTCTTCGGTAACAAACATTCTCCATCATAAAAATAGGAACCTTCGTTTCTTCATATACCTTAACAAACTCCCAACAATCCTGAAGCTTTATTGCCCCGGAAACCTCCATTCCTACAATCTTTCTGGCTCTCATCGCTTCCGTTCCCTGTGGAAGATGCCATTCCCATGGAGTAGCAATGACAACAGCATCAATGGTTTTTAATTTTAAAAGATTCCGGTAATCATATTCACCGTTTGAAAATTCCTGGGCGGCAGATTTATTATTGTCTTTCAGTATTTTCTGAGAAGCAAGAAGCATTCGCTTATCAGGATCTGCAAAAGCTACAATTTCTACGTCATTACGTTTTGCCAGCAGCTTTACATGCTCTTGTCCGCGGAGACCTACACCGATAAAACCGACACGGATTTTTTTATCTGATTTAAAATCATTGGAATAGGCAAATAAAGAATTAGGTAAAACCAATGCTCCAAAGCTTGCCAGGGCAGCGGTTTTAATAAAATTTCTGCGTGAAGAGGTGGTGTCCATTAAAAATTTTTTTATTAAATATATTAAAAAGTTGCGAGGTGGCGGGCATGGGATTCAGGTTTGGGGGTTGGAGTAGGAGAGTTTTAGCGTTTGGAGATGTGATTTCGGGGTTCAGTCTTAACGGTAAATAAAAAATGGCTGCCTCCGGATAGGAAGAGCAGCCGTTTTACAATCATCTGTTTCTATATATTATTTTTCTGTGAAATATACTTCTTCGTATGGCTGGATCAGTACCCATCCGTTTCCGGAAAACTTCATCTGGAATTCTTCACCGCTTCCTCTTCCGATAAGGCTTTTAAAAGAAACATTGGTTTTCAGATCAGGGCTTAAATTACCGGACCATGCTACTGTCGCATTAGGATCTGTGAAAACAGGATTGTCCGGGGTTACCATAAGAGTTAATGGTTCACCATGAGTCGTTATGGCAATATGCCCGGTTCCGGAAAGTTTTACCTGGAAAAGGCCGCCGGCCATCATTCCGGCAACACTTTTAAGCATCGTGATGTCGCTTTTTACAGTCTGTTCGTGAGCGAGAACATCATTTCCATTCACACATACCGATTCATTATCCAGATAAAGGATACGCACTTTCTTTCCGGCATCTGCCACATACAGTTTGCCGTTTCCTTCGGCTTTCATCAGTTTGGTTCCTTCACCGCTGATCGCTTTCTTTAAAAGATTACCAATACCTCCTGCCAGCATTCCCTGTCTTTCGAAGTTGATGCCTCCTACATAGCCTACCATACTTCCTCTTTTGGTCCAAACCGCCTGATTGTTGAGGTTAATTTCCAGCATATGGGGCGTTTCAAGCTCAAAATAATCTCTCTGTTGTGGATTTTCTTTAGTTTCGTTGACGAAAGCTTCCAATGAATATTTGCTCATAGTGTAATTTTTTTTAAATATTTCCAAAAATAATCTTTTTTTCCTTCATAGATCACCGTAAAATCACGGTTTTATATTTGATTTTAAATAATACTTGACAAAGGGGTATTGAATGTCGTATATTTGCACACCGAAAATTACACTTGTAATTTTAATAATTTTTAAACCGTAATTTAAAAAAATGAAAACATCAGATTTTAATTTTGATCTTCCTGCGGAATTATTAGCAGAACACCCATCTGAACACAGAGACGAAGCCAAATTAATGGTTCTTAACAGAAAAACAGAAACCATTGAGCATAAGCTGTTTAAAGATGTTGTGGATTATTTCGACGAGAAAGATCTGTTCATTTTCAACAATACTAAGGTTTTTCCTGCACGTCTTTATGGAAATAAAGAAAAAACAGGTGCTAAAATTGAAGTTTTCCTTTTAAGAGAGCTGGATAAAGAAACCAGAGTATGGGACGTTCTTGTAGATCCTGCGAGAAAAATCAGAATCGGTAACAAATTATTCTTTACTGAAGATGAATCTTTGGTAGCTGAAGTAATTGATAACACAACTTCAAGAGGAAGAACATTAAGATTCTTATTCGATGGTTCTTATGACGAATTCAGAACAAAACTGAAGGAATTAGGAGAAACTCCACTTCCGAAATATATCAAAAGAGCAGTAGAGCCGGAAGATGCAGAAAGGTATCAAACAATCTATGCAAAAATAGAAGGAGCCGTAGCTGCACCTACAGCAGGTCTTCACTTCTCCAAGCATCTGATGAAGAAATTGGAGATCAAAGGAATTGATTTCGCTGAAGTAACGCTTCACGTTGGTTTGGGAACTTTCAACCCGATCGAGGTGGAAGATCTTTCCAAGCACAAAATGGAGTCTGAAGAAATTATTATCGACGAGAAAAATGCTGACATTATCAATAAAGCGGTAGAAGCTCACAGAAGAGTCTGTGCGGTAGGTACTACAACGATGAGAGCATTGGAAACTTCTGTTTCTTCAAACAGAAAGATCTCTGCATTCAACGGTTGGACGAATAAATTCATTTATCCGCCTCACGATTTTGGAGTTGCCAACTCAATGATCACCAATTTCCACACGCCGAAATCAACATTATTGATGATGATTGCTGCGTTTGCCGGAAAAGATTTTATCATGCATGCTTATGAAGAAGCCGTAAAAGAAAAGTATAAATTCTATTCTTACGGTGACGCCATGTTAATCCTATAAAAAGATAATAGGAATTAGGATTTAGGGCTTAGTTTGTTCCCTAAATCCTAAACCCTAATACCTACAACCTATAATGAAAGATATCCGAGTTTTATCACTAGATCAGCTTAAAGACTATTTTTTGACTTTAGGGGAAAAACCGTTTCGTGCGAAACAGGTTTATGACTGGTTATGGAGTAAAAATCTCCATTCGATTGATGAAATGACGAATCTTTCGAAATCTCTTCGCGAAAAAATTTCCGAGGAATACACCATTAACCCAGTTTCTGTAGATCAGCTTCAGAGAAGCAAAGACGGAACTATCAAAAACGGTGTGAAGCTTCACGACGGACTGCTGGTGGAATCTGTTCTTATTCCTACAGAAACAAGAACCACAGCCTGCGTTTCTTCACAGGTAGGATGTTCATTAAACTGCGAATTCTGTGCAACGGCAAGGCTCAAAAGAATGAGAAACCTTGAAGTAGCCGAAATCGTAGACCAGGTGGCCCTGATCGACAGCCAAAGCAAAATGTATTTTGACAGACCGCTTTCCAATATCGTTTTTATGGGTATGGGAGAACCGATGATGAATTACAAAAATGTAGTGGAAGCCATCAGAAAAATTACCCAGCCGGAAGGTTTGGGAATGTCGCCAAGAAGAATTACCGTTTCTACATCCGGAATTCCAAAGATGATCAAAATGCTGGCAGACGATGAGCTTCGTGTAAAGCTGGCCCTTTCGCTTCACTCTGCTATTGAGTCTAAACGGAATGAGATTATGCCTTTTTCGGATAAATTTCCATTGACGGATATTATGGAGGCACTTCAGTACTGGTACCAAAAAACAGGCTCTGTCATTACTTTCGAATACTGTGTATGGAAAGGGATCAATGACGGGGATGAAGATATCAAAGCTCTGATCAGATATTGTAAACAGGTTCCTTCCAAAGTAAATCTTATTCAGTATAACCCTATCGGAGACGGAAAATATGATCAGTGCAATAAGCAGGCGGAAGATAATTATGTACGCCAGCTGGAAAATGCCGGGATTACTGTAATGATCAGAAAAAGCCGCGGCGGAGACATTGATGCAGCGTGTGGGCAGTTGGCGAATAAAACCACCGATTAAAATTTCCTTAAAAAATTCAAAATTTTCCCTGATAATTTCCTAAAATCCTACCTTTACGTAAAGTAGAAAGTTTACTATGGACTTCTTTATGAGCGAAGACGGTTTGGAGAACGTTTACGCATGGGCTATTCCGTTTCATGCTGCCGTTATTTTGACTGAAATGATCTACAGTCACGTTTCTGAGGCTAAACTGTACAACGGGAAAGATGTTGCCACAAGTGTTTATCTTGCTTTAATGAATTTCGGGCTGGACCTGATCATGAAGGCTTTTGCCATGGGCGTCATGTTTTTCTTTTATAATCACAGGCTTTTCACATGGGATTTTACGGTCTGGTACTGGCTCATCTGTTTTGTGATTACAGATTTTGCCTATTATGTACTGCATTATGTAGATCATCATTCCAGGGCGTTCTGGGCAGTTCACATTACCCACCACAATTCAGAGTATTTCAATCTTACAACAGGCTTTAGAAGTCCCGTACTGCAACCCCTGTACAGGTATCTTTATTTTTCCCCGCTTGCTTTTTTAGGCTTTAATCCGTGGCATATTATGGTGGTTTATGCCATTGGACAAGTGTACGGGACCTGGGTACATACACAGACTGTAAAGAAACTGGGGATTCTGGAATATATTCTGGTAACTCCTTCACATCATAGAGTACATCATGCCTGCAACATCAAATATCTCGATAGAAATATGGGCATGTGCCTCATCATCTGGGATAAAATATTCGGAACTTTTGAAAAGGAAGATCCGGATGTACCCGTGAAATATGGAATTTATCCAAAAATGCCTGACCATAAGCCTGGCACTGTTCTTCTCTATGAGTGGAGAAAAATCTGGAAAGATATCAGGCAGCCTGGACTGAAGTTTTCCGATAGGATCAATTATATTTTTAATTCTCCCGGGTGGAGACATGACGGTACGGGAAAAACGGTAAGACAATATCAGAAAGATTATGTAAAGAAGCAGGAGCAAAAGCAAAAATAAATCTGACTGATACTCTCGAAAAAGTTCTCCAGTTCTCCTTAAACGCTTATTTTTGTTCTATGAAAAAATTCATTCTTCTCGTTGCTGTTATTATTTTTCAAACTTCATTTTCGCAGCAGACAGAATTTTTAAAAATTAGAAAATACAGAGTCGGTTATCTGGATGATAAAATCCGGGAAACATCAGGACTGAATATTATGAATGGTAAGCTGTATACATTCAATGACAGCGGCAATGCTCCGGAAATTTTTGAACTGGATCAAACTTCCGGCACTCTTAAAAATACATTCACAATCAATGCTAAAAACAAAGACTGGGAGGCTTTGACTAATGACGGAAGGAATTTCTACATTGGAGATATTGGAAATAATGGAGGAATAAGAAGAGATCTGGAAATCTATAAACTGCCTTTTGAAAACGGTGATGTAAAGAATGATTCTATTACTAAAATATCATACTATTATCCGGAGCAGACAGAATTCATCCCCAAATATACTGATAATGATTTTGATGCTGAAGCGATGATTTACCTGAACGGAAAGCTGCATCTGTTTACCAAAGAATGGAAATCAAAATCAACCTCTCATTATATTATTGATCCTAAGATATCTGAAAAGCAGAAAGCAGAGAAAACGGAATCTTACAAAACCAATTTTGTAGTAACGGATGCTGCTTATTTTGACGGAAAGCTTTATCTGGTAGGCTATACCAAGAAAACGGAAGTTTTTCTTAATGTTTTTAAGGAAACAGAACCCGGCATCTTTTTTAAAGAAAAACCGAAACATTATTATCTGGGGAGTGCTTTGGCAATAGGGCAGATTGAAGGCATTGCTGTTAATGAATCAGGAATCTATATTTCAGGGGAAAAATTCAGGTCAGGATTGGGAAGTGCACAGCCGTCACTTTATTTTATTCCAAATGGAGAACTCAAAGATTAATTTTGTCCTGAAATTGCGTGAAAAAAATTATCTTTGTGAGAATTAATAAGTATTTACCTTTCATTCACAGATTTTGGCAAACATCGTAGAAGAAATCAAACGACCGATCAATGAGGAAATGAAACTTTTCGAGCAGAAGTTTTATGAATCGATGCAGAGCAAAGTGCCTTTATTGGATAAAGTAACCCGTTTTATTGTTACTACCAAAGGAAAGCAGATGCGTCCTATGTTCGTATTCCTTTGCGCAAAGCTGATAGGTGATGTTAATGAAAAAACCTACCGCGGAGCTTCCATGATCGAGCTGATCCATACCGCAACTCTTGTGCACGATGATGTGGTAGATGAAAGCTTTAAACGCCGTAATTTCTTTTCAATCAATGCTTTATGGAAGAATAAAATTGCGGTTTTAGTAGGAGATTATCTTTTGTCAAAATCCGTATTGCTTTCCACAGATCATAAAGATTATGACCTTTTGGGAGTGATTTCCAGAACGATCCGTGAAATGTCCGAAGGTGAGCTTTTACAGCTTGAAAAGGCCAGAAAGCTGGATATTACCGAAGATGTTTATTATGAAATTATCCGTCAGAAAACAGCTACTTTAATTGCTGCCTGTTGTGAAATAGGGGTTCTGTCCAATAATGCAGATGAAGCTCTGGCTAAAAAAATGATGAACTTCGGAACCTATACGGGAATGGCTTTCCAGATCAAGGATGATCTTTTCGATTATCTGAGTTCCAATGTCATCGGGAAGCCTGTAGGTATTGATATTAAGGAGCAAAAAATGACCCTTCCTTTAATTCATACTTTAAAAATAGCTGGTGAAAAAGAACGTAAATATTACTTCAATACCATCAAACGTTACAATAATGATCCGAAACGCGTTAAGGAGCTTATAGACTTTGTCAAAAATTCCGGAGGTATGGATTATGCCATAAAAGTGATGAAAGATTTCCAGCAGAAAGCCAAAGATATTCTCAACGAATTTCCTGACTCGGAAGCCAAAAAATCATTGCACAGTATGCTTGATTATGTAATTGAAAGAAAGTTTTAAGAAGTGAAATCATAAATAAAAAAATCGGAATGGGATCAGCATTCCGATTTTTGTTTTTTTATATTTTCTGAACCGTTACATTGGTCACGTTACCGCTTCCGGTACTTCCGGTTTCAGTAGCTAAAACAGTAGCATTTTGATTGGGAGCAGCCGTAAAACGAACCTGATAGCCTGCTGTAGGGATAATCAGTAATGTAGTGTAATTCATTAATTCTCCCACATTTCCTGAATTAGCAGCAGCATTGTAATGGCTCCCTCTTCCCAGATAATCTGCATCCGGAACAGGTCTTATCCCCAGCAGTAACTGGGTTCCTGCTGCCATATTTGTAAAACTGGCCTGTAGAGTTACCAGATAATTCCCCGCCTGATTAAACGTTAAAACACCTGTTGAGGTACTATAACTGTAATAAGGAGAAGTAGCCAGCGGCGCGGAAAATAATAAAGTAGTAATGGTAGAAGTTGACAAACTTTGATTAGCTGTAAGGCGGGCATGAAATAAAGAATAAGAATTGAAATTTATAGTCTTCAAAACACCTGTAGCATCAGCTACTACAACTCTGTCTGTTCCTCCGATCCCAATGTTTGAATTGATGTTCCGGATTCGTGCATTTCCTGAAGCTACATCCAGTTTCTCTGTTGGGCTTGTAGTTCCAATACCTACGTTAGCAGTACTTGTTACAACAAAATCATTAACCTGCTGTGCGGCAGAAGGTGCACCTGACGTTGGATTGTCTTTTGCTGCATCAACATGAAAACTGGCTTGTGGATTGTTTGTGTTTATACCTATTTGTGCATAGATAATACCTGACGTTAAGAAAACGCCAATAAACGAAATAGTTTTTTTTCTCATCGATATAATTTTTTTCTTTTTGTATGTTAGAATTACCAACATTCCAATTCTGCTTATCAATTGTATCCAGAAAGAATGATTGATAATATGGTAGATTTTGATTTTTAAATTTTTTGTATAGTAACATTGGTGACATTTCCACTTCCTGTACTTCCCGTTTCAGTTGCCAGAACGGTGCAGTTTTGATTAGGAGCAGCCGTGAACCGCACTTGATAACCGGCAGTTGGAATGATCAGCAATGTAGTATAGTTCATTAATTCTCCGATGCTGGCTCCTGTAGCTACAGCATTGTAGTGACTTCCTCTGCCTAAATAATTTGCATCCGGAACTGGTCTTATTCCTATTAATAATTGTGTGCCAACCGGAGCACTGGCAAAACTAGCCTGTAGAGTTACCAGATAATTGCCCGCCTGATTAAACGTTAAAACACCTGTTGAGGGACTATAACTGTAATAGGGAGAAGTAGCAAGCGGTGCGGAAAATAGTAACGTTGTAATTGAAATCGAAGCTGTTTGGTTGGCTGCTAACCTTGCATGGAATAATGAATACGAATTAAAATTAATGGTTTTCAAAACACCTGTAGCATCAGCGACTACAACTCTGTCGGTTCCTCCGATTCCAATGTTTGAATTGATGTTCCGGATTCGTGCGTTTCCTGAAGCTACATCCAGTTTCTCTGTTGGGCTTGTAGTTCCAATGCCTACGTTAGCAGTACTTGTTACAACAAAATCATTAACCTGCTGTGTGGCCGAAGGCGCACCTGACAGTGGATTGTCTTTTGCTGCATCAACATGAAAACTGGCCTGTGGATTGTTTGTGTTTATACCTACTTGCGCGTAGATAATGCTTGACGTTAAAAAAACGCCAAGAATCGAAATAATTCTTTTTCTCATCAGTTAAATTTTTTTCTCTTGTATGTTAAAGTTATCTAACATTTCATTTCGGAATCAAATTTTATACCGTTATAGAAAGAATGATTAATATTATGATAAATTTTGGCTTTTTTTAAAACTAAATTTTGTGAAATATATAAAATGTTTTGTATAAATTAAATAATACACAATTTAATACCACTTAATCTATAGCATGAAAAAAGCGATATCCCCGGTTTATATATAGAACAGCCTGAGCGCGGTTAACGTCAGGCTGTTTTTTAAATTAATGAGATTTTATATTTTCTGAACCGTTACGTTAGTTACATTCCCACTTCCGGTAGCTCCTGTTTCTGTTGCTAAAATAGTACAGTTTTGATTAGTTGCGGCGGTGAAACGAATTTGATATCCGGCTGTTGGAATTACCACAAGGGTAGTGTAATTCATCAGCTCACCAATTGTGGCGGAAGTAACAGCTGCATTGTAATGGCTGCCCCTTGCTATATAATTGGCATCGGGAACGGGGCGAATACCTAAAACCAGCTGTGTACCAGCTGTAGCTATACTGGCAAAACTGGCCTGTAAGGTGACAAGATAATTTCCCGGCTGATTAAAAGTTAAAACTCCTGTAGTGTTATTGTAGGCATAATACGGAGACGTTGCAAGAGGTGTGGCAAATAAAAGAGTGGTTATATTACCACTGACATGGCTTTGGTCACTAGCCAAACGTGCATGGAATAAGGAATAATCATTAAAGTTAATGGTTTTTAATACCCCGGTTCCATCAGCTACTACCACTCTGTCGGTTCCGCCGACGCCTATATTGGTATTAATATCACGGATGCGGACATTACCAGAGGCCACGTCCAGCTTTTGACTAGGGGTAATGGTTCCTATCCCTACATTAGCGGCAGAAGTGACAGAAAAGTCATTAACTTGCTGAGTTGCGGTAGGAGCCCCCGTTACCGCGTTATCCTTGGCACCGTCTATGTGCAGAATTGTTTGTGGGTTGCTGGTATTTATCCCTACCTGGGAGTAGATAAGGCAAGTTGTTATTAAAACACCGAAAGCAGAGAATACTTTTTTTTCATTTGTTTATAATTTAAGTTAAAGTTATATAATGTTTTGTTATAATGATCAATTTTATTCCATTATAGAAATAATAATTGATATTATATTAATTATTTATATTTTTATAATGGAATATCATGAAAATGTGTAAAAAATATCTCTTTTATTTGATTTAAATTTATGCAGTCAATCTTGAATTATAAAGACATATTAATTGTTCATCAAGTCAACGAAAAATAAAATTTTGAAAAACGAAATGATTCTGGATTATAGATTTAATCAATTATTTTTACAGTCATAATAATAACTGCTAAAACAATACAAAATAAAGCGATTAAAAATAGATAATCCGCAATGGTCTCATATTTATTTTCCCGCTTTTCGCTTTTGGTACGGATCGCCATAAACGAAAAAAAGCAGCTGCATGAAAATAACAGGCATGCAATACCCGCAAACTCATCCAGATGTGTATTCCCACTGATTTTAGTGATTTTTAGGGAAGTGATGATAATCAGGGAAAAACCTAAAAGATTGCTGGATGCATTCAGGATGTGGGTTGATTTTTTTTCCATCATTTACAATTTTTTACAATATAAAACACAATTCTTTTATTATCAAATTTTTAAAAAAGATTATTGAAAATTAAAATTAATTTAAAAATTGTATATTAGCGCCATACTTGAAGAATAAAAACTTTTATATCTAGCTATGCAGACAACCTATATTGAAACACAGCAAATTTCTTTCCAGGACTTTAAAAACCAGATACTTGAAGATTACAGGTTAGGAAAGATATCGCGTGAGATGTCTTATCTTGGAAGAAGAGAAGTGCTTACAGGAAAAGCTAAATTCGGAATTTTTGGGGATGGTAAGGAACTTCCTCAGCTGGCCATGGCGAAAGTTTTCAGAAATGGTGACTTCCGTTCAGGATATTACAGGGATCAGACTTTTGCATTAGCAGTAGATGCTTTAACGGTTGAAAGCTTTTTCGCACAGCTGTATGCAGATACAAGCGTTGAAAGAGAGCCGGCATCAGCTGGAAGACAGATGAACGGGCACTTTGCCACAAGAAGCTTAAACAAAGACGGAAGCTGGAAAGACCTTACGGCACAGAAAAATATCTCTTCGGATATTTCCCCTACAGCAGGACAGATGCCCAGATTATTAGGACTGGCTCAGGCTTCCAAAGTGTATAAAAGTGTACAATTTGACGGTTCTGAAAAGTTCTCAAAGGGAGGAAATGAAGTGGCTTTCGGAACAATCGGGGATGCCTCTACAGCAGAAGGGCATTTCTGGGAAACCCTGAATGCAGCCTGTGCACTTCAGGTTCCAATGATTGTTTCTATATGGGATGACGGATATGGGATTTCAGTTCCTACCAGAAACCAGAGAGCAAAAGCGGACATTGCTGAAATGTTAAGCGGTTTCCAGAGAAAAGAAGGCGAAAATCAGGGCTGCGAAATTATTCAGGTAAAAGCATGGGATTATCCTTCATTACTGGATGCTTATGCCAGAGCTGAACATTTTGCCAGAACAGAAAGTATTCCGGTTGTGGTACATGTTATTGAAGTGACCCAACCTCAGGGACATTCCACTTCAGGATCTCATGAAAGATATAAAAATGAAGAACGTCTTTCCTGGGAGGCAGATTTTGATGGAATGGTGAAATTTAAAGAATGGATCCTGAATTATTCAATCGAAATCGAAGGAAAAGAAGAAATTATTGCTTCAGCAGAAGAGTTGGATGCAATAGATGAAGAAGCTAAAAAAATAGTAAAAGCAGGCCAGAAAAATGCCTGGGATAATTACCAGAAAACCATTACGGATTTGGTTCAGTCTGTTCTTCCGTTGGTTGAAAACCTTAAAGGTCAGAATGCTGAAATCGAAGGATATATTGCACAGTTCAATAAATTGGTTTCAAAAGCTAAAAAAGATGTTTTCCACCTTACAAGAAAGGCTTTACTGGCAACAAGAGGAACAAATTCTGCAGAAAGAACCCAATTGATGCAGAAGTACAATGAGGTTTTTGAAATAGAAAAAGATAACTATTCTTCTCACTTATATTCACAGTCTCAGTGGAAAGCTGAAAATGTAATGGAGGTGAAGCCTATTTTCTCGGAAAATTCTGAAGAAGTGGACGGAAGAGTAGTGATAAGAAATAATTTTGATAAGATTTTCGAAAAGTATCCTGAAACTTTAGTATTTGGTGAAGATGCCGGAAATATCGGTGATGTGAACCAAGGACTAGAAGGAATGCAGGAAAAATACGGCGAAGTACGGGTAGCAGATACCGGAATCCGTGAAGCGACCATTCTTGGCCAGGGTATCGGTATGGCAATGAGAGGGTTAAGACCTATTGCTGAGATCCAGTACCTGGATTATATCCTTTACTGTTTACAGGGAATGAGTGATGATCTGGCGACTGTTCAATACAGAACGAAAGGCGGTCAGAAAGCTCCAGTAATCATCAGAACAAGAGGTCACAGACTGGAAGGCGTCTGGCATTCAGGTTCTCCAATGGCGGGAATTCTGAACCTTTCTAAAGGAATTTTGGTACTGGTACCTAGAAACTTAACGAAAGCGGCAGGATTCTATAATACTATGCTTCAAAGTGATGATCCCGCGGTTATCGTTGAATGTCTGAACGGATACAGATTAAAAGAAAAACAGCCTGATAACTTAGGTGAATTCACTGTTCCTGTAGGAAAAATTGAGGTAACCAAAGAAGGAAAAGATGTTACTCTGGTAACTTACGGTTCCACCTGGAGAATTGTAATGG
This sequence comes from Chryseobacterium sp. NFX27, assembly GCF_049887855.1. Taxonomy (NCBI): domain Bacteria; kingdom Pseudomonadati; phylum Bacteroidota; class Flavobacteriia; order Flavobacteriales; family Weeksellaceae; genus Chryseobacterium; species Chryseobacterium sp. NFX27. The sequence goes on along the minus strand of NZ_JAGEKK010000011.1, from coordinate 53,409 downwards.
ATGCCGCAGAACAATTGGAAAAACTGGGAATCTCTGCAGAAGTGATTGATGTTCAGTCGTTAATTCCTTTCGATTTAACGAATGAAATTGCTGAAAGCGTGAAGAGAACCAACAGATTGGTCGTAATCGATGAAGATGTGGAAGGCGGAACTTCAGCGTTTATTCTTCAGCAGATCCTTGAGAAGCAGAAAGCATTCAGATACCTGGATTCAGATCCGTTGACAATTGCTGCCAACGATCACAGACCTGCGTATGCAAGTGACGGAGATTATTTCAGCAAGCCATCTTCAGATGATATGGTAGAAAGAATCTACGCGATGTTTAATGAAACAAACCCTCAGAAATATCCTGCGATATTTTAATTGGGATTTTTAGATAAAATTAGCCGCTTTCAGAACTTCTGGAAGCGGTTTTTTGTTAAGAAATATGTTTCAAAAAATATAAATATGTACATTTGTGACTGAGTGTGATTTATATAATATGAAGATTACCAAACTAGTCATTCTGTTCAATTATCAAAAAATAGTATTAGGAGCCGTTGTATCATTTCTTCTTTTTCTATTATCATTTTGGTTCAATTCCGGCCTGCTTATTTTATTGTTAAGAATTTTAAGCGTTCTGATTGTTTTGAATATATTCGCTTCACTTATGGCTTCTTTTATTCTTTATGATAAGTCGGATTTATATGAGTTAAAAAGCTTAAAAGGAATTGTTGACTTTGGAAAAGTAGAAAATGCAATTCTAATTCATGCTAGTTTTGACCCTTTATCAAAAAGATTGGAAAAGAAATATCCAAACTTAAATTTAACAGTTTGTGATATTTACGGAAATAGGCACGAACACGAAAAAGGAATTAAAACCTCAAAAAAAATATTTCCAGCCAATCCTAAAGAAATAAAGATAATTCCCAATAAGTTACCCTTTGAAAACAACTCTCAAGACCTAATTCTTGCTATAACAGCATTGCATGAAATTTTAGATCATGAACAGAGAGTTTTATTCTTTAAAGAAGCAAAAAGGGTTTTGAAAAATAATGGAGTAATAATTGTTTCAGAGCAATTTAGAGATGTAACCAATTTTCTTTTCTTTAATATTGGAGCCTTTCATTTTTTAAGTCAGAAACAATGGAAGAAAGCTATTTCCAGCGCAGATTTACGAATAATTTCTAATCAAAAAATTACCCCTTTTGCAAATATGTTGATACTGAAATAAAGAATACCTAGACTTTGGCTTCCATTCTGTTTTCCTTATCCAATAAACTACAGTTCTTTTCAGAATTAAAATCTTCAGTAGTAAATTTCGCCTCCCATTCTTCCAGCAAATACAAAATCGGCAGCAAGGCCAGTCCCTTTTCTGTCAAAGAATATTCAACCCTCGGAGGCAGCTCTTTAAACTCTTCTCTGATAATTAATCCGTCATTTTGCATTTCTTTTAACTGATCGGTCAGTACTTTTCTGGAGATCACATTAATTCTTACGGCAAGTTCTCCGAAACGTAGCTTACGGTCTTTAATCACCAATACAATGATGGGTTTCCACTTGCTTCCCAGCGCAGACATTGCTTTGCCCAGAGGACAGCTGTATTTCATCAGTTCACTCTTTACCATGCGTTACTTTTATGTTACTAATGTAAGTTACTGCGAAGTTACCACTATTTTTTTGATAAAAGATACAAAAACGAACTATTATTAGTTACTTTGTGTAACAATTATAAAATACCAATTTAAAAATGAGTATAGAATCATTATTTAAACCGTTTGTTTACAAAAATCTGGAACTTAAAAACAGAATCGTAATGGCTCCTATGACCAGAGCACAGTCTGATAATGGAGTTCCTACCCAAAATATAGCAGAGTACTATTCAAGAAGGGCAGCTTCAGAAGTGGGATTGATTCTTTCTGAAGGAACCGTGATCAACAGGCCGTCTTCAAAAAACATGCAGAATATTCCTGATTTTTATGGAAATGAAGCATTGGCAGGCTGGAAAAACGTGATCAGTGCCGTTCATCAGAATGGTGGTAAAATGGGTCCGCAGATCTGGCATGTAGGAGACACAAGGATGTCCGAAGATTATCCGTTGGCTCCGATGGAGAAAGCTTCTACCATGACTTTAGAAGATATTCAGGATACCATTGCACAGTTTGCTGCTTCTGCAAAATCTGCAAAAGATTTAGGCTTTGATGTTGTTGAGGTTCATGGGGCACATGGTTACCTTATCGATCAGTTCTTTTGGGAAGTAACCAATACAAGAACCGATGAATACGGAGGAAAAACAATCAAAGAAAGAAACCGTTTTGCTGTAGATGTTATTAAAGCCATCAGAGCTGCAGTAGGAGAGGATTTCACTATTATTCTCCGTCTTTCACAATGGAAGCAGCAGGATTACAGCAGCAGACTGACTGCTAATCCAACAGAAATGGAAGAATGGTTATTGCCTTTAAAAGAAGCCGGAGTAGATATTTTCCATTGTTCACAGCGTCGTTTCTGGGAACCGGAATTCGAAGGTTCAGATTTAAATTTTGCCGGTTGGGCAAAGAAAATTACAGGGCAGCCGACGATCACCGTAGGTTCTGTAGGACTGAAAGGAGATTTTATGAGTGCTTTCGCAGGACAGGGAACTGAAAAAACCGACCTTAGCGAACTGATCAAAAGACTGGACAATGAAGAATTTGATCTTGTTGCAGTAGGACGGGCACTTTTACAGGATCCTCAATGGGTTCAGAAAATAAAAACCGGAAATACAGAAGAGCTTCTTGACTTTTCCGCAGAAAGCATGGCGAAACTGTATTAAGGCAGGGGGGGGCAATGGTGAATTTGCTTCGCTGTCAGTTTTTATTTTTGTTGAAATTAAGTGAATTGTTACTTCTATTCACTTGCGAAGCAAAATTGACCATTCACAATTGACCGTTTACAAATTATATTTTTTCTTTATTTTATATTATAAATTTTCACCTATTTATTTAAAAGAAACCCGCTTTCAGAATTTCTGAAAGCGGGTTTTGATTGTTCCTAATCCGGACATTCCATAGTGTCTGAAATACATTTCCAGCGGGATGGAAAACCGTTTGTTGGCGGAATATAGCAGGCTGTTGTTCCTGACGGGCAGTCAGGTGCATTTCCACCATTGATTTTCCTTAAGTCAGATTTTGCTAATTTTTTTAAATTTTTCATATGGTAATAATTTGTTGGATAATAAAAGTATACTATTTTCACTAAATGGCGAAGTATAATGGAAATAAAATATCAAGACAATAAAAAATAACCGCGCTCCAAAATATTGGAACGCGGTTTTAACAGATTTAAATATCTAAAATTACCGTAGTGAACACGGTAACAGTGATTGTTTATTATAAACCGATATTTTTTGTAGGCTTCAGCTGTTTAAGGATGCTTTTTGGAACAGCATTCTTATGAACCAATATAGCCGTCGATTTGTATTCTACATACGGTCTTGTTACATACAGATAACCCTCAAAATCATTGGTTACACCCCAGGAATTTTTAACCATATAATATTCCTTACCGGTCTGGTCTTTTGCCAATCCTACGATATGCATACCGTGGTCATCCGTTGTAGAAAGGTTGTTCAGGCCTTTCTGACGCATATCTTCCGTAATGGTTTTATCTTTTTTAGGTTCAGTGAACAGAGTCTGCTTGTTGTCTGCAGTAATCTGGTTCAGATCCATATCCGGAACATAAGCCACTCCATTTTTGTAAGAGAAATAAGGCTCGGAAACATCCGTTGCCCATCCCACAGAATATCCTTTGTTCACCGCGTTGTCGATAATAGCGGTAAGATCTTTCATGGGAACATTCCAGTCAGAATCATGGCTCCAGTTATCAGGAATAGGAACTACAAATTTCTGGTAATACGGATAATCTTTGTAAGAAGAGATTTCGATATAATCTTCAGGATTGATTCCTACAACTTCTTTAGCGAATGTCTTGGGAGTGTAATTTTTTTCTTCATACGTAAAGTTAGCCGGAACTTTTCCAAGATATTCATCCAGAATGGCATCTACGGAATCCATCCAGTTATCAGTAAGCTGTGCTTTTGATCCTGCCTGAACAAGGCTGTCTAAAACAGGTTTTAATTTCCCCTGCATTTCCTTAAAGTTATTAAGGGTCTGTCCGGATTTTAGTCCCGTATAAACATCCTGAGGTACAGCACCGTATTTTTTGTACATGTTGACTACATCGTGCAGTTCGCCGCCGTCTCCCCAGCTGATCGCTCCGTTGTTCAGTACATATAATTTAGCTTTATCGTGGTAAGAATTTCTTGCCGTGAAAATTTCAGCAAGATCTACAGGTTTTTTACCCATTCTCTGCATTTCGGATTCAAGGAAAGAATTCCCCGAATAGCTCCAGCATGTCCCGGATGAACCCTGGTTTTTTACTGAAGTAGCTCCCACGTCTTTTAACGCGGTGAACTGAAAATTAGCATTTTGAGATTGATTGTTTTTTAATTTGTTGATCAAGTCATCTTGGGCAAACATCATACTTCCTGCAGACAAAACAAAAAGTAATGAGGCAATTTTGGTATTTTTCATTACTATAAAAAGATTATTTATATGAATAGTCGTTCATATTAGAGATATGTTACAAAGGGAAAAGTTAAATTTGGAAGTGAAAAAAGTCGAATAAAACTGGAAAAATCTCAAAGGAAATAAACTTTATTTATTACCGGTTTATTAAGTATTTTGCTTTTTATCAAAAAAAGATTTAAATGTTTCCAACCCATCCAAGAGATTATGCATCTATTACAGTATAAAGCCTGACTATGGAAAAAGAATTACTAATAGAATGCCAGCGTAACAGCCGTAGTGCTCAGCGGAAGGTCTACGAGAAAATGGCGGGCCGGCTGTACTCAGTCTGCAGACGCTATCTGAAAAATGACGAAGATATTGAAGAAGTATTGGCCGATACTTTTTACAAAATATTCACCAAGATCACCCAGCTTCAGAATCTGGACACTTTTGAAGGATGGGCTAAAAAAATTGCAGTCAATGAATGTCTGCAGAAACTGAGAGCTGCCAAAGCACAGTTCGTCTCCATGGATGACGGTTTTGCAGAAACATCCGGAACCTTATCAGAAAGTATTTCATTTGAAAAAGATATTCTGAGCCTGCTGAACTTTCTTCCCGAAGGCTGCAGAGCAATTTTCAATCTGTTTGCCATTGAAGGATATCCGCATAAAGAAATTGCATCCATGCTTTCGATAAGCGAAGGGACTTCTAAATCCCAGCTCAATTTCGCAAGAAAAAAACTACAGGAACTTTTAGTCAATCAGAACATTTAAACTTTAGAAAAATGGAAAATAATCACGACATAGATAAAAGATTCAATGATGCTTCTAGGCTTTCAGAAGAACCGGCTGTTTTTCAGGGTTTTGATAAAGTGTGGGCGAAGGTTGAAGAAAAATTAGATCAAAAAGAAGAGAAAAAGAGAATATTGCCGGTTTGGCTTCCTTATGGAGCAGCAGCCAGCCTGATTCTTGGTTTGGGAGCATTTTATTTTATGACTAAAAACGGAACTGTTGAAAATTCAGCCCCTTTAATTGTAGAAAACAGTACTGAAATACATCCTGAAAAAAAGGCCATTTATACAGTAGACAGCACAGTTAAATCGAATATTGAAAAGGAAATTGAAATTTCAAAATCATTACAGAATCCCCTTTCTTTAGCAAAAAATGAAGCTATTAAAGAGCCGGACAACAAGAGTAAAGCTTTAGCCGTTAATAAGAATGACGAGAGGTATGCTTCAGAGAAAAATGCTTACTCAACAGATGAATATAACATCAAAAAGAAGGGAGCTGGTGATGTTCCTGCTGCAAGAGGCGGGAAATGGAAAGATACTTTACAGACGCAGAATATTGAAGAAGTTCTTTTAGCAGGGTTTAAGCCTAAAAAAGCACAGAATTATACCTCCAGCGCCGTTAGCAGCGTGCAGTCTAATTATATTGCTTCAACTACTGTTCCTCAGGCACTTCAGGGAAAAGTAGCGGGTGTTCAGGTTCAGGCTTATGGAACTAGGCGGAGAAAAAATGATAAAATTGCAGATAAAATCAATACAATTAATAATGGCTATTCAGATAATAATCAAATAATGATAAGAGGTGCTGCAAGTCTGAAAAGTACAAACGAACCTTTATTTGTAGTGAATGGTGAAATAGTACAGCGTGATTATTTCAATGCATTAAATCCTAAAAAGATTGAAAGTGTGGAAGTTGTAAAAGGAGCTGGTGCATCAGCATTATTTGGAAGCAGGGGAGCGAACGGAGTTATTGTAGTAAAAACTAAAAGACTTTCCAGGAAAGAGAAAAGAAGGATAGAGGAAATACAGAAAACAATCAGCCAGTACAAACAGAATGTTGTTTCCGATAATGAAGGTTATGATGCATTTGAAGAAAATCCTTTTGAATTGACCAAAAGCCAGCCTTTATCAACATTTTCTATTGACGTAGATAATGCTGCCTATTCCAATATCAGAAGAATGATCAATAATGGACAAACCGTAGATAAAAACGCGGTAAGAATTGAAGAAATGATTAATTATTTTAAATACAGCTATCCTCAGCCGAAAAATAACGATCCGTTTTCTATTAATACCGAATACAGCAGTGCACCCTGGAATCCCGCCCATAAGCTTTTAAAAATAGGTCTCCAGGGAAAAAATATTGCGATGGATAAAGTGCCGGCATCTAACCTTGTATTGCTGATTGATGTTTCAGGATCTATGAATGAACCGAATAAACTTCCCCTTTTGAAGTCTTCTTTCAAAGTGCTATTGGAACAGCTCAGACCTGAAGATAAGGTGGGAATTGTAGTCTATGCGGGAAGTGCGGGCATGGTTCTGCCTCCAACTTCTGCCAAAGAGAAAGAAAAAATAATTCTTGCACTGGATAATCTTCAGGCAGGAGGAAGTACGGCAGGCGGAGCAGGAATTGAGCTGGCCTATAAGCTGGCACAGGAAAATTTTATTAAAAATGGCAACAACCGGGTAATTATAGCTACAGATGGAGATTTTAATGTAGGTGCTTCTTCCACTTCAGACATCAAAACCTTGATTGAAGAGAAAAGAAAATCCGGAGTTTTTCTGACGTGTCTGGGCTTTGGAATGGGTAACTATAAAGATAATACGCTTGAAACACTCGCCGATAAAGGAAACGGGAATTATGCCTACATTGACAATCTTCAGGAAGCTAATAAATTCCTGGGAAAAGAATTTGCAGGAAATATCTACGCGATTGCTAAAGATGTTAAGATCCAGATTGAATTTAACCCTAAATATGTGAGCTCTTACCGCCTCATTGGCTATGAAAACAGAAAACTGAGAAATGAAGATTTTACCAATGATAAGATCGATGCCGGAGAACTGGGAAGCGGACATACGGTAACAGCTTTATATGAAGTGATTCCTGCCGGCATACAGTCTGAATTTCTGCCTGAAGAGAATACACTGAAATACAACAAAACTTCTCCTTCTGAAAATCTTAGCGATGAGTTGGCAACTATTAAATTCCGTTGCAAGAAACCAGACGGGGATACCAGCACAGAAATAGTGCAGCCTGTGAAGAATACTGATCATTCAATACTATCTGCAAGCCCTGATTTTAAATTTGCATCATCGGTTGCATGGTTTGGGTTGGTCCTGAGAGATTCAAAATTAATAAGCAAAAAAGATCTTAACAGTATTGAAACACTTGCAAGAGAAGGTAAAAACAAAGATGAAGAAGGATACAGATCCGAATTTATAAGACTTATTGAGAGTTATAAAGTAATGACAAAATAGTTTTTAAAGATTATGTTGAATACTTTTTGTGGTTATGATAATTTGATTTTAACAAAATTTTAAAGGTATTTAACAGAAATTAAATATATTTTGATAATTTCACAGCTACTAAAAAAATATGATGAAAAAAATTAGTGCTGCAATAGTAATTCTGGTATTAGGAAGCTGTACCACAAATAAAGTATCTACAGCTGAAAATAATTCTAAGCCTTTAAGCATAAGGAAAGATAAAGATCAGGACGGTGTTCCCAATAAATTAGACCAATGTCCTGAAATTGCAGGTCCTGTGGAAAATAATGGCTGCCCGTGGCCCGAAACAGATGGTGACGGAGTCTTAGATAAAGAGGATGCCTGTCCTACCATTGCAGGGCCAGCGGAAAACAATGGCTGTCCCTGGCCGGATACTGATGGTGATGGTATATTGGATAAAGATGATGCCTGCCCCACGGTTCCGGGAATGCCTGAATATAATGGTTGTCCTAAGGCTAAGAGACAAACTGCTGTGGAAGTTTCATCGGAAAGTATTATCATGGAAAGCTCGTACCGAAGGAAATCTTTTGATACGAATGAGAAAGCTTATAATAAAATAAGTTCTGCTGGTAAAAAAGACACGAAAAAGCAAATAGATTATGATGAAGAGTATGCGTCCTTAGTTGAAAACCCTTTTGAATTGACAGGAAGTCAGCCGGTATCCACTTTTTCTATTGATGTTGATAATGCATCATATTCTAATATCAGAAGAATGATTAACAGTGGAGATAATGTAGATAAAAATGCAGTAAGGGTTGAAGAAATGATGAATTATTTCAGATATGATTATCCTCAACCTGAAAGTAAAAGGCCATTTTCGATCAATACAGAATACAGCGATTCACCTTGGAATCCTGATCATAAATTGTTAAAGATAGGTCTTCAGGGAAAAAATATCCCGATGGATAATCTTCCTAATTCCAATCTGGTATTTCTTATTGATGTTTCCGGTTCTATGGATGAAGCCAATAAATTACCATTATTGAAATCTTCTTTAAAAATACTTCTGAATCAATTGAGACCTCAGGATAAAGTGGGAATTGTAGTATATGCTGGAAGTGCAGGAATGGTTTTAGCTCCTACTTCGGCTAAGGAAAAGGATAAAATAGCAGCAGCTTTGGATAATCTTAGTGCCGGAGGAAGCACCGCTGGTGGAGCAGGAATAGAACTTGCTTATCAATTGGCCCAGGAGAATTTTATAAAAGGTGGGAATAACAGAGTTATTTTAGCTACAGATGGTGATTTTAATGTTGGAGTATCTTCTTCCACAGGTCTTGAAACTTTAATTGAAGAAAAAAGAAAGTCAGGGGTCTTTCTTACCTGTTTGGGTTACGGAATGGGAAATTATAAGGATAATAGACTGGAAACTCTTGCGGATAAAGGAAACGGTAATTATGCTTATATTGATAACATGCAGGAAGCTAATAAATTTCTGGGACGGGAATTTGCTGGAAGTATGTACACGATTGCGAAAGATGTTAAAATCCAGATTGAGTTTAATCCTGAATACGTAAAATCTTATAGACTAATTGGCTATGAAAACAGAAAACTGAGAAATGAAGATTTTAAGAACGATAAGATTGATGCCGGGGAATTGGGAAGCGGACATACGGTAACTGCTTTATATGAGATAATTCCTAAAAATGTTACATCAGTATTTGTTCCTAAAGCAAGCAAATTAAAATATACGAAAACCTCAAATTCTCAAAACTTCGGAGATGAATTGGCAACAGTTAAGTTCCGCTATAAAAAGCCGGATGAAGATAAAAGTGTTGAGATCATTCAGGTTGTAAAAAATTCTGGTGAACCTATCACATCTGCAAGCCCTGATTTTAAATTTGCATCATCTGTTGCATGGTTTGGATTAGTGCTGAGAGATTCAAAATTAATAAGCAAAAAAGATCTTAATGCTATTGAAACACTTGCAAGAGAAGGTAAAAACAAAGATGAAGAAGGGTACAGGTCTGAATTTATAAGACTGGTAGAAACCTATAAATCTATCAAAAAATAGCTTTAAAACAGACATTGCTTTAAAATGTCTGTTTTATTTTAAATTTAATTTTCAATAATTATTGAAAATTCAAAAAATATAATTACATTTGTTATAGAAATTGAAAATGGAGAAACAAATGAAACTTTCAGAAGCAAAAGAAAAGTACATTCAGACTTGGGGCACCTTTGCGACAAACTGGGGAATCAACCGTACAATGGCACAGGTTCACGCACTGCTTCTGGCTACTGGAAAACCACTTTCTACCGATGAGGTGATGGAGCAGCTGGAGATTTCAAGAGGGAATGCCAATATGAATCTCCGGGCTTTGATAGACTGGGGAATTGTAAGAAAGGAATTTATAAAAGGGGACCGTAAAGAATATTTCGTAGCAGAAAAAGACATTTGGTACCTGTTCAAACAGATTACAAAAGAAAGAAGAAAAAGGGAAATAGAGCCTGTAATATCCTTCCTTGAAGAGCTGAAAAATATAGAAGACAACGATTCCCAGGAAGCAAAAGAATTTATAAAGCTGATGGATGATTTCAGTTCTGTAACCGGAAAGATCAACAATATTATGGATCTGGCGATAAAAAGTGATGATCACTGGCTGGTAGGAAAAATTACCAACCTGTTAAAATAGAAGAGGATATTATCCTTTTTTATTTGAATTTAATTTTCAAAAATTACTGAAAATATAATATTTATAAAATGTTTAATATAATCTCATATATCATTTTTCTTGCGGTGAGTTTTTACATTACCATAGATGTGGGAAGGAGATGTTTTCAGGCAGGAAAGGCTTATCTGGAATATCTTATTCATGATAGCGAGATGTGCCTTACGATCAACAGGATACTTCTTGGATGCTATTACCTCCTGAATCTCGGATATATTGCTGTCAATCTTGCATTTTGGGACCGGGTCGGTTCTATTGAAGAAGTCATAGCAGTTACTGCCGTCCGTATCGGATATATTGCTCTGATTCTTTGTATCCTTCATTATATGAACATTTTTACACTTTACTTTTTAAGAAACAAACTAACCTAAAATAATACAGCTATGACCACAACAGTTTTAAACGAGACGTACAATTTTTCTGCGTACATGATCTATCTGCCAATTGTGATTACTCTTACCGTACTGGTATCACAGTTTCTGTTTAAAAACTCAAAAACATTCATGATCGATATTTTTCACCAGAAGGAAGACATCGCGATGGCAACAAATTCACTCTTTAAAATAGGATTTTATCTCCTGAACATCGGATTTGCCTTGTGCATCATTGAGTTTTTTCAGATTGAATCTGTAGAAAGACTGGTTGTTGCTTTAAGTAAAAAAATCGGAGGCTTTTCTATCTATCTCGGACTGATGATGCTTCTTAATCTCCTTCTGTTTCTGAAAGGACGTAAACATGCTATTAATAAAGAAAAACTCATCGAAAATGAAAACACTCATCTTTAAAATCTGGATGTATATCACCTTCAGATCCTCCCATAAAAGAACACGCGGAGATTTTCTAACCTTTTAAAATAAATGATCATGAAAACATTTGTATAGTTCATTAGCTTTTTAAAGAATATAGCGGGACAGTGAACATAAAACTGAAATATGTATCCCGAAATATGAGTCTGGAAACTTTTAAAAACAAAATAATGGCTACAATTTATTTAGAAACCCTCATCAAAGCAGATATTCATACAGTTTTTGATTTGGCGAGAGATATTGACCTTCATCAAAAGTCAACACGAAGAACCAATGAAAAAGCAATAGCAGGAAGGATCTCAGGACTCATTGAAGAAGGGGAAACCGTTACCTGGAAAGCAAAACATTTAGGAGTTAATCGAACTTTGACCACAAAAATCATAAGCATGGAAAAACCATCTCAGTTTCCCGATATCATGCTTAAAGGAGCATTCAAAACCATGAAACATCAGCACATATTTAAGAAAAGAAAGGACAACATATTAATGATCGATATCTTTGAATTTGAATCTCCACTTGGATTGGTCGGAAGATTTTTTAATCACATTTTCCTTAAAGATTACATGAAAAACTTCTTATGGGAACGGAATGAATTAATTAAGAAAACTGCAGAAACAGTTAATTAAACTAAATAACCACATCCCAAACCAAACCCAAAATCAACAAAAAATGAACTTTCTAAAAGCAGAATGGCGAAAGCTGGCCATCATCAATTACGAAATAGATCCTGTAATTTTGAAGAAATACCTTCCTGAAGGTACGGAACTCGACTTCTATCAGGGAAAATGTTATGTAAGCTTGGTTGGATTTATGTTTTTAAATACCAGATTACTGGGTCTCTCAATTCCTTTTTACCGGAATTTCGAAGAAGTAAACCTGAGATTTTACGTTAAAAAGAAGGAGAAAAATGCTTGGAAAAGAGGGGTGGTTTTTGTCAAAGAGATTGTTCCCAAATACGCGTTAAGCTTTGTAGCCAATACATTTTATCAGGAGAATTATAAAACAATGCCGATGAAGAATGACATTCAGGTGAATGATGACGAAATGACGGTTGAATACTCCTGGAAAGACAAAAGCTGGCATTCTCTCCGGATCACGGCCGACAGTAAGCCAATGCTGATGGAAGATGATTCAGAATTTGGATTTATTACAGAACATTATTTCGGCTTTACCCAAAGAAAAAATAAAACCTCAGAATATGAAGTCTGCCACCCAAAATGGAATCATTATCAGATTAAAGACTATAAGCTGGAAATAGAGTTCGGTACCCTGTATGGAAAAGAGTTTGAGTTCCTGAACCAGCAGGTGCCTGTTTCGGTAATGCTTGCAGAAGGCTCTGAAATTGAAGTGCATACAAAGAAATATAGTAGGTGACTTTTGGACAATGGTGCAAAGTTTAAAGATTGTTTTTTCCGGTTGCCGCAGAGTCTCACTAGAAAATGATAAAAATTATGGTATGATATATGTAATATTTACTTAAACCTAATGAATTTAATTGATAACTAATCATTTAAAATCATTCTAAAAAGTAAATGTCATGAGAAAATTTTTTATATCAACAGTATTATTACTAGGCTTGTCAATGACTGTTAATGCCCAGAAACGACCTCCGGCTCCTCCGCATCCGTCCAAAAGTGAGCTAATCAGCAGTAAATCGCGTGAGCTGGACAAAAAATACAATACAGAAAAGAAACTGATTATGAATCATCCGCTTTCGACAAAAAAGATGAAAAGAGATCAGATGAAAGCTTTAAATGAAAGATACCGGACCGAGAAAAGATTACTTAGAAAAATGTAATATTACCGTTTTACTGGGATCAACCTGAAATATTAAAAAGCCGCTTCACAAACTGTGAAACGGCTTTTTTATTTTATCATTATTCCCGGTCTTTTCCGAGTTTACCTTAATTTATCTTAGTATAATTTTCTGGCCAGCAGTAAGTTAAGAAGGAAAGTTCCGGTCCAGTTACTGTTGTTTGATCCGTTACTTCCTATAAAGTCAATACGGGAAACAGAAACGGTAAGCCTCGTTTTTCCGCTGACATTTGCAAGACTTACAAAAGATGTTGTAAAAATATCCGGAAAGCTGGAATTGTTTCCTGCCGTTAAGATAGGATACATATTGGTCACATTGAAAGGCGTCCCCTGGTATTCATATACAATCATCATTCTGCTTGCATTAGAATAAGTGGATGTATGGGCATAAGTGGTAGACGTTTTACTGATAACCCACCATGCATCTGCGCCTGTTCCTGTATCATAGGATGTTGTTGTATGGTTGGACCAGTCTGCTACAGTACCCGTTCCGTTGCCATGAGGAGGAATAGAAAGCTGTACCCCGTAAATTTCTACATTGCTCGGTTTAGGAAGAACAGTAAAGGACAAATCCCAGGTTCCTCCGGTGGTATTGCTGTTGTTCACAACTTCAGCATAAGCGCCTGTAGGAATCACAAAAGAAGCAACCGGAGTATTGTCGATTCTCAGAGTATTACCGCTGGATGCCTGAAGTGTAATGCCGGATGCAGAGATATTCTTTATTTTATAAATTCTTCCCGTATAACTTGTTGCACCGGTTCCGATGACCGGAAGTGTAAAAGTAGCATTGGCTGCTCCGTTATACGTCAGGTAGTGATCCGTAGCTGTAATAGTATAGGTGGTTGTGGTAATCTGCTTATAGTCGGCTCCCAGAGATCCTGCAACAGCTAAAGTACTGTTAGGCGTGGAGGTCTTAATACCAACCTGTGCGTTAAAGGCCAAACTCCATAAAAGAAAGAACGAAATAATATTCTTTGTTTTCATTATATGTTTATTTTCATGCAAAAGTATAAAAAATATTATAAATTATTAATTTACAGATGATTGTTTTCAATTTTTATACTTAAATTACTTGGTGAAGGTTTAAATTGTACCATCTGAACTTTAAATAATATTAATGATTTACTTAAAAACGGGATTCAGAAATATCAAATTGAACGGTAACCGGTAAAATGAAGTTAGCTTTCAGTGAAATATGAAATGACAGAACATATAACATCCAATATTTTTCCTTAAATTCGCATAAAAATTTTTAAAATAATGAACTACGATATCATTGTCATCGGAAGCGGTCCTGGCGGTTATGTTACAGCGATCAGAGCAGCACAATTGGGTTTCAAAACTGCAATTATCGAGAAAGAAAACTTAGGAGGTATCTGCCTGAACTGGGGATGTATTCCTACGAAAGCTTTACTGAAGTCTGCTCAGGTTTTTCATTATATCAACCATGCTGAAGACTATGGTCTGAATAAAGTGGAAGCCAGCTTTGAATTTCCAAACGTGATCCAGAGAAGCCGTGGCGTAGCCAGCAAAATGAGCAAAGGAATTGAATTCCTTATGAAGAAGAACAAGATCGACGTGATTCTTGGTACAGCTAAAGTTCAGAAAGGTAAAAAAGTTTCTGTTACAGATAAAGACGGTAAAGTGACTGAATATGCAGCAGAGAACATCATTATCGCAACAGGAGCACGTTCAAGAGAACTTCCGAACCTTCCTCAGGATGGTAAAAAAGTAATCGGATACAGACAGGCATTATCTCTTCCTGAGCAGCCAAAATCTATGATCGTTGTAGGTTCTGGGGCTATAGGGGTTGAATTTGCCGATTTCTATAATACAATGGGTACTAAAGTAACGGTTGTAGAATTTATGCCAAATATCGTTCCTGTAGAAGATGAGGAAATTTCCAAGCACTTGGAAAAATCTCTTAAAAAGACAGGAATCGAGATCATGACCAATGCCTCAGTTGAAAGCGTTGACACAAGCGGAGAAGGCGTTAAAGCGACGGTAAAAACAGCTAACGGAAACATTACCCTTGAAGCCGATATCTTACTTTCTGCTGTAGGTATTGCTGCCAATATCGAAAACATCGGATTGGAAGAAGTAGGAATCCAGACTGATAAAGGAAGAGTTTTAGTAAACGAATGGTACGAAACTTCCGTTCCCGGTTACTATGCAATTGGTGATATCATCCCTACACAGGCATTGGCACACGTTGCTTCTGCTGAAGGAATCACTTGTGTCGAGAAAATCAAAGGAATGCATGTTGAAAAAATCGACTATGGCAATATTCCGGGATGTACCTACTGTCACCCTGAAGTAGCATCCGTAGGTCTTACAGAAAAACAGGCTAAAGAAAAAGGATACGAGATCAAAGTAGGTAAATTCCCTCTTTCTGCAAGTGGTAAAGCAACTGCCAACGGAAATACAGATGGCTTTATCAAAGTTATTTTTGATGCCAAATACGGTGAATGGTTAGGATGCCACATGATTGGAGAAGGAGTTACAGATATGGTGGCAGAAGCAGTAGTTGCCAGAAAACTGGAAACAACAGGGCATGAGATCATTAAATCTATCCACCCGCACCCAACGGTTTCTGAAGCAATTATGGAAGCAGCAGCAGCAGCTTACGGTGAAGTAATCCACATCTAAAAGCAATTTAACTGATAACTCTATTCAAAGATGTTTAAAAAACTTGCCGCAGAAGCATTAGGCCTTGGCGATATCGGAAAGATCATTCCTTCTCAGGACTATGACAAAGTAGACTCTGATGACTATATTTTGTCCGAAGATAATGAGAAAATTTTCTTCCTGATCAAATCCAAAAGAGACGAATACTGCTTTACCAACAGAGCATTAATCCATATTGACGGGGCGAGTGCTCTGGACAAAAAAAGGATTTTAAGAAGATATGAATATTACCAGTTTCCTTTTTCAAATATTGCACTGCAGACTGCAGGGACAATAGATCTTGACGTGGAAATTTCATTTCATATCGGAAATGTTCCCCTGATGATCAGTGTGAGTAAAGGCCAGATCGATCAGTTAAAAGACCTTTACAAAGCTCTTTTGGCGATCCAGCAGGAAGTGCACCACAACCAGTCACTTTTAGGGTTTTCTGTAGACAGTCTTCAGAAAGCGATTACCACAGTGGCTGCAGGAAAGCAGGAGAATGTATCGAAAAGCCAGGAACTGCAGAACGTCAATGAATATGTTTTCAACTGGTCAAAAAGCAGTTTTGAAAAATACAACCAGAAAGACTTTTCAGCGATTTTTGAAAAGTATATTAATAACTAAAATATTAATAACTATATTTAAAGCTCAGATTTGTTCTGGGCTTTTTTTATGATAGCTGCAATTATGAAAAAGATAAACTTATTACTCCTTTTCCTTTGTTTTAATTTTTTATTTTCTCAGAAAGAAACATATTTTCCTGCAAAGTATGTCCTGAAAAACTCTAAAGATACCGTAAAAACAAAAATTCTGAATATTGGTTTGTATGATAATGATGAGTTTTCTCCTGCAACCTATATCCGGCAGATCACAGTTTTGGATCCTTCAGGTAAAAAGCTGAAGGTGAATGAAAATGATATTAAATACCTGGAAATAAAGGATTTTAAGAATGTTAAAAGAAAATTCGTACATTCAAAATCCGTTCTTTCTAAAGATTCCGGGCTGCTTCAGGTGATGTACAGCGGTAATAAGACGCAATGGTACAGAAAGAGCTTTTATAACGGCCCTATTTACACTTACGAAACAAAGAATACGGATTATCTGATCATGCGGAATAATAAAAATATTAATGAAATATATTTTAGAGCACCGGGGGCGAGGGCACAACTGAAAGAAATATTCGGGGCGTACCCTGATCTTGTCCTACTAATAGATGCGATGGTTGAGGATAAAGATTTAATAAAGATCCTTGAACGATACGATAAAAAATGATAATAGAAACTTCTGAAAATAAATGAAACCATAGACAATGTCTGTGGTTTTTTGTAAATTCAGGCAAAAATTTAGCATGAAAAACAGATATATTATTCTTTCTTTTCTGTTCGCCGGGCTCCTGTCTGCGCAGACGAAAAATGACTTTGTAAGCCCTAATGAGAATCTTATTGCCGAAAATATCCTGCCTGTTCCCAAAACCCTGAATCAGGCTCTTAAAAAATATTCCGAAAGCAGAAATGCAAGTATTGCAGACATCCATCCCAATGGAAAAGAGATCATTGCTGTAACCCGTTTTGCATCTACCAACCAGCTTCATAAGATTTCTGTCCCGATGGGAGCGAGAAAACAGATTACTTTCTTTGATGAGCCTGTCGGTACAGCATCTTACGAGCCTGTAAAAGGAGATTATCTGATCTACACGAAAGATACAGGGGGAAATGAATTCGGACAGCTTTTCAGGCTGGATCTGAAAACCCTGGAATCCAAGCTTCTTACAGACGGCGGAAGATCGCAGAATGGCGGAGTAACCTGGAAAAAAGACGGCTCAGGATTTTATTTTTCATCTACCAAAAGAAACGGCGGCGACAGGGATATTTATTATATGAACCCGTTAAA
Organism: Chryseobacterium sp. NFX27; assembly: GCF_049887855.1. Classification (NCBI taxonomy): domain Bacteria; kingdom Pseudomonadati; phylum Bacteroidota; class Flavobacteriia; order Flavobacteriales; family Weeksellaceae; genus Chryseobacterium; species Chryseobacterium sp. NFX27. The sequence continues at coordinate 35,739 of NZ_JAGEKK010000011.1, read as the reverse complement.
ACCGGAAGATACACAGCTGGTGCTGGAAGTAAAAGGCGGAGGCTGGGGAATCTCTGATCTTTCAGAAGACGGCAAAAAGCTGCTGATCGCAGAATATGTTTCTGCTAATGATTCTTACCTGTATATGTATGATCTGCAAACCAAAAAACTGGAACCCATTACGGACAGAAAGGAAAAAGGAGTGGTGCAGAGCGGGGCTTCTTTCAGTAAAAATCCTGAAGAAATCTTCTATGTCACAGACAGGGATAATGAATTCAGCAGACTGGCCGTTTTAAATTTGAAAACAAAGAAAACCGAATATCTGACCTCTTCCATTCCATGGAACATAGAAAATTATGATCTGTCTGAAGATCACGCTAAACTTGCCTTTGTAACCAACGAAAGCGGAGTCAATAAGCTGTATATCCTTGATACGACAACCAAAAAATATGCACCTGTAAATCAGATTCCGGCCGGTTTGATTGGCGGCGTGAAGTTTTCCAACGATGGAAGATCCCTTTATTTTTCGAGATCTGCGGCCAATTCCGGATCGGATGTTTATAAAATGGATTTGGCCACCCAAAACATAGAAAGATGGACAGAAAGTGAGCAGGGCGAAATGCAGCCGGCCGATATGTCTGTTCACAAGCTCATCGAATGGAAGAGCTTTGACCAAATGAAGATATCAGGATTCTATTATCCTGCAGCTTCTAAATTTACCGGAAAAAGACCGGTGATTATTAATATTCATGGCGGTCCGGAAGGGCAGTCTATGGCTTCCTCTATAGGATCTTCCAACTATTTTACGAATGAAATGGGAGTTGCCATGATTTATCCTAATGTAAGAGGTTCATCCGGATTTGGGAAAACATTTATTGCTGCTGATAACTGGGATTTAAGAATGAATTCTGTCAAAGATATCGGAGCCCTTCTGGATTGGATCGCAAAACAGCCTGAACTGGATAAAGACAGGATTATGATCATGGGAGGAAGTTACGGCGGATTTATGACCTTAGCTACAGCTTATGAGTATGCAGATAAGATCAGATGTTCCGTGGATATTGTGGGCATTTCAGACTTTAATACTTTCCTTAAAAACACGGAAGAATACAGAAGAGATCTGAGAAGGGTAGAGTATGGCGACGAAAGAATTCCCAAAATGGCTGAATTCTTCATGAAAATTGCACCTCTGAATAATATTGACAAGATCAAAAAGCCAATGTTTATCATTCAGGGTACCAATGATCCCAGAGTTCCTGTCACTGAAGCTGTTCAGATGAGAGATAAGCTGAAAGCCCAGGGGAAAACAGTATGGTATCTGGAAGCTAAGAATGAAGGCCACGGATTCAGAAAGAAAGAAAATGTAGATTTTCAGCGTCTTGCGGTGATCCGTTTTATGCAGGAATATCTGCTTAAATAAGATCCATATTCTGGATGTATCAAAATAAAACCACAAAAGCCGGAAAATTTATATGCTTAAAGTATTTGAAAATTCTGTGACTTTTGTGGTTTAAAATATTCTATAATGACCATAGGAGTGTTGTACAGGGGAAGAGAATGCATTTTATTTCATTTCTTCATTCAGTGTATAGCTGTCTTCTAAAAAATGATATTTGACAATTTTTCCGTTAATAACTTTAAAAATAACAACAAATTCGGTACTGAATACTTTGTCATATTTCAGTATCTTGGATGTTAAATGTCCAGCTACGGCTGCGTTTTCTCCATCTACAGAAATAAAATCAATAACAAAGCTTTCTGATTTTATGTGATCATATAATTCATGAAAAAATTGCTCTATTTCCTGTTTAGTCTCTCTTTTTCCTGTCCATGGAAATTTTTCCTTGTTACCAGGTAAATCCCAATCTACAACATCAGCAAAAAGATCCACGATATTTCCTTCTTTTCTTCCGAACTGTAAATCATAGAATTCTTCAACCACATCTTTGGTTTGAGACACTGAATGCTCTTTAACGTATTGGGATTCATTCCTGAAAATAATAAGTCTTTCAGTATCCTCCGATGCAAAATCCGGATCTACATAAATATGTACTCTTTTGATCAGTTCATCATCAAATTCAAAGACATTACAAAATTTGCCAAAAGAGGTAGTATAGTCCGGCCACTCTTTACCAGACCTTGTCATTCCTTTTTCATTACCTTCCACCACTATGATAGAGTCTGAAAAAATATATCTGAAATTGTGCATATCATGAGTGAGCTTCTCCAAATGCTTTCCTATGACCCTTCCAAAATTTTTAATTCCTTGTTTTCCTTTTTCAAACCCGAATTTTGGATAATACATTTCTACATCTTCAGTATAAAGATCAAAGTATTCATCATCAAATAATCCTGAATCTATCTTTTTGAAATAGGTTTCAATTTTGTTTTTTCTGATCTCATTTAAAGTCATTGTTCCCATTTTATTTTGCGTGTTAATATTTTATTTTAAACCAATCGTTCCAGTATTTGAAAAAAAAATTATTTCCTGATTTGCTCCATTAAAAAATCAACCATTTCCGTTACTTCTTTTTTATTTTGCGTTAAGATATAATGGCTCCAAAAACTACTGAAAGAAGAAAGGATATAGTGGGCAATAACAGACGAAGAACTTTCACTTTTGATATCTCCTTCCGAACGAGCCTGTGATATGGATCGTTCTAAAATAGCCTGCAGCACAGCAGCATTCTTTAAAATGAACTGCTTAACCTCGGGATCTGAAGGAGCCACCTCAAAAATAGTTTTTACAATAAGACAGGCCTTATTATCTGCCAGCGTCTGATTTACAACATCTCGGATGATATATTCTAGAGATTCAATTCCCTTATCTTTTGCCAGTGAGGCTTTTACATATTGATTTTCTTTGAAGGTTGCATAATTTGAAAGGCATTTTAAAAATAAATCATGCTTATTGCCGTAGGTATCATAAATACTGCTCCTGTTCAGCTTCATAACAGCAACAATATCATGCATAGATGTGGTATGGTATCCTTTTTCCCAGAAAAGGTTACGTACTACTTCCAATTTGTCTGTATAGTCAAATTCTTTATTTCTTGGCATAAGACAAAGATACAATTTAAACTGATCGTTCCAAATTAAATTTGTTTACTTTCAAAAAAAGACGATCTGGAATAGTTTGCTATGTATTATATTAAAGTAAGGTTTTAATATAATATTAATAAAATTAACTACAATTTCTCGTCCTCTTTTCTTAATTTTATACTATGAATTTTGAGAGAACAGGGTTGGTTTTGTCAGGAGGCGGTACCAAAGGCATCGCCCATGCAGGAGTTTTAAAATTCTTGAATGAAAAAAACATAGACATTGACGTGCTGTCATGCTGCAGCGCAGGGTCTATTGTAGGATGTTTGTATGCCGTAGGAAAAACGCCGGATGAAATCCTGGAATTTTTCAATTCGGTTTATTTCTTCAACTGGAAACATTTCACTTTCAACCAGCCGGGATTGGTGTCTTCCGTGATTTTCAGAAATTATCTTAAGCCTATTTTTCATGATATGAAGTTGGGAGATCTGAAAAAGGAAGTGAAAATTGTAGCTACAGAGCTGGTTTCGGGAACCCAGAAAATCTTTGACAAAAATTTCGAAGTGGTAGATGCCATTATTGCATCATGCTCTATTCCCGGAGTTACAACACCGTATATCATTGGTGAGGAAATGTACTGCGATGGCGGAGTGCTGAACAATTTTCCTGCAGATATCATCAGGGAAGAATGTGATAAACTCATCGGTGTTTTCGTGTCACCGCCGCATGATATTGATATTAAAGATCTGAAATCCATCAAAGCCATCGTTTCCCGTTCCTACGACCTTCTTTCCTATAGAGTCGAAAAAGGAAAATTCGAGTACTGTGACTGGTTTATTTCTTCCCAAAAACTTTCCTCCTACGGAGCTTTTGAACGCAAAAAAGACCGTTTGGAAGAAATTTTTAATATAGGATATAAAGCTGCTGAGGAAAGCTATGAAGCAAGCAGTTTCCATACACAGCTGAGACAGTTTGGTTCGTAATAAGCCTGTCTGTACAATAAATTGAAATTATATAAAAATCCCACAGATTACACCATTCCAAGTTTTAATGTCTGGAAATGACGTAATCTGCAGGTTAGTAATGTTTTTACTTTGTAGATTGATTAAGTAATACTATTGCTTCACCACAAATCCGTCCTGACGTACAATTTCCTGAACATTCTCATCATTCACAGTCAGTGTGTAAGGTGCTTTGGAAGCTGAATCGGTAAGATAGTTTCTCCATACCTGATAAGTATGCCCCTTATTGGAAAAATTAAAATAATAATTTCCTCCGGAACCGTCAGGAATCAGTTCACCGTCGCTGATGATCATATTGGGCTTTGAAGTGAGCCTGGCATTGGCAGACCACGACTGGTAAAGATATTTTCCGTTTGGCTGTTTATCGATCCTGATTTTAAATTTTTTCGTTTTGATGATCACTGTTTTCGGAACTTGCTGGGAAGGAAGTATCTCGCTGGAAACAGAAATACAATGGGATGCTGCCGGAGTCTCAATTGCATATGCTAAGGAAAACTGAGTTATACAAAAGGCTCCTAATAAGATTCTTTTAATCATTGTACTATAGGTTATTGGTTAGATTAATAGACCCATCAAATATGAAGCCATTGGGTGTTTACCGTAAGATCGTTTCTGTGATCCATGTATTCAGCTCCATTGTGTTTTTAAGCGTTGTCAGAAACCATATATTGGTCTTGTGTCTTTCAGAATATTGAGGCGAATAGACATTTAAACCCTTTTTGAAACTAAAGAAGCTCAGGTGAATGTTTTCCCTTAAAAAGCCGAGCCGCCTGTCCAGCCACTTTCTATCATCTGTAGAACCGGATTCGTAATGCCTGATCAAAACTTCAATAATAGAGGTGTCAATTCTTTCCGATTGTTTCAGCATTTTATCCAGAGCATTGGTCAGTAGTTCATCATTGATAAAATTAATGTTGGGCAGATTTTCTTCATTGTTCTGAAAAAGATGTTCAAACTCAATATCCTGAAGGAGATCGTGTGCTCCATGCATGATCTCTGATGCAGAACTGTAACCGTTATTATCCTTTACAATAAAAACTGCGGGGATATCCATTTTCAGACGGGTATACGCTTCAATTTTATGGTGTCCGTCCAAAACAAAGGCACAGCTCATCATGGGATCCAGATGGTGAAGACTGTAAAATACAATGGGTTTGGGGCAGCCTCCTTTTCTGATAAGATCCATATAATATTCTATTCTTTTGGGATCGATGCTTTTACTTTCCAGCGTATACAGATAATTAAAATCCTGGAAAGGGTAGAACCAGCCGGAAAACCTCTTCCGGTCAGGAACATTTTTATCAGCAGGTAAAGGGCTTGTCATGTAAAAGTTGGAATTGCCGAACGGAATTGTACCCAGATTAACCTGGTAACTGCCATTTTCAAAAAGGTTAAGGAAATCCTCAATCCCAGCCATGATTTCGGCTTCTGTTCCATCCGTAAGAGAACGGTTAAGGCTGTCAGCCAATGTTATTTTCTCTTCATCAGAGAGTTCCGATACCGCATAATATTCACCCACACTTCCTCTGGAATCCGGCCAGTTAACGGCCACAGGACGCCTGATGATTAAGCAGCTGGCAAAACCATCGTACAGAACTTTGATAATGTTCTGTCCGTGAGTGATGAGAATTTCCATGAGTAATTAAGAAACAGCTGTATAGCTTGCAAAAGCTTCTTCCAGACTGTTGAATCTGCCTTTAAATTCATCGATAGGACAATCCTGAAGAATGTTTCCCTTATGAATCAGAATGACACGTGAGCACAGCGCTTCCACTTCCTGCATAATATGAGTAGACAGAAGTACTGTTTTCTGCTGCCCGATTTCTTTCACTACATTTCTTATCTCGATGATCTGGTTAGGATCCAGGCCGTTGGTCGGTTCATCCAGGATCAACAGGTCCGGCTGATGAATGATGGCCTGCGCAAGACCAACCCTCTGCTTGTACCCTTTAGACAGCTGGCCGATCTTTTTTGACTTTTCCGGAGTGATGCCTACCAGTTCGATCACCTCATCAACTCTGGCTGAAGAAATTTTATGAATATTAGCGACAAACTGAAGGTATTCTCTGACATACATTTCCAGATATAACGGATTGTTTTCGGGAAGAAAACCTATTTTTTTCTTACTTTCGATCTCGTTTTCGGAAATATTCATTCCGTTAAAGATAATTTCGCCCTGATCAATTTTCAATGCTCCGACAATAGATTTCATCAGGGTGGATTTTCCGGCTCCGTTAGGACCCAAAAGGCCGATGATCTCATTTTTATCAATAGAAATATTGATGTTGTCTAGTGCAGTCTGTTCCCCAAATTTCTTGGTTAAATTGATTATCTGAAGCGGCATAATAAATAATGTCTTTATACAAAAGTAAAAATAAAAAACTCATCCGGATGAATGAGTTCGGTAATATTGAAAAATAAAATGATTATTTCCTTGATTTCTTGTTTTTGCTGCCGCTGTTTGATGCTGGTGCAGCAGTGGATGCCTGATTTGAGGAAGACTTTGTACCATTGATCTGATGCATGGTAGCAGGCTTCTCATACATAGCGGATTTTCCGTTCGTTCTCCCAAATACTTTATCTACCTGCTTTTTTGTTAAAAACTGTGATTTTCCAACATACTTACGGTTTTTATTGATGTATTGGATAAACTGTACGGTAGGCTGGCCATAATTTTTTTCGTAATGAAGTTCAATAATATCATTAGGAAGTTCCAGGATAATGTTTTCGTCCGGGGAAGATATGAAACCATCCATGAGCAGTTTATACAGACCGGATACATCGCTGTTCAGGTTCTGGAAGGAAAAAGATCTTATAGTATTCAGATTACTTGTATTAAGATCCTGGTAGTTGATGGTAAATTTATCCTCTTTTTTATATAAACCTACGGAATTATCTTTGCCAATTTCCACCAAGCTTTCATTTTTCAGCACTTTAATCTGTGAGAAAACTGAAATACCGAACATGCATGTAATGAGTAGAATTATTTTTCTCATGTGGAAGGGATTTTAATGTTTTATAAATTTGTGTCTTAAAATTACTAATAAAATGTTTCTAAACAATTTTTATTATTTCAAGCAAAAGTAAGATTTTTTTTTAATATCCGGGATGGAAGATCTGTTGATATTATGCATACCATTGCATGTGAGAAGGTTTGCAAATCATTTGTTGGGGAACGTTTATAATTTATTTGCATTTAGTGTCCATAGCTGACCACTCTTGAAATTTTCCATCCGTCGGGAGTCTTTTTCCACACGTGAACAAACTTAAATGTACCACAGTTAATCAGGGAGCCGTTTTCAAGGCGGCAGAATTGATGAATTCCGGTTTGTACAGCTCCATAATCCTTAATAGGATATACTTCCACAGACTCCGGAACCAAAACTCTCCGGGTATAGGAGTAATTTTTAGCTACTCTGCTGAAATTGTCAACAGTTTCCTGATAGTCTGCCAGGCCGCCAACGTCATGAAAGAACTCAAGGTCTTCAGTGAAGAAAGTCTTCAGTTTATCAATATTGCCGGAATTGGCAGCAGCAAAAAGAATACTGTCTTTTTTTATAATGGTATCATAGAGCTCTTTTGAAACGGGAATGTAAGCTTTCGATTGGGAAAAAGCAGCTGTAACCATCGAACAGCACAATACAATTGAAAATAATTTTTTTTTCATATTTAAGGTCAATCTGTTAAACAATTTTCAAAGAAGCCTGGTATATTTGTTCTTAAGTTTACTCAAAGATAATCAATCGGCCTCAAAGGTTATTAAAGGGAAGGTTTTATTTTCAAAGACCACATATTTAGAAACTTAAATATGGGTCTGCAGAAGTACTAAAGGCTGCATTATTACAACGAAGTATTAATTTGTACCTTTACTTTCTCAGTAATTAGAATTTTAATATGCGTATTTTACATCAGGATCAGAACTTTATGATCCGTGAATTTTTACCGGAGGAACGAAACCTGTTTTGTGATCTTTTTGGAGATGAAGACGTTACAGAATACCTTCCATACCGTTCTCCTGAGCAGTATACGGAAATGTTTGAAATAGCTTTGGAAGATTATCTTAAAGGTCCGTTCGGCCGTTTTGGAATATTCAATTCTGAAAATAATGATTTTGTCGGCATGTGTCTTGCCAGAAATTTTGCAGATGTCCCCGGTCAGATTGAAATAGGATATACTTTGAGTAAAAAATACTGGGGGAAAGGTATAGCCACGGAAGTGAGCCGTGCTCTCGTAAAATATTGCTTTTTAAAGACTGAGGCAAATGAGGTTGTAGCCGTAACCGACCTGAATAATACAGGCTCACAGAAAGTATTGGAGAAGGCCGGTTTTAACCGGATTGATAATCTGAAAAGAACAGACGGTGAATTAGCTTATTATATCGTTAAACGCAGTGAGATCCACGGTTAGTTTAAAAGATAAAATCCCGTGAAAATCACAGGATTTTAAAGATATTCTCTGCTTCCAATGACATGAACCCAGAGATGCTATGGAGCGATTGACAATTTATTTTTAGTAATTGATACACTTGTTGTAAGAGAAATCCGGATAATCAATATACCCTTTGTTTCCGCCATGATAAAACGTTTCCTCATCCCAATCTGCCAATGGAAGGTCACTTTTTATACGTTCCACAAGGTCAGGATTAGAAATATAAAGCTTGCCGAAAGCAACCAGATCAACAAGACCGGTTTGCAGAATCTCTTCGGCTGTTTTTACTGTAAACCCACCTGCGATCACGATGAGATTTTTAAAGCGTTGTCTGGCATTCTGTAGAAAGCTTACCCGAATTGAAGGTTTGCCATCATTTATTGCATTAGAAAAGTGAATGTACAGAATATCCAGTTTCTGCAGCTCATCAAGGATATATTCATGGGTTGCCAGTTCCTCAGGATAAGTTTTCAGATCATAAATTTCGCGGAAAGGAGAAAGTCTTATACCTACTTTATTCTTACCAACTGCTGCAATAGCTTCCTTCATAACTTCAAAGAGAAACCTCGTTCTGTTTTCAATACTTCCGCCGTATTCATCCGTTCGGGTATTGCTTAGAGGATTGATGAACTGATCGATCAGAAAGCCGTGGGCCGCATGGATTTCAACCCCGTCGAATCCAGCTTCCATTGCGTTGATGGCTGCCCCTTTAAAAGCTTGTACCCAAACCGGAATCTCATCCGTGTTGATAGCAACAGGTATCGTCATGCTTTGATAGCTGTTATCAGGAATACGGATCGTTTCATTCACGGAGATGGCAGATGGAGCTACCAATGGCTCATTATTTTGAATGGCAGGATGTCCTACACGGCCTGACTGTACCAGTTGTGCAAATATTTTTCCGTCTTTTGCATGTACTCCCTCCACTACTTTTTTCCAGGCATCTTTTTGTTCTTTATTATATATTCCCGGAGTATTCATATAGGCTCCACCATTTGAAGAAACGGCAATATTATCTGATATTAATAATCCTGCACCGGCTCTTTGCTGATAATAGGTGATCATGGATGGTGACGGTATGCCTTTAACAGCTCTTCTACGGTTCATAGGAGCCATGACAACTCTGCTGGAAAGAAAAATATTCCCATTGGTGAATGGCGTGGCTAACTTTTTCTGTGACATATTCTTTTTTTGACAAAATTAGCATGAGCCAAAAGACGAGAACAGGAATATCAAGCGGTTTTTTTTGTACATTTCGGGTAATGAAAGCTAAACATTTACATAAACCTTTAGACCTGTTTGTATCAGATATGGAGCACTGGAATGAACGGCCGCTGATCTATCAGTTCTTCGAAATTGTACAGATCATAGAAGGTGAAGGCACCAGAATTGTCAATGAAAACAAGTTTTCATACAGTAAAGGGAGTATTTTTTTATTCACCCCATTAGATTGCAGAGGTTTTGAAAGTAAGACCACTACACGCTATTGCTCCATCCGGTTTTCCGAAGTTTTTCTTGAACAGTACAAAACCAAAAACGAAAAAGAAAAAGTCATAAAATGGTTAAAACAATTGGAAGCTATTTTTACGCAGCACAACCGTTTTGAAGAGGTTTTAATTAAAGAGCAGAGAGATTGTGATATGATTACTTCATTAATTCAAAACATGATCATAGAATACAATAACAAGCCTTCCTATTTTGATGAAAACTTACAGCATTTGGTAATTCTTGTTTTAAATATCATTTCCCGTAACGTGAATCCTCAGCAGACCGTATCAGATTCAACCATGGATGAACCATTGATCAATAAAATACTGGTTTACCTGCATCAGCATATACACTGTCCTAAAAATTTAAGAATAAAGCATCTTGCAGAACAGTTTAATCTCTCTGCCAATTATATCGGTGAATATTTTAAAAATCTTACCGGAGATAGTTTACACTGTTATCTCACCCAGTATAAAATGAATATTGTAGAACAGCGGTTGATCTACAGTGAATATTCCATCGGGCAAATTGCAGATGACTTGGGATTCTCCGATGAGAGCCATTTAAGCAGACAGTTTAAGAAGCATAAAGGCATGACAGCTGCTGCTTTCCGGAAGCAGTTTAAAAATTAAATAAAAAATCCATTGCGGACGAATACCGGAATTTATGTAAACGATACTCAGAAGTATATTATAAAGCGATCTGCTAATTTTTAAGTTATAACTTAGCCAGATTAATCTTGATATTAACCGTATTGAGTTCTAAACTAAGATGGACAGAAACAACGCTATAAAATTGTTTGTTCAATATCCGTTATTTTCAACAAATAATAGAATTTTTATGGAAAACAGTCAATTTAAATCACAGGAAGCACATCAGAAATTTCTTAAATTTTATGATGAAGCTATGAAAGAACTGCCCGTACCGCAGGGTACATTTGATATAAATACTGCTTATGGAAATGTAAGAGTGTATCGGTTTGGAAATCGGGGAGGGATTCCTATTCTGCTTTTCCCCGGAAGGGCAGCTTCAACTCCGATGTGGGAACCTAATCTTACAGGTCTGCTTAAGACTCATGATGTTTATGCTATGGACCTTCTGGGAGAACCTGGCTTAAGTATTCAAACACATCCCATTAAAGATAATAAACAACAGGCAAGTTGGGTAGAAGAGGTAATAATGAAATTGAAGCTAACGAAAGTACACCTGCTGGGTGTTTCTTTCGGAGGATGGTCGGTAGTGAATTATGCTGTCAATTACCCCAAATGCATTGCATCAATCATTTTGTTGGACCCAGCTTTGGTTTTTGCTCCGTTTTCTTTAAAAATTATTCTTTTTTCATTGATCACCACTCTTCCCTTTATCCCTGAAAAATGGCGTGAAAAGTCAATGAGCTGGATTTCCGGAGGAGCAGAAATTGACTCACAAAATTCTACTTCCATCCTTATTTCGATTGGATTAAAAGAATTTACCATCAAAACACCACCACCTAAACAGTTTACCGCTGAAGAATTAAATTCTATTCATGTTCCAATACTGGTCATTTTTGCGGGGAAGAGCATCGTTCATAATTCTTCTAAGGCCTTAGCCTTCGCAAAAAGTCTTTCAAATCATGTTGAGGCTGAGGTCTGGCCAGCGGCATCACATGCAATAAACGGAGAGTTCCCGGATCAAATAAATGAAAGGATGAGTCAATTCCTTTCAGGTCTGGGTATGTAAGAAATAGCAGGGTGAATATGCTTAATTGTATCACTTTAAAAGGAATTAATTTCACAACTTATAGATAAGATGTGAAAAATATATAATTGGATTAATTTTATAAAAATTTCTTTTCCGTATCACAAAATTTCTTTTTCGTATCATCCGGTGGTAAGCATAATATTACTTTTGAAAGAATAGAATTTACCATTATTGTTATGAAAAAATACCTGTTCTTCTTAATATCTTTTCTGATTCCGGGCTTATCATTGGCACAACAATACCGTCCACTCACCCTTCAGGAAGCTGAAAAAAGATTGCTGCCTCAGTTTAGAGCCATGATTAATGCTCCGGTTCAGGATATTACCCTGGAAGATGTAAAAAAAGACCGCAAAACCCAGTCAGAAATGCCATGGCCGGAACTGAAAAATAAAGACAGCCTTGAAATAATCAACACTAAAATCCCGGGACTGAATGCAAAAGATCCTGAAATTCCGGTCACGGTTTATAAACCCAAAAATGCGGAAAATCTTCCTCTCTTTCTTTGGTTCCACGGTGGAGGTTTTGTGTATGGAACTCCTAAATGGGATCATCAGAGGTGTGCAGATTATGCTCTGAAAGGAAAAGCTGTGGTTGTTAATATAGATTACCGTTTCGCTCCGGAAAATCCTTTTCCTGCAGCTCTGCACGATGCCTATGCTTCCCTGTTATGGGCCAGTAAAAATGCAAAAAATATCGGTGGGAATCCAGAACTGATCGCAGTAGGGGGCTCCAGTGCAGGAGCCGGGATATCCGGAAGTCTGGCACAATACGCAAGAGATCAGAAAGGTCCGGAAATCCGATTACAGGTTCTGGAAATTCCTCCTGGTGATTTCGGGATGGATTATCCGTCTGTTGTTGAATTTAAAAGAATTCCCGGTCTCAAAAGTGACGATTTTCCGGTTTTAAAAGATTTCTATATAGGAAAAAACGGTAATTCAAAAGAAAAATATGTGCTGCCCGGGAACATGAAAGAGGTTTCCAGTCTTCCTCCCGCTGTAATTTTTGTTGCCGGAACAGATCCTTTACGGGACAGTGGAATTGCTTACGCAAATCGCCTGATAAAAGCAGGTATTTTCACAGAATTACATGTTTTTGCAGGCTATGCCCACGGAATGGCGCTTCCTGGAAGCATGGAAATCACACTGAGAATGATGAAACAGTTTCTTAAATAATCAGGATAGAAATAGATAGAATATTTTTACACTGAACAGTCGGAGAAAAGTACAATATTCCAAAGATTTAAATACAGAAAAAATATTTTCCTTAATATTGATGTAATAACGTAGGATAACAGAAATAAAAGGGGCCTTTTCTTCAGGAAGCCGTCTGACTGTGAATCCCATCTTCTAAAATTAAAATAATGCAGTACTCAAAAAAAACACCTTTAATCCTCGTTTTATTTTCTTCAATTGTATTCTCTCAGGCCTATAAAACTTCTTCAACAGCTTTACCGGGAAAAGAATTTCCGAAAATAGATGCAGCGAAAAAAGCAGAATTTCGTGTTTATTTCCCGGATGCAAAATCTGTAATTTTAGATGGAGGCGACGGAATGAAAAGTGTAAAATCCTCCGCTTCCAAAGAAAAAGATGGCTTTTGGAACATTTCCACAACACCAATGGAAATAGGTTTTCATTACTACTGGTTCAATGTGGATGGGCAGCGTACGAACGATCCCGATACACAGCTGTATTTCGGGTACGGCCAGCCGACCAGCGGAATTGAAGTTTCTTCCGGAGAAGACTTTTTTTTAGAAAAAAATGTAAAACACGGAACAATTGTTAATGACAGTTTACAATCAGAAATAATACAGACCCAGCGGAACTTTAAAGTATATCTTCCACCCGGTTACGGATCTGAAAAATTGCCTGTTTTATATCTGTACCACGGCACAGGAGAGGATATTACAGGTTGGGAGAAACAAGGGTATATCCTTAATATTCTGGATAATCTTTTCGCAGAGAAAAAAGCCCGGAAAATGATAGTGGTGATGGACTATGGAGTAGCACTGAACCCCGAACAGGAAAAAATGCCGGACAACTATCCCCGAACGGTGCTTTCTTCCAAAAATCTTGATAAAATCGTTACCCGGGAGCTGATTCCTTATATTGAGAAAAAGTATAAAACTTCAGGTAAAAAAGCCATCGCAGGACTTTCCCGCGGCAGTTATCAGGCTATGCTTATCGGGGCTTCTCATCCCGAAACATTTTCCGCAATCGGAGCATTCAGTCCTGTGATTTATGAAGGAACTGAGGCAGAACCTTTTAAAGAACTTCCCATCGGAAACTTACTGAAATCCAAGAAAAAGCCGTACTTCTTCATCGGAATCGGGGAAAAAGAAGATGCAATGTTTTTTAAATTTAATCAAATATTAACGGATTTTTTAAATAAGAACAATTATCCTTATTTCCAATACAAATCTCCTGAAACCCGCCATGAATGGCTTACCTGGAGAAGATCTCTCTACCAGTTTGCCCAGCAGATTTTCAAATAAAAAACATGATATTTGTCATGTTTTGAAATTTTATTAACTTACACCAATAAATTACCGTTGTATGGAATTACTCCTTCCTTATCTGGAACCGGATGGATTTAAGCAAGGTCTGATGAAGGATTACAGATTTTGTGATAAAGATTTCCTGAACTCTACTGTTCTGGAGATGCCGGAGGATTTAGGAAGCGGGAAGCTGATTCTTTTCAACAAAAGGAATTTTCATTTTTTCCGCGGAACCTGGAATTTTCACGAAGAAACTATTTTCCATTCCCCACATAAAGTAGGCGACAACGGAATGATGGATTTCCGGATCAACAAAGAAGGAAAGATCAGCAGTAATTTTATCAATAATGAAAAAGAATTTGAGCATAATACGACAGATATTGACGGGGTAAGAATTTTTGTTCCGAAAAGTATCTTTCCAAAAGATAACGGACTGCTGAAAGAGAAGCTGGAAAATGCACAGCGCAATTATATGAGTCAGGATAAGCTTAAAACTATTTTTGATACTCCATATGATGATGCCTCCTGCAGTATCATTCTCGAAAGCAGAATTCTCGAATTTTTAAGCTACTGGATTCATTACCTGCTTTCTGATGAAAAAACCTTTGAGCACAAGAAGGCATTTGAAGACAAAATAAAACTGGCTAAAGATTTTGTGGATACCAACACATTCCAGAGCCTGGCGATCAGGGAAATCAGCCGTTATTGCGGACTCAACAGCAGCGACCTCAAAAAAGGATTCAAGGACTATACCCAATTGCCTATCCATCAGTACATCATTAAAGCCAGGATGGAAACAGCCCGGTCCATGCTTCTGGAAACCGAAAAATCAGTGGGAGAGATCAGCGATTTCATCGGCTATAATAACCGGGGACATTTTTCCCAGCTTTATCTCCGCTATTTCGGAAAACTTCCTTCCGAAGAACGTCTGTAAAACTTAAACGATTTTATATAGAATGTCGTAAATGTCTGCTATATCTGACATTTATGTGAGGTTGTATTCTTATACACTTTGAAAAAATTTCTTTTTCGTATCACGGAATTTCCTTTTCGTGTCAGCAGCTGTTCAGCATATCATTAATTTGGAGTTAAGATTAGTTCATATGGAATTTCCTTTAGCCAAGGCATTTTTCATATCAACATTAACTAAATATGAACAAAACTATGCTGAACTTATCAATTTTAGTGGAAGAAAGTGCAAGAAGAGATCCTGAAAAACCAGCTTTAAGTCTTGGAGACACTACGGTCAACTACAGAATTTTCCATGAAAAAGTCTGCCAGGCGGCCAATGCATTGACAAAAAAAGGAATAGGTTACGGAGACAAGGTTGCTTTGCTCTGTCCTAATATTCTTCAATTCCCTGTTATTTTTTTTGCCATATTAAAGACCGGAGCAGCAGTTGTTCCGCTTAGTATTTTTCTTAAACCTGAGGAGATCGCTTACCAGCTTTCCGATTCGGACAGTACCATGTTCCTGTGTTTTGCGGGAACTGAGGAAATGCCTGTTGGAAAGTTCGGGAAAGAAGGCTTTGATAAAAGTGCATCATGCAAAGATTTTATCAGTATAGGAGCTATAGCAGAAGATATTCAGGATTTTGACGATTTCATTAAAAACGAAGAAACAGATTTTGAATCTTACATCACCTCATCAGAGGATACAGCCGTCATTATTTATACTTCAGGAACTACAGGGAAGCCAAAAGGAGCAGAGCTTTCACATATTAATCTTTTCACCAATGCAGAAGCCAGTACCACCATTATTGCATCTGCAGAATTTGAAGCCCAGCTTGTTGTTTTACCACTGTTTCACATTTTTGGATTAACAGTAATGATGCTTGCGGGAATCCGGAGATCACTCCATCTGATTTTGCTTCCAAAATTTGATGCAAAAACGGTTTACCGTCTCATTACCCAATTTAATATCAAAATTTTTGCAGGTGTTCCCTCGATGTATTGGGCGCTTTTGAATGAAGAAGATACTGAAGAAAACAGAAGTATCATTAAACAGCTAAGGATCTGCGTTTCCGGTGGGGCTTCCCTTCCTGTAAAGATCATTGATGAATTTGAAAACCGTTTTGGCGTTCCGATTATTGAAGGATATGGAATGTCCGAAGGTTCTCCCGTGGTGACATTCAACCAGCTGGCAATAGGACGTAAACCTGGCTCTATAGGAACTCCGATCTGGGGAGTTGAGGTAAAAATTGTAGATGATCAGTGCAATGAACTCCCGGCTGGTGAAAAAGGAGAGCTCATCTATCGCGGTCCCAATGTAATGAAAGCCTATTACAAAAAGCCTGAAGAAACTGAAGAAGTTCTGAAAAACGGATGGATGTTTTCCGGAGATATTGCTGTAAAAGATAAAGACGGATTCTTCTTTATCGTCGACCGTAAAAAAGAAATGATCATCCGGGGCGGAATGAATGTTTATCCGCGTGAAGTAGAAGAGGTGATGATGAGAAATCCTGATATTTCCATGGTGGCCATTATCGGAATTGATGATGAAAAACTGGGGGAAGAAATTAAAGCATTTGTGGTGAAAAAAAAAGACAGCAACGCTTCAGAAGAAGATATCAGGCTGTGGACAAAAGAAAGAATTGCCAAATATAAATATCCGAGAATCATAGAGTTTATAGACGAAATGCCCTTAAACGCTACAGGAAAAATACTTAAAAAGAATTTAAAAAAACAACTGAAATGAATTATTTTAAAATCGCAGCCCTGTCCATTACATTACTGGCGGTAAGCTGCTCCACACAAAAAGCGGAAAACGCCAAAACAGCTTATGTAAGCCAGAAAGAAGAAAAGCTTACCGATATACAATACGGTTCACACGAAAGAAACGTAATGGATATCTATCTCCCGGCAAACAGAAGCCCGAAAACTGCCTTTCTTGTTAACATACACGGAGGAGCCTGGACGCAGGGTGACAGAACATATGATGGTAAAATTTCCGAGTATCTTCTTTCACAGGGAATTGCTGTGGCCAATCTCAACTACCGTTATGCCAACCTTACAGATACCCATCTTCCTGAGCTTTTAGAGGATATTGATCACGTTGTAAAATATCTTTCTTCCCATTCCAATGAGTGGAATACCAGAAAAAACGGGTTTTCAATTTCAGGAGGAAGCTCCGGGGCCCATGTTTCACTGATGTATGGCTACACAAAAAATCCTCAGATCAAAACCATTATAGAGATGTGCGGTCCTGTGGATTTTACAGATGTTCAGACCTTGAAGCACGTGAAAGCAGCTAACCTTTTGGAGGTTCTGGATAAAATGTCAGGAAATAAAACAGTCTGGAATCCCGGTGATGCTATCCCGGAAGCGTATGCTAAAACCAGTCCTGTAAAATTTGTGAATCAGATTCCCACAATGATTATTCATGGTGATAAGGATGAAGTAGTTCCTATCCAGCAGGCTTATATCCTGGAAAAAGCTCTGAAAGCAAAAGGCGTTCAGTACAAATTGGTAGTAGTTCCCGGAGCAGGACATCTCATTACAAAATTACCGGCAGATGAGCAGATGTTATTCAGCAATGTGGCGGAATGGCTTAAAAAGTATGGCACAAATTAATGATAAAAATATGAAGACTACATTTTTAAATACAAAAATCACGGTAGCCATACTTTTCCTGGCAGCCTCTTCCAGTGTAACGGCTCAGAAAAAAGAAGCTGACACTGTGAAAACAAAAGATATTGATGAGGTGATCATGACCGGGGTATTTGATAAAAGGACAAGAATGAATGCGCCCGTTGCGATCTCTGTTCTGAAAAGCGATGTCATTGAAAAGCAGGTTCCCAACAGTGCTGCCGACCTGCTCAAAAATGTTCCCGGAGTCTATGTGAATTCATCTCTGGGAGAGATCAGGAATAATGTAAGCTCAAGAGGGATCAGTGCCGGTTCTTCAGACGGTACTTTTGCTTATGAATACATATCTATGCAGGAAGACGGTTTGCCGGTAACGAACACCACTTATTATAATTACGGTCCCGACTTTTTTCTGAGAGCCGATGCCACTATTTCTCAGATTGATGCGGTGAGAGGAGGCCCTGCTTCTATTACGGCTGCCAATGCACCGGGCGGAATTTTTAATTATATTTCTAAAACAGGCGGCAATACATTCGGTGGTGAGATCCGGGCTAAATATGGTGTTCAGGGAGCAGATAATTCCGGATACCACAGAATTGATGCCAACTTTGGCGGGCCTTTGGGAGACAACTGGTTTTTTAATATCGGAGGATTTTACCGTTACGATTTGGGAGCCAGATATGCCGGATACCCGTTTAATAATGGCGGGCAGGTAAAAGCAAACATTGTAAAAAAATACAGTAAAGGAAGTCTGAAAGTATTTCTAAAATATCTTGATGACAAAAATGGTTATGCCCAATTGGTTCCTACAAGAAATTATACAGACCCTGAGCCCGCAGAAGGATTCAGCAGCAGTTCGTCCTTACTGATCCCAAAATTACAGTACAATTCTCCGGATTTTATTCATGGAGGAAATATAGATTATAACTCAGGCCGTCTGGTCAGCAATAAATACCGTTCCGTAGGACTGAACTGGGACCATAACCTTGGGAATGGTTGGAAGCTTTTCCTGGCAAGCAAGTATTCTGATAATGATGTGGTACAGAACAGCGTAGGGAATTCTTTTCTCACATCGCTGGATGATATGACGTCTTATTTTTTGGTCGGCGGACTGGGAGTGGGAACCTATTCCTTTAAAGATGCGCTTACGGGCCAGGAGCTTGCCAGTGTGAATGCTGCCCTGGGAGCAGGAGGATTGCCTGTTTACCAGATCACCAAGAATCAGTTGCCGGGCCAGTCTATTCAGAATAATTCATTTTTAATGTCAGCCCTTAATTTTTATGAAAATAAAGTGAAGGAATCTATGAACCAGCTGACCATTAATAAAAAATGGAACAATATGAATTTCTCATTTGGTGGTTATTACGGCTATTCCGATGTCTGGAGGTTTTCCGGAATTAATGGGATAGGACTTACCACCTTAGAGAACCGTCCCAGAATGATGACCTTAAGCTTAACAGGGGTTACCACTTTAGATTTTACAAAACCGGGGGTGTATCAGCTGACCAATAATGACGGTTTTGCGCAGGCAGCCGGAAGCACAGGAGATTTACTCGAATTCAAAGCTAAACAGCAGCAGGGAGCCGTTTTTTTCGGGCATACCTGGGATATAACGGATCACCTGACACTGGATTGGGGGATACGGTATGAAAAAGTGTGGATCAAAGGAGATAATACCAGAACTTATCTGTTCTCCGATAAAAACGGAGGTACAGATAACAGCATCTATACCCTTTACAATAACAATGCTTTGACAAAACTTACAAATGTTGTTTATAGCAGACAGCTGGAAAACTTTTCCTATTCAGCTGCAGTGAACTATAAATTCAATAACAACCTTGCCGTCTACGCCAGATATTCCAAAGGCAGCAAATCTCCGGATCTCGATATGTTCTTTGCAGCCAACAGACCGGAAACAATAGGTTTACTCGATCCGCAATCCAGAAAAACGCAGCAGATGGAAATGGGATTTAAGGCTAAAACAACGTATTTTGATGCTTTTGTAACCCCCTTCTACAGCTTACTGAGCAATGTTCCCTACAGCTTTCTGGCAGACGACGGGAAGGGCGGGTTCTATACAACTCCTTCCTTGTATAATAAAAATGAAACCTATGGAATTGAACTGGAAACCAATATAAGACCAACCGATAATTTCAGCGTCAGGGCTGTGCTTACACTGCAGGACCCGAAAGTGAAGGAAGGCTATTTATGGAACCTGGGAAGCGCTCCCGGCCCTTCGGATGATACCGTATTTTCCTATTCAGGAACTACCATTGCCTATACACCGAAAATTATGGCCAATATCACTCCCAATCTGAAAGTGGGTAAAGCATTCGGATTTGTAACCTGGAATTATATGGGGGAAAGGGAAGGCAGTAATACCAACGTTTACAAATTGCCTGCATTTTCACAGTTTGACCTCGGGCTAGGATACAATCTAAATGAAAATCTAAGCATGCTCATTAATGTGAACAATGTATTTAATAAATACGGAGTGATGAGCTACCAGAGGCCGGGAACGCTTCAGCAGCAGCTTGCCG
Source organism: Chryseobacterium sp. NFX27 (assembly GCF_049887855.1). Taxonomy (NCBI): domain Bacteria; kingdom Pseudomonadati; phylum Bacteroidota; class Flavobacteriia; order Flavobacteriales; family Weeksellaceae; genus Chryseobacterium; species Chryseobacterium sp. NFX27. Next base: position 15,419 of record NZ_JAGEKK010000011.1, on the reverse strand, counting down.
GCTTCGAAAACTTTACCCAGGCCGAATATGCCTCTGCAGTGGCTGATAATACGCCTTATTTTACCATTGCCATTCCGCCCACTTCCGGATATTTTACGGTAACTTATAAATTTTAATACCATGAAAAAGTTCTTACCTATATTTTTTGCAGTTTTACTCTTCATTATCCTGATATTACTGCTTATTCCCATGATTTCAGTGTATCTGAAAGCACCTATGCTTCTGAGCGGTTACAGCAGTTCGTTTGCCATGCAGTTCAATTCACAGTTTGTTGTTTTAGGATTGGTTTTAGTATTCATCTGTTTTCTTTTCTACCGGTATGGAAAATACTGGAGGAAATTACTGATAGCCAATTTGGTCCTCTCCATTCTGTTTTTTATTGCCCAGATTTACTTCACTGCCGTCATGTTTTCTACGGCAAAGAAATACAATACCCAGGCTTCTTTTTCTCAGGGACTAAAAAGTTCTGGAGAGCCGGTAAAACCTACAGAGACCTATTCTTATCTTACGATTTACAATGAACAGCAGCATATAGATGTTTACCGTCCGGAAAGAAAATCTTCAGTGCCTGCAATCCCCGTTATTCTTGTTCATGGAGGCGCTTTTATCGAGGGGAACAGAACCCAGGTAGGGTATGCTGCCAACTGGTTTAAGGATCATGGGTACACCGTTTTTTCCATCGATTATCCTTTAGGAAAAGAAGACCGGCACAACTGGGAGTCTGCGGTAAATTCAGTGGTGACTTCAATGGGGTTTGTTGTGAAAAACGCAGAAAAATTCAATGTTGACCCGAACAAAATAGTTTTGGTAGGCGGCTCCGCAGGGGCAGCATTAGTGATGCAGGCCGATTTAGGATTAAGGAAAGGTTTTGCCAAATCTTATAATTCCTCACAGCCTCCGCTTCCGGCTGGAGTTATTGCTATTTATCCGCCTGTCAGCCTATCAGAGCTTTGGCAGAAAATAGATGAAAAAAAGAATATTGACCTCAAATATGCAGCCAGAAAATATCTCGGAGGTTCACCCACCGAGTTCCCACAGCGCTATGCACAGCTGAACTTAATAGACCAGCTTTCCGAAGGAATCTCCCCGACATTCATTATTGCCGGCGAAATAGATCATGTTGTAAACGTAGAAGCTACACGAAAATTTGTAAAAAAGACAGAAGAAATGAAGCTTCCCGTTTCCTATGTCGAAATTCCTTACGGGGAACATGTTTTTGATGCCAATTCCAACTCCATTGCCGGACAGATTGAATGGAATAAAATAGGAGAGTTTTTAAAAAATAATCATCTGGAAAACTGATAGAGCAGAAAGGTACTTTTGTCTGATTAATAAACTGTGATGAATGGTTTTTTTAGCCGAATAATGGACGTGGAAACATTTAATTTTATCCTTATTCATGTTGATTAAAAAAAATACACTTTGTGATCTAGCTCATAAACTGCAAAAAAATAAGTGAATAAATTTGAATAAGTAATCAAGAATAAATAAAGTAACTTCTTATGTGGAAACCGGTATCTCAGTTGGTGCAATAACGGTTCCGGTACTGGAAACAGAAGAAATGAAAAATAATTCTATAGCTTTTTAAACACTTTTTTTAGACCCCATATATTCTGGCCTTCCTACTCAGGAAGGCTTTCTTTATACCCAATGAATATGTGTTTTTTTTAAGATTGATTATTAATATTGCTGTGTTTTGGTTTTTATTTAAATAATGTAGTTGTTAAAATATGTTATTTTATTTAATAATATTTAAAATTCGTGATTATGTTGAGGAATATTTATTTTTATGACGTAAATCATAAAAATACATCATATAGGGTTGTAATTTTGAAATACATACAGCACAAAATTTAATATTATGAAATCTATTACATCACATCAGCATAACGCAGATATTTTTGCCGTCACACGGAAAAAAATATCTCATATTCAGTCCCAGCCGGGTAATGTCCCTATGGAATCCGGGAGACATAAAGTTTTACCGGGGAGCCGGATCCCGCGGAACCAATCTATGCCATTGCGGCCGATACTTCATCACCAGGTACCGTATCTTTGAAATAGCCGGTTAATTTATTGACGGCTATAACAGCTTTTCCTGACTGAAGAGTTAATTGGATACTGACACAGCAGTACATTCAAGTATTGCTGATACTGATTTTCAACCTTAATAAATTTTGCTAAGATGATCGTTAAAATTTATTAACAGTAAAAAAAAAAGTATGATTATTGACGAAGAAATTTTAAGCTCGGCAGGTGCCGGGTTAAAACAATACCACCCCGAAGAAACTATTTTTCATGAAGGGAGCATGCCTCTTTACTATTATCAGATCGTAGACGGAGAGGTGAAAGCGAACAATTACAACACAGACGGAAAAGAATTTATTCAGAATATATTCTTTGAGGGCCAGAGTTTCGGCGAATCTTTACTGTTTGGTGACAGGAGATATCCTATGAATGCCGTTGCTGTTTCCCAGTGTACTATTCTAAGGCTGCACAAAGATGATTTTTTAGGACTGCTTGAAAAAGATCCTCAGCTTTATTTTGATTTTTGTAAAGGCCTTTCTGATTCTTTATATTATAAATACATCATGCTTCAGAAAAACTCTTTGGAAAGTCCGGAGGAAAGACTGAAAGGTATTATGGATTATTTCAAGAGCTTTCAGAAAAAACAATGTCTTTTCTCCTTTCAGATACCTTTAACCCGTCAGCAGCTGGCATCTCTTACCGGAATCCGTGTAGAAACGGCGATAAAAACCATCAAGCGGATGGAAAAGGACAATATTCTGAAGATCATCAACAGAAAAATTTTATATTAAATTATTCAATATGATGCGAGTCATAAACAAGAGAATTATTCTGTTGTAAATTTGAAATATCAAACTGATTAAAAATCGGATTCTTCCTTAATGGAAGTTACATATAAGCTGTTCAGCTTAATAAAATTATCATCAATACACCAAAACCATTGCTTTTCTGATACTAGTTAAGAACTGCAATACATCACTTATATATTAATTATTTAAAACATTCAGTTATGAACACTAGAAATTCAAACAATCGTAGTTCAAGAAGTAATTCTTCAAACAGTGAAAGATCTACTTTAGAGGAAGTTTATCAGTTAGGTTATGACCACGGTTATAACGATGCATCCGAAGATGAAGATTATGATGATGATTTCTCTGATTATGAGGATTATTATGATGATTATGAAAACAGCTATGACGATGAGGATTATGATGATGACGACTACGAGGATGATGAAGATTATGACGATGAAGAATATGATGATGACGAAGACGAAGATGATAACAGAGGGCGTGGAAGCTCAGGAGGACGAGGAGGTTCCAGAGGTGGTAATCAGCAGAGAGACAGCCAGGGAAGATTTACTTCCGGCGGTAGAGGAGGCTCTAGATCCGGTTCTGGTTCAAGATCCGGCTCATCAGGAAGAGGAAGATCTTCTTCAGGTTCAGGAAACGGAACTTCAAGAAGAGGTTTTGCATCCATGAGTAAGGCTGAGCGTACCAGAATCGCCCGTATGGGAGGAGAAGCTTCCCACGGTGGCGGCAGATCTTCCAATTCCAATTCAGGAAGATCAGGCTCAGGCGGTAGTTCAAGAGGTTCAGGCTCAAGATCAGGAAACGGCGGTGGATCAGGTCGTGGTTCCGGCTCAGGAAATTCAGGAAACGGAACTTCAAGAAGAGGTTTTGCATCCATGAGTAAAGCTGAGCGTACCAGGATTGCCCGTATGGGAGGACAAGCTTCTCATGGTGGCGGAAGATCCTCCGGTTCAGGAAGATCAGGATTTGGAGGCAGACGTAATAATTCATAATTTTTTTAGATTACCTCTTTACAGCTTTATAAAGAGGTAATCTTTTAATTTAATTTCAACACCACATCATATACATATATCATGGCAACAAAAACAACAGAAAATAGCACAGCCACATCTGCAGGCACTGCAAACACATCTGCTGCAGATAAGAAAATGAAAGTAGATAATGCTTCAGTAGACAAAAACGAAATGAAAAATTCTCCGCTGCACAAATTCTTTGTGACTGCTCTTAAAGACATCTATTTTGCAGAAAATGCCATCATCGATGCCCTGGAAAAAATGCAGGAAGCAGCAACAACCGAAGAACTGAAAGAGGCATTTGAAGACCACCAGCTTCAGACCAAAAAGCACGTAAGCCGTTTGGAAAAAGTCTTTAAGCTGATCGATGAGACTCCAGCAAAAAAAGAATGTGAAGCAATAAAAGGAATCATAAAAGAAGGCGAGGAGGTTATAAAATCTACAGAAGAAGGCTCTATGACCAGAGATGCTGCTCTGATTATTGCTGCGCAGAAAGTAGAGCATTACGAGATTGCAACCTACGGCGGCCTGGCTCAGCTTGCCATTACCATGGGTCACGATAAGGCTGCAGACCTGCTCGAAAAAACACTTCAGGAAGAAGAAGATACAGATTACAATCTTACCGAAATTGCTGAAACCTTCATCAACTTTGATGCAGAACAGGAAGATTAAATCAAAATAATACATCATGCCATATGGATTTCAAAATCTATATGGCATTTTAATCCGGAAACTACCAGATATATATTGTCTGAACACACCCTTCACACCCTAAATATTGACATTATGAAAGCAGCAGTTTTTCACTCACCCGGAATCATCACATGCGATACTGTAGATGATCCTGTAATTGAAGACCCCAACGATATTATTCTCAAAGTAACTTCAACGGCGATCTGTGGCAGTGATCTGCATATGTATTCCGGAGGCATTCCTCAGCTCCGGCCCATGGTTATGGGACACGAATTCATGGGAATCGTTGAGGAAACCGGAAAAAATATCAGCCACCTGAAAGTGGGAGACCGTGTCGTTATCCCGTTTCCTGTTGCCTGTGGCGGATGCTATTTCTGCCAGCATGACCTTCCTACGGCATGTGAGCACAGCAATCCGGAGCATTACGGCCCTGAAGGAGGTATTCTTACTGAAAAAGGAGGAGCATTGTTCGGTTATACTGATCTGTATGGCGGCTATAACGGCGGACAGGCTCAGTATGTAAGGGTTCCCTATGCACATTTCGGACCCCGGAAAGTTCCTGAAGGCCTAAGTGATGAGCAGGTTTTATTTCTGACAGACATTTTTCCCACGGGCTATACAGGAGTGATGTGGGGGGCATTAAAAGGCGGGGAAACTGTAGCTATTTTCGGGGCGGGACCAGTAGGTTCCATGTCTGCAAAAAGTGCCATTCTGCATAATGCAGGAAAAGTGATCGTTATTGATACCCTGCAGTACAGGCTTGACCAGATTAAAAAGCTTACAGGTTGTGAAACGGTGTTATGGGAAGATGCTGAAGATGTTATTCAGCAGATAAGAGAGATGACAGACGGCCGGGGTGCCGATTTATGCATAGATGCCGTAGGATTTGAACCTGATAGAGACCTGCTGGACAGAGCAAAAGCCGTTTTGAATTTTGAAAAAGGATCCATAAAAGTCCTCGAAGCCTGTATGAGCAGCGTAAGAAGAGGCGGAACTGTTTCAGTTTTAGGGGTTTACCCGGTAAATTATGACAATTTTAAGCTTGGACAGATTTTCGACAAAGGAATCACTATAAAAGCAGGCCAGTGTAATGTACATCCTATTATTGATACACTTATGGATCATGTACAGAGTGGCCGTGTAAAACTGGATGATATTATTACGCACCGTCTTTCCCTTGAAGATGTTTCTACAGGATACGAAATCTTTGACAAAAAACAGGACGGATGTGTAAAAGTCGTTCTTGACCCCTGGAAACTTTCAGAGTTTTAAATATAAAAAAATTGAAGGCCCATTTACTATGCCGATTTATTCAATGAATAAGCTGTTAATTTAAAATCATCAACTATGGAACGTAAATATCAATATGCTTTAATCACCGGAGCAACAAGTGGGATAGGATATGAGCTCGCCAAACAGTTTGCAAAAAACGGCTATGATCTTGTGATTGTGGCCCGAAATCATGAAGAACTGAAGAACAAAGCTGAAGAGTTCAAAGCTTATGGCGTGAATGTTATTTCCATCTCAAAAAATTTATTCCTGCAGGATGAGGTGTACTCGCTGTATTCGGAACTGCAGCTCAATGGGATCAGTCCTGAAATTCTTGTTAATGATGCCGGACAGGGCGTTTATGGCAAATTTCAGGATACAGATATTCACCGGGAGATCAATATTGTCAATCTGAACATTATCTCGGTTATTCTGTTGACCAAGCTGTTTTTAAAAGACCGTCTGCATAAAGGATCTGGAAAGATCTTAAACCTTGCTTCCATTGCGAGCAAAGCCCCCGGTCCCTGGCATTCCGTTTATCATGGAACAAAAGCCTTCATTTTATCATGGTCTGAGGCGATCCGAGAAGAATTAAAAGACTCGGGAATTACCGTAACGGCCCTTTTGCCGGGCCCTACAGATACAGACTTTTTCAATAAAGCTGATATGAACAGGAGTAAAATCCTGGAGGACAAAGAAAGTCTTGCAAGCCCCGAGGAGGTGGCAATAGACGGCTATAATGCTTTAATGAACGGAGATGATAAAATAATTTCAGGATTCAAAAATAAGCTCACAGTAGCCATGTCCAACCTTGCAGCAGATGATATGGCTGCTTACAGGATGGGAGAAATGCAGAAACCGGTTACTGAAAAATAAAAAACCTTTATTCCAACAATAAATAATAGAACAAACCTAACAAAAAATTATGAAGACAATCATTTTAATGGCATTTTGCCTTGCGAGTTTAGCCGCCTGCCGTTGTGAAGTAGACGATGATGAAGCACAGAAGCAAAACGATCTGAGAATAAAAAGTGACACTTTAAAAGTTAAATAGTGATGAACAGGGATGGAGCCAGAAAAAGCATATGGCAGGAGGAAATTAAAAAGTTTTCTTTAGATCCAGCCTTGGAAAAACACTATGATGTTGCCATCGTTGGAGCCGGTATTACCGGCATTTCTGCCGCAATAAGACTACAGAAAGAAGGTCAGAAGTGTATTGTTCTGGAAGCTGCCAACATTGGTTTTGGAACCACCGGCGGAACCACGGCTCACTTAAATGACTTCTTTGATACCACCTATGCCCAGGCCATTAAGGATTTTGGTTTAAATAACGCAAAACTCCTGAAATATGTGGGCATTGAAGCCAAAAATATCATCAGGAATAACATCAGGGAATTTAACATCGACTGTGATTTTGAAAGCAAGACAGCCTACCTTTTTGCCTTGGATGAAAAGCAGGAAAAACAGTTGGAAGATATTGTAAAAGGAGCATCACAGGTGGGGCACCAGATGACGTTTACCAATGAAATTCCTTTTCCTTTTTCATTCAAAAAAGCGGCTGTTATTCCCAATCAGGCACAGTTGCATCCCATTAAATATATCAGGAGTCTGGCAGAGGCATTTGTCAGCCTTGGCGGGACACTCGTAGAAGACTGTGTTTGTGAAGGGCATGAAGAACAGCAGAATTCAGTAGTTTTGCAGACTTCAAAAGGAAATATAAGTGCAAGCCATGTTATTTATGCCACCCATATTCCACCCGGGGTGAGTGTCCTGCATCTGATGAATGCTCCTTACCGAAGCTATGCCATCGCATTCAGCCTGAAAGGGGAGCATTATCCTAAAGATCTCGGATATGACCTTACAGACCCTTATCATTACTACAGAATTCAGGAAGTAAACGGTGAAAACCTGCTTATTGCCGGTGGTGAAGACCATAAAACAGGGCATACGGAGGATACCGGAGAATGCTTTTCAAAATTAGAAAACTATGTGAGAGAGCATTTTGAGGTAGATACCGCTGTTTACAGCTGGTCCAGCCAATACTATGAGCCCGCTGACGGACTTCCCTATATCGGACTACTGCCGGGATGCAAAAACATCTATACAGCCACGGGATTCCGGGGAAACGGGATGATCTTTGGAACTATTTCCTCACAAATTCTTGGAGACTTAATCTTAACCGGGACCAGTAAGTATAAAGAACTTTTCGATCCGGGAAGAATAAAGCCGGTTGCCGGCTTTGCCAATTTTGTAAAAGAGCAGGCCAGCGTAGTGTTGGATTTTGTAAAAGATAAGCTGTTTATTGAGAAGATAAATTCACTGACCGAACTTACTGAAGGTGAGGCTAAAGTGGTGAGATATGAAGGCGAATCCTATGCCGTATATAAAGACAGCGGAGGGAAAATACATCTTGTTAAAAGCACCTGTCCACACATGAAATGTGAAGTACACTGGAACAGTGCAGAGATAAGCTGGGACTGTCCTTGCCATGGCTCCAGGTTCAATGTCAATGGAAAAATGCTGACTGGTCCTACGGTAAAGGATTTGCATAGAATTGAACTTTAGATAAAAGCTTTTTACTGTAAAAAGACTAACTGTGATCGAATAAAAAGCCACCCTGGAGGTGGCTTCAATATTGGTATGTCTTAAATTAAGGCTGTCCGCTTCCTCCCGCAGCACCATAGATCTGTCCGGTTGCAAAGCTGGCATCATTGGCGGCCAGCTGAACAAATATAGATGCCAGTTCAGCAGGCTGGCCGGGTCTGCCCAACGGAGTATCACCACCGAATTTTTCAATTTTTTCCTGAGTTTGTCCGCCACTGATTTCAAGTGCGGTCCAAACCGGGCCGGGTGCGACACCGTTTACCCGTATCCCTTTCGGTCCCAATTGTTTGGCCAGAGACTTTACATAGCTTGTTGTGGCAGCTTTTGTTTGGGCATAATCATACAGGTCAGCCGAAGGATCATAGGCCTGTACGGAAGATAGTCCTATGATGCATGAACCGGGTTTCAGATGGGGCAAGGCTGCTTTGATGATCCAGAACGGGGCATAAATATTGGTTTTCATGGTTCTTTCAAATTCCTCCGTACTGATGTCGAGGATGGATTCATGGGTTTTCTGATGCCCTGCATTATTAACCAGGATATCCAGTCCGCCCAATTGCTGTACCGCTTGTGCAACCAGCTTATTACAAAACGATTCGTCGCGGAGGTCTCCCGGAATGGCTACTGCTTTTCGTCCTGCTTTTTTAATCAATTCAATAACCTGTACGGCATCCGGCTCCTCTTCAGGAAGGTAATTGATGGCGACATCTGCTCCCTCTCTTGCATAAGCGATAGCTGCGGCGCGTCCGATCCCTGAATCTCCTCCCGTAACCAATGCTTTTCGACCTGTTAATCTTCCTGAGCCCACATAACTTTCCTCCCCGTGATCCGGAACAGGTGTCATTTTACTGGCTAATCCCGGGAAAGGCTGAAACTGTCTTTTGAACGGAGGTTTGGGATATTTTGTCGTAGGATCGGTAAGGTCCGGTCCTGTGGCATTTCTGGAATCTTTTCGTGACTGGGCAAAAGCACTTGGAGCAACGGCAGCCACAGCAATTGTTGTTGCTATTTTTCCTATAGCATTTCTTCGTGTGATTTCTTTTTCCATGTTATTTAAGATTTGGTGTGTGATTTCTGAACTTAAATTTTCATATCCTTATTCTTTCTTTTTATATTCTTCAATCTTTTTAAACTGCTGATAAGACAGTTTCAGGCTGTGTAATTGTTCCGAAACAATTTTTTCACTTTTTTCACACAGATCTCCACTGTCAAGAGCCTTTTGATATGCCTCAATAGCCGCTTTTTCACCAAAGATTACATTTTCTAAGGTAGATTCTTCGAGATTTCCCAGAGTGAATGAATTTTTAACATCTATCCATGTTCTGTGGAGAGCTCCGGCAATAGAAGTAGAATCCTCAGGTTTTCCGTTTTTTTCATTGATCAGGTTGATCAGCTCATTTTTCATGATCTTAGACTGTGAGATCATACGGTCATACTCATCTTTTATTCCAGGATACATTTCCCAGATTTTCCCCTCAACTTTTTCAAATCCTTCTATCCTGTCATTGGTAATATGCAGAAGGTCATTGAGGACAGCTACTGTTTCTTCTGTTTTCATACTCTATTTTTTTTGTGATGGTCTTAATGGTTCAAACTTATTTTTATCAGTCAGGCTTATGCATCGACTTTTAAAAAATCTTTTGCTAAAGCATTCAGTTTTTTGGGATTTTTAAGCGAGAAAAGAACGCCGATTATGCCCAGTCCGACAATTCCTGCTGCCGCTATTTTGAATGTTCTTTCTGAAGGAAGGAGCGATCTTCCGTCAATACCCATATTTCCTGTTGAGGGTTCCAGGACGTTTCCTGACGTATCCTTATCTGTATTTGCTTTTTTCATGACAAGCCTCATAAGCGATGAAGATACATTTCTGATCGTTCCGGGAAAAAAAGTATACAGATTTTTAAATACTACAGAAAACCAGTCGGGATAACTGGAATCAACTGGATTCTTGGCCACCTCAACAATAGTTTTAGCCAGATCCCGGGGATCGAAATACGGCGGCGGCGTACTCAGTTTTATCCCTGAATAATTAGCTGCATGCTCTATTCCTGAAGACTTTTGAAACCCGGGATACAGGGCACAGATATGAATGTCGGGATAGTCGGATACCTCTCCCTGAAGGGTTTCTACCATGCCCCGGATGCCAAATTTTGAAGCGGTGTATGCTGTTCCGTAGGGAGCGGGCATCCATCCGCCGATGGAAATATTGTTAATAAGAACTCCTCTTTTCTGCTTTTTAAAAATCGGCAGTACAGCGTGTGCCGAATGTATATAGCCCAAAAGATTGGTTTTAATCACCTGGTCTACCACCTCAATGGGAGTTTCTTCAAATTTTCCAAATGACAGGACTCCTGCATTATTGATCCAGTAATCAATCCGGTTATTCAGAATAAATGCTTTTTCTGCCAGGTGGTAAACGTCTTCCGGAACTGAGGTGTCGGTAACAAGGGTAAGTACCATGCTGCCGTATTTTCTACAGGCTTCTGCGGTTTCTGTCAGGGCTTTTTCACCCCGCGAAGCAAGAACCAGGTCAGCGCCTTCTCTAGCGAAAGCTTCTGCAGTCGCTTTTCCCACACCACTGGATGCTCCTGTGATCACCACTGTTTTCCCAAAAAATGGGGATTTCTTTTTATCTTTCATACTCTATTTTTTAGGCAGGTATTATTGTTGTTTGCTTGTATTTCTTTTTGGATAAAGAATTAAACGGATGGAGGGGTTATTGGTGATAAACAGCCGGAACCAATCCAGTGCTAACCTGATTTTGCTCCTGAACCCTACCAGCGGAATGATGTGGATAAACAGCCATGTAAGCCAGGCCAGGAAACCTTTGAAAGAAAATTTAGGCAGATCTACCACAGCATTGAATTTTGAAATGATCGCCATACTGCCCTTATCATTATATTTGAAGGGAATAAGTGTTTTTTCTTCTTCGATCCTGATGAAATTTTTAGCCATATTTTTAGCCTGCTGTATGGCCACCTGGGCCAGCTGGGGATGTCCTTTCGGGAATTCTTTATCCGTTAACTGAAGAGCGATATCGCCTGCAGCATAGATATTCTTCATTCCTTCAACCCTGTTGTATTCATCGGTCAGAATTCTTCTTCCTTTTCCTATCTTATCTTCCGGAATTCCGGGAACTTCCCGTCCTATAACTCCTGAGGTCCAGATCAGGGTTTCAGTATCTATCGATGTTCCGTCGGACAGGAGTACCTGATTATTGATATAGTCTTTTACAGAAACATTAAGAAGTATTTTTACACCAAGCTCCTGTAAAGTCTTATAGGAAGTTTCCTGCGCCATTTTACTCATTGGGGAAAGAAGGGTAGGCAGTGCATCAATCAGATACAGATTGGAAAGACTGAGCCTGATCTCGGGATATTCTTTTTCAGCAATATATTTTCCCATTTCTGCGATCATTCCTGCCAGTTCCACACCGGTAGGTCCGCCGCCTGCTATAACCACATTCTGTAACTTTTCTGCTGTTTTCGGGTCTTTATTTCTGGCAGCTTCCTCGAGGTTAAGCAGCATATGGTTTCGCAGGTAAAGTGCCTCCTCAATACTTTTCATGGGAAGTGCACATCGCTGTACATTATCCATCCCGAAAAAATTAGATTCAGTACCCAATGCAATAACCAGATAATCATAGGCCAGATTTCCCGTATCTGTTTCTATGGTATTGTTTTCGGGATTAACTTTAAGGAGGCTTCCCATGTGGAAATTCACATTTTTATATTTTGAAAATAATCTCCGGAAAGGATAGCTGATATTCGATGCCTGAATAAAAGAAGTAGCCACCTGGTAAATAAGAGGAGGAAAGAAATGATAATTGTTCTTATCAACAAGAGTAATAAGAAACCGATCGTCATTTTTTAAGGATTTAATAAGATTAATTCCTGCAAATCCTCCACCAACAATAATGATGTGCTTTTTCATGTTAATTGATATTTGGAATTGTTTTGATTATCCTCCAATAATGGCACCAAAAACAGATCAGTTATATTACGGTTATTTTAACAGGAGACCGGAAATGCATGCTTTAATGCTTTTACAGGCAGTTATTTAAGGAGGCAGATTGATTCCTGCTATTATAAAACCGCGTTGTTTAATGCTTACCATCAGGCATACTAATCTTTCATAAAATTAGTAAACAACCCTTATTTGCATTATTATCTCGATCATAATCCGTTTAATTTTTTTTGTTTAAATTTTTTTTCAACAATAAATGAATATGGCTTGCTTTTTGATATTGGAAAAGCACCAATTCTTACTAAGATGTTCATTACTTAACAATAAAATTTTAAGATATGATAATCAGTGAAGACCTTTTGTTAGCTTATGGAGGTGAATATGAAACTTATTTACCCAATGAAACTATTTTTAGTGAAGGAAGCTTTGCTAAATTTTATTTTCAAATTGTTAATGGTGTTGTAGAGCTCAATAATTACCATGAGGATGGTAAAGAATTCACGCAGAATATTCTTTCTGATGGGCAAAGTATTGGAGAATCATTGCTTTTTAATGATAAGCCTTATCCTATGAGCGCTGTTGCTAAAACACAATGTACCATTCTGAAACTCTCTCAGGTAGATTTCTTCTCGCTTATTCATCAGAATAAGAATGTGATGATGGACATGTTCAGATGCATGGCGGATCGGCTTTATTACAAATATTTAATGCTTTTTAATATCTCATCTACAGATCCACAGTTTAAGATCAAAACGGTTATGGACTATTTAAAGGCAACTCAGTGTAATGACCGTAACCAGACTTTTCAGGTGCCTTATACCAGACAGCAGATTGCCAACCTTACAGGATTACGTGTTGAAACGGTCATAAGAACCGTTAAGAAAATGGAAAGCGAAAATATGGTAAAAATCGAAGGCCGGAAAATACTTTATTAAATTTTCAAACTCAGTCTTTTATTTTTATCGATTTGATTATGAGATAAATATAACAATAACGCCATATGATTTATATGGCGTTATTTTGTGGACTTCACAGTAGGAAACGTAGTGTAAATCGATTTGTTTTGTCTGCTTCAATGCTGCATTATCATGCAGCGTTCCTTTTTTATTGACAGGTATCATTCCCACAAATTAGCTGAAAGCAGGGATTTTCTGCAGTGGTGATTTTACAGATCTTTGTTCAGTCATTTCAGGACAAAAAAAAACACAATGATGAAACTTTTCCTTTGTTGGAAAATATAATATAAAACGGTGACAGAGCTGTTTTTTATAGCTCGTGCATCTATCTTAATCTTTTAAAAACATGAAAAAATTATTGATGTCAGCGGCTTTCGCCCTGATCATAAACATTCACGCAGGGGCACAGCAGAAAATCTATTTTGATGAAAACTGGGAGAAAACCACTCAGGACAAAATGGAATTTTACCGTGAAACCGAGAATAAAGGAAAACTTACTTTAATCAGAGACTTTTATAAAAACGGAACCCTTCAGATGGAAGGTCTTGTTTCGGATGCTACACCGGGCAGCGAAATCTATGAAGGTAAAATTACCTGGTACAATCCTGAAGGTAAAGTCCTGAGCACAGGAACCTATTCTGCAGGTCAGCAAATTGGGCCGGCCAAGACTTTTGATGAGCAGGGAAGGCCTCTGGAAGATCTGATTTATAATGCGGACGGTACGTTTACAGGCAAAATATACAGCTATAAAGACCCTGAGGAAATGTCTTATTATAACATTATTACAACCTATGAAACTCCCGATAGTTTCAAAACAATAGTGTATGATGAAGATATTAAAGGAATCCGTTATGAAGTCATTAGTGACGGTAAAGGGTTGCTTGAAACTAAATTTTATGACGAAAAAGGAAGATATATTGGTTCCAACAGTTCCGCAGATTCCGGAAATAAAGTGACCGTAGAGTATTATCAGAATCCAATGAAGGTCTCTAAAATCGAAAAGCAAACTAAAGACGGAAAGGTAACGGAAAGCACCATCTACTCCCAAAAAGGAGGAATTTTGCAGGAAGAAAAGAAAAATAAAAAAGGAGGCTATCAAAAAACATATGATGAAACGGGTAAGCAGATAGGAAGTCTTACCTACAGCTATGATAAAGAAACTGATTATTACAAACCGCAGGACGGAGAAGAGTATGTGTTTAATTATGATTTTTCCGGATTCACTGCTGTTAATGTTTATAAAAACGGGTTGACGGTCCTGAATACATATTTTGATGAGCATGGGAAATTATCTTCCGAGCAGGTGTTAAAAGATGAGGTAATCCAGGAAATCAGATATTACCACCCGGACGGACAGCTAAAAGGTTCTGTGACGTATAAAGATGATATGCCTTATCATGGTTCGCTGTACGAAGAACTTATGGAACAGCATTATAAAGACGGTGTTTTAATGCAGTCGAAGACTTTCAGGCTGGAGGGAAATTTAAAAACAGAAACAAAAATCAATGCTGATCAGACGGTGTACAATTCTACCGTTTATGATGAAAACGGAGCTGTTGCCTGTACTTACAGCCATCCGGTTGAGCAGGGTGACGGTTTCACAGCACAGATTGTACAGTATGTCAAAGGAAAACCTGCCAATAAAGCAGTGGTAAAAAACGGTGTCTTTGAGACCGGAAAGCTTAAGTACAAATCTGAATCCGGTTTAAAGGAACTGGAGCGCAGCGGAAAATGGATCATCATAAAAATGTATAATACGGAAGGAAAACTGGTCCATGATTCTAAAGTACTCGCAGAAATGCCGGAGCCGGATGCTTACAATCCATTAAATACACAGATTACGGAGGCTGATCTCCAGTATGAATCTTTTGAAACTATGTAAACCTTAAGATCAATAATTCAATTCTGCGCTGTCTTTTATCCCTTCTTTTAGGATATTAAATGGGAAATGAAGAGGCTGTCTCAAAAGTGAGACAGTTCTTTTTTTATGCGCAAAAAAGGAAAGCTCAAAGCTTTCCCAGTTTTTGCAAATTGATTAATTTGCTGTGTGTTAAGTAAATCAAAAATAGTCTTTAAAG
>NZ_JAGEKK010000010.1:0-163183 GCF_049887855.1 Chryseobacterium sp. NFX27 | reverse complement strand
GGATTATAAAACTATATTCGGGGTGACTAAACCCCCCCCCGATTCTCTGATATATTTTATTCTTTAATTATTGATTCTGATCTTACGTGAATAAGTCTTTTTGTCTTTCGTTTCTACGGTCAGGATATAAACTCCTTCAGGCTGTGGAGAAGATAACTCAAAGGTTTTGGAGCGAAGGGTAGATCTGTGTACCTCTTTGCCGGAAGTATTTCTTAGGGTAACTTCAGACCCCTCGAATGGAACAGTGCCTCCCAAAGTAATTTGTCCGCCTTTACTGTAAGCCATAATGGTGGAAAGAGGATCCTGGTATGCATAATACACTCTGAATCCGCCACCCAGACTCAGTACGCCACCACTCAGCCTTATTTTAACTGCGTCATATGAGCTGACAGGAACAAATTCAATAGTTGCCCTGGCAGGATTGTCTGAAAGCTTCAGCAAGTTGCCGGTTACCATTTGGCTGTCATTATTGGCTGTTGTTCCGCTTAGTGTTTCTATATATACGCCGCTTAAGAGCTGAACAGTCAGAGGAATGTTATTGGTACCGATGCCGATAACCAATTTAGTATTAAGCCTCACTTCAGGAAATCTCAGCGTCTGTTCAACGCCTCCCAATAAAACGGTACCCATGACCATGGTAGAATAGTTATCTTCGTTATCTCCCAGGGCATTTAAAGGATTCTGTACGGCACAGCCCAGGCATACTCCATACACATTGGAGAGCTGATCATGGGCATAGATCCTGTTTTGGGCCTGTGTATTACCCGATTGAAATAGAAAGGTTAAAAATAATGCGGCCTGAAAAAAACGACCCTTTGAAAATAGAATAGATTTCATGCTGTAGAGTTTTTTGGTTAATGTTCAACCCAAATTTAAGCATAAAAGTGTATATGAGCAATATTATTTCTATTTAATGTGAATTACAAATTGTTATGTAATCTTTAAATATCTCACAAAGATTTATCAGATACTCTCTCTGTTAGCTCATCAGGTTTTCATGAAACCCTTCTTTCAAAGAAATTATTTTTTTCGTCCCTTAATATTAGGAAGAAAAGCAGTTATTATCCCCATTAGAGGCAAAAAGGCACAGATTTTAAATACATATTCAATGCTTGTATCATCGGCTAAAGCACCCAATACCGCAGAACCGATTCCACCCATTCCAAACATAAAACCAAAAAACAATCCCGCTACCAATCCAATTTTGTTGGGTAAAAGGTCTGTGGCATATACCAAAATAGCAGAAAATGCTGAAGCGATAATTAAGCCGATTATAACCGCACATACCACGGTCCATAATAAGGGAAGATAGGGAAGGCAAAGAGTGAAAGGAGCTGCTCCAAGTATGGAAACCCAGATGATTTTCTTTCTACCGTATTTATCACCAAGTCTTCCACCTAAAATTGTTCCGACAGCAACCGCTGCAAGAAACATAAACAAGTACAACTGAGAATCTTTTACTGAAATATGAAATTTATCAATGAGAAAGAACGTAAAATAATTAGTCATTGATGCTAAATAAATATATTTGGAAAATACCAGTGCCAGCAGAACTGTAATAGAAAATATAACTTTTTTGCGGGATAGTTCTACGGTTATAATATTACTGGAATGCTGAGCTGTTTTTTTTAGAGACAACTTTTCGGCATACCAATTCCCAATTCTCCATAATACTATAATTCCTATAAAAGCAGCAATAGCAAAAAGACTCACATAGCCCTGCCCCAATGGGAGTACAACTAAAGCAACCAATAGAGGGCCGATAGCACTTCCTGAATTTCCTCCTACCTGAAAAATGGATTGGGCAAGTCCTTTTTGTCCACCGGACGCCAATTGTGCAACCCTGGAAGCCTCAGGATGAAAAATGGAAGATCCCATCCCGATTAATGCAACTGAAATCAGGATCATATAATATTGATGTGCTGCTGCCAAAAGTAATAGTCCGGCCATGGATAATCCCATTCCTACTGCCAGAGATCTTGGATTGGGCCTTTTATCAGTATAAATCCCAACAAACGGCTGTAAAATAGATGCTGTAAGCTGAAACACTAGTGTAATGATGCCTATCTGAGCAAAAGACAGGCTGAATTCGCCTTTTAGAATAGGATACAATGATGGGATAGTAGATTGTATCAGATCATTTAAAAAGTGAGAAAAACTGATCATAAACAAGATAGGGTAAACAATTTTGTTGGTATCAATGCTCTGCGTTTGTGGATTTTTCATGAATTGTAATTTTAAATTCATCATGTCATCTGATGAATTTTGTTAAAAATTTATTTTAGTATACCCTGTCCACGATAAGTTGGGCAATACGGGCTGCATTTTCAGGATCTTTATTCTCAATAGAACTGTAAAGATCGGCATGTATTTTTTGTGAAAGTTTAAAAGAGTCTGTATTGTTGTTGTGACTGATTTCAAAAGTTCTGAGAATGTGTTTACTTGCGATTTTGTAAATTTCTTTTAAAAGGTTATTACCACAGGCCTCAGCAATAGATATATGAAAGCTGATATCAGCCTGATAGCATTCCAATGCCTGATTTTCTTCTGCAGACTTATTCCTGAGATCCAGATACATTTTAATGGTCTTCAGTTCCTTTTCGCTGCGGTGAACTGCTGCTCTTGCTGCTATCTTTGAGTCTAAGAGAGAACGTACTTCATATACTTCATTGAATTCAGCTTTGTTGATCTGGGTTTCCAGTGATTCCTGGATATTCTTGGACGTAACAAATGTACCCACACCTTGCTGTACACTCAGGACTCCTTTTATCGATAAAATTTTTATGGCTTCGCGGATGCTCGACCGTCCTACGCCATATATTTTCATCAGTTCAGGCTCAGTCGGAAGTTTATCTCCCACTGCATATTCTTCATCGGTAATTCCCTGAATTAATCTTTCTGCGACCTCCTGAGCTAATGTTTTTCTTTGAATCTGCATATACATCTTATCATCTGATGATTGCAAAGGTATAACTTTTTTCATAAATATCTTACCTATTTCCGAATCATATTAAAATATAGAAAAAATTCGAAATTGAATAAGTTCCGAAGTTATATCTGGAAGCTCATCCCTAGGAAAGGGGCTGTCGTAATGGAGAGACAGCCCCGTTAATTGATGTAAATTAAACTAGTTTATTTTTTTAAATTCAATATTTAAGATATTTGCTCCCGATAGCATAAATTGGGTGACTTTATTGTTTTTATCAAACTTAAAATCCAGTCTCCCGAAGTACTCTGTCGTTGAATAGAAGCTTGTAGGATTGAATGGATACAATTCAATGTCACCGTTCAAGGGATGCTTTGCAATAAGCTTATTATTTTCAATAGCTAGCTGGTAGATTGTATTGAATTCACTATTCCTGTAGAAACCTGCGAACTGTTTCAAATCTGTTTTCTCAACTTTAGGAAGATGTAGAATTACCTTTTTGGCGGTGTAGGTAAAATCAGCAATTCTAAAAGTAACTGACTTGCTATGGAAAGTTAAGGTTGCTGTAGGAATAGACATAATCTTAAATTGACTATGCCCGATGAGCTGCAGAGGCTCCTTGTCTTTCTGGTTATAGGTCCCCACATAAAGATCTTTTCCTTTTGTCGATATTTCAAGATAATTTCCGGGATTAAGTTCGTAAACTCCCTCAAATTCCCTGAGTTCAGATAGAGTATAAGCAGTTTTTTGCGGCAGCCCGGGACTTCTCTGTTGATTGGCGAGAAAAAAGTCTACCAACTGATAGGCAATCTGCAAACCTTCAAAACCCTGTTTGTTCCCAAGGAATACAATAGAAAACTGTTCAGAAGGAACATGAAGGATATAGGCACGATATCCAACGGTACCGCCACCATGAAAAACAATATCCAGACCTTTATATCTTTCAGTTTGTAATCCCAGCCCATATTCTATAATTTTGCCTGCATTAAGCACTGTATTCTTTTGCATTTTATCATAAATTTCGCGGTTTCCCTGAGCAGGATTCTGAAAATTGGCTGCCCACTTAGACAGGTCATCCAGTGTTGTATAAATATTGGATGAGCCATCTACCATTTGTGCGATAGGAAACTTCAAAAAAGAGTTACCTTTTAGCCGGTAGGATTCGGCTGTGTTCGGTATGATGGTATCGGGATCATCTATTACCATAGTATTTTTCATTTGCAATGGATCAAAAATAGATTCCTTTGCGATTTGCTTAAAATCCTTTTTATAAACCCTGTGAAGAATTTCAGCAAGTAATGTAAAACCCGTATTGTTATATTGGTAGTTTTCCCCTGGAGAGAAGTTGATGCTTTTAATATTTAGAATCGTCTGGACTCCTTCGTCGTTGGTTAGCTTAAATTCATCTCCAAATCCCTGTAGTTTTTTTATCTCTGTAAAATTGGGTAATCCGTGGGTGTGATTGGCCAATTGACGGACGGTAATTTTATGAGGAAGATGGCTCAGTTCCGGCAGATAGGTTTTAATGTCGTCATCTAATGATAACTTTCCTTCCTGTTCAGCCAAAAGGGCAATGAATGCAGTGAACTGCTTGGAAACCGATGCAATATTAAAGGCTGTGGAATCTGTTACCGGAGTTTTATTTTCCAGGTTAGCCAGTCCATAGGTTTTCTTATAGATTACTTTCCCGTTTTTTATGATGGCAACGGCCATCCCCGGAGCATTTACCTGTTTATAGGTATTTAATAGAGAGTCCGTCCTTCTGATCGGATCTTTTTGTTGGGATTGGGCAGAGTATAGTCCGGAATTCAGCATGGAAAAAAAGAACAGCGCCCATTTGATTGATAGCTTCATGATTACTTTTTAAATGATGAAGCAAATCTGGAAATTTAGAATAGAATAAATATCCGATTATCGGAAGCCGGACTGATTTTGCATCATAAAAACAGTCCGATTTTAAAATCAGACACTGTCTAAAATATTGATTTTCTGTAGTCTGTAGGTGTTAGCTTGGTTTCCTTCTTAAATGCGGTATAAAATGAAGATTTTGAGTTGAAGCCCACTTCATACAGGACTTCCAGTACAGTTAGCTTAGACTGTTCCTTGAGAAGAGTTTTGGCATCATTAATTCTAAATTCATTGATAAAGTCGAAAAAATGCCTGCCGGTATGCTGATTGATTAACGCTGATAATTGCTTTTCAGGTAAATTGATTTGTTCGGCCAGTTTCTGCAAGGTCAGCTTATCATCTAAATAAGGCTTTTCTGTTTCCATAAACTGGAGAAGGTTTTTCAATTGTTCCGGTTCCTGCCTCACTTCACTTTTCTGTTTTACAGTAGTCAGATCCTTATTGATTCCTGCAAACAGATTAGGCCGGTATAAGGCGTTCAGTACAAACCGGGTGATCACAAATAAGACAAACAGGGATGTGAAGGTCAATAAATAGTTATAAACAGTACTATCATTCTCTACAAAACCTCTGATAAGAACGAAGATGTTTCCAATCACAAAAAGTAGAGTGGTTTGCATCAGCCATTTGTAAGTAAGGTGATGATTACTGGAATAATTATCCTGATATAATTGTCTGAAGTTCCTCAACAACAAAAATACAGCAATGATGTAGCAGTAATATTGAATGACAGCTATGACATCAAATACCTGATAGCCTTGTTTTGAAATTCCTGTAATACTGAAGAAACAAAAAAAGAATAAGAACGGGAGTCCGTGCAAAAGATGCTTTTTATGAAGTTTGAAATTATAATAACAGGCTGAGTTGACATATAAATAATAGAGAGGCATCTGCAGCAGAACGCTGGCCAGTTTCCCGCTTTTGATTATTTTAAAGTCTGGTGGTGATATGAAAAGACCGGAAAAATCTATCACAGATATCAGGAGAAAAGCAGCAAATAAATAATAGGGTAATTTTCTTTCGGATTTTGCGGTAATGAGAAAGGCACTCAACAATAAAAACAAAAAAACAATAATCTTACCTAAATCGTTAATAAATGCCATATTTTTTATTTTTGAATAATACAAAACTACAAATTATAGTTTCCCTGCAGAAAATTAATGTACAGATCTGTGACTTTACCGTAATTCTTAATCCAGATCCATATTTATTGAAATGATGACTGAAGCTGAAACAGGTTGAATTTAAAAATGTAAATAGATTTTGGACAGCATCGTATAAGAAGAATTCAAGAACCCCGAAATATTAACAGCAAAAAAACTCTGATAAATATACCAGAGTTTTTGTTTTTAAGTAGCCCGTAGGGGAATCGAACCCCTCTTACCAGAATGAAAATCTGAGGTCCTAACCGATAGACGAACGGGCCATCTATCTAACACTAATAAATTAGCGGGTTAGATTTTTTGTTTTTATAAGTTTCAACTCTTATTAACCACCCGGTTAGCGGTGATTAAGTTTTGTAGCCCGTAGGGGAATCGAACCCCTCTTACCAGAATGAAAATCTGAGGTCCTAACCGATAGACGAACGGGCCTACTATACTTTTACGCTAATTTATTAACGTGCTTTGTTAATTTGCTTTTCAAGTTAGCCGCTTTGTTCTTGTGGATAATATTTCTTTTAGCTAATTTATCCAATAAAGCGATAACTTTTGGCAGTTGCTCTGTAGCAGCAACTTTGTTCTCTTCATTTCTTAAGACTTTAAGAGCAGTTCTAGCAGTCTTGTGATAATATCTGTTACGAACTTTTCTAACTTCGTTTTGTCTGATTCTTTTTAATGCTGATTTATGATTTGCCATATCGTTCAAATGTGAGTGCAAAACTATAAACTTTTTTTTAATCTGCCAAATTATTTTTTAAAATTTTTCAATTTTCTTCTGACAGGTATTTTCTGAGTTTATCTATTGCTTGTTCTATTTTTAAATTCTCTTGTTCTCGTTCTATTTTCTTGATCGTGCTGCTTAGCATGATCATCGCATTGTTCCATTCCCCAGTGGTATTGGTAAAGGAAAGTCCGTCAATTGTTACTTCAAAGGCAACCCTTTCTCCCGTCCTGTAAAGTCTGAAACTTATCTTATCATCTCTGCCTGTAATCCCCTCTTCATTGATTTGTAAATCATAACTTTTTGGGTTAGAGTGGATTTTCTTAAAAAGAAGTTTTGCTTCCTGTATTTTTAAATCCGGCATGATATCAAATTTGGTAGCCTATAGGGGAATCGAACCCCTGTTGCAAGAATGAAAATCTTGAGTCCTAACCACTAGACGAATAGGCCAAATTTTGAGGTTGCAAAAGTAATGATTAACTTTTTAACTTCAAAATTATTTTTTACGTTATTTAAAAACTTTTTGGATAATCGTATTCTTGATTCCCTTGGATTCAAGGTCTTTTTGAAGCTTAACAGCATCTTCTAAAGTAAATACTTTACCATACGTGTAATAAAACACTCCATTGTTTTTATTTCTCTCCACATCTTTCAGTGTCTGAAGAATAAACGAATTGCCATTCAGTTTATCGCCTGTATAGACCTCAATGGTATAATAGCCTGTCAGCAGTTTTTGATTAGGCATAAATCCTACTGCATAAGCATTCCTAAATCCTGCATCTTTGGCTGTTTTAAGGTTGATATCTCTAATCGAAGCCATATTTGTAACCCCGTAGTAATATTTGTACTGTCCGTTATCTTTAATAGGAAGAATATAGTTTAAGCCTTTTAAAGCAGGGTCTCCGTCATTGTACTTGACTGGCGAACTCAGTAATAAAATTCTGAAATCATTTTTTAAAGGAGATTCAGCAGGCTTTTCAGGTTCAGGCTTTCTGGTGGTAATAGAAGATCCGCCAGTTTTTCTGTCAATTGCTTTTTTATAATCGATGATCGCATTATAGATGCTTTCCGAAATTTCGGTTTGTCCCTTGTCAGAAGCTAGATAGTGGCTTTCTTCGGGATGGTTGATAAATCCTGTTTCTATCAGAACAGAAGGCATCGCATTCATACGCAAGACGTGAAGGTTCTTCTGGAAAACGCCTCTTGAAAACCTTTTATCCTTGTTTACAAAATTACCTTCCACCAGTCCGCCAAGGAGCAAACTTGATTCAAGGTATTTATTTTGCTGAAGTTTTAAAGCAATAAGAGATTCCGGAGAACTTGGATTGTAAGATCCGAAGGTCTGTCTGTCTTTTTCATCAAGAAAGATCACATCGTTCTCTCTTTTTGCAACTTCCAGGTTTTCATCATTCTGGTTGGGTCCCTGTACATAAGTTTCAGTTCCGTAGGCTGTAGGTCTCTGTGAAGAATTACAGTGTATAGAGACAAAAAGATCCGCCTTGCTCCTGTTGGCCAGATTGGTTCTGTCCGAAAGAGAAGGGTATTCGTCAAATTTACGGGTATATATAACTTTGAAATCTCTGTTTTTTTCCAACATGGCTCCTACTTTGAGAGTAACGGCAAGTGTTACGTCTTTTTCTGCAACCCTTCCGATATCTGCATAAGTTCTGTTCGCTCCATGGTCACTTCCCCCATGACCAGCATCTAAAACGATAGTAAATTTCTTTTGTGAAAAAATTAAAATGCCCGAAAGAAGAAGGAGAAATGATAAAATTATTTTAAATTTTTGTTTGTACATCTTACAGTTTTAAAAATTATACTAATTTTGAGCCTTAATTAAAGAATAAAATTGGCCAAAACCGTCCTCAAAAATATATTACAAATTTTAATTATCCTAATTTTTAACAATTTTTTAGCACAGAAAACCCCTGAAAAATTGCCTAAAAATGTGGTTAATGATACTATTCCCAAAAAGGATACCATTGTTGTAAAAAAAGAAGCTTTAGATGATGTTCTTCATACAAAAGCAGATGATCAGCGAAGAGATGTTCCGAAAAAAATGACATTTCTGAATAAAAATGCCCAGGTAAAATACCAGGACATGCAGATTGATGCAGATTATATCTCTATCGATGACAACAAAAATCTGATTTACGCCCGCGGAAAACAGGATTCTTTAGGGAAGATTATAGAACCTGTAATTACCACTCAGGCTGGTAAGAAGTATGAGACCAACGAGTTCAGCTACAATACCAAGACCAAGCAGGCCATTGCTTTTAATGCAAGAACAGAAGAAAGTGAAGGGGTGATCACAGCACAGAAAACCAAAAAGTATAATGATTCTGTTTTTGCCATGAGAAATGCAGATTATACAACAGATGAATATTATATCAAGAAAAAAGATACGGCAGCGGATTACTTTATGCGGGCTTCCAATATCAAGCTGATCAAGACCAAAAATAAATCACAGATTGTTACGGGCCCTATCCAGATGTATATAGAACAGGTGCCGACTCCTCTTATTATGCCGTTTGCTATTCTTCCGTTTTCAGATAAAAGGGCAGCCGGTATCCTGATCCCAAGTTTTGGGGAAAGGGAAGATGTGGGTTTTTTCCTTAACGGACTGGGCTATTACCAGCCGATAGGAGAGCATTTTGACCTTAAAGTACTTGCCGATATTTATACCAAAGGAAGCTGGAATTTAAGGCCGCAGATGAATTATCTGAAGAAATACAGGTATTCCGGAACTTTTACAGCGGATGTGGGAACCATGGTGAGGGGAATTAAAGGTTTGGATGATTATACAAAAAACAGTACATACAGAATAGCATGGACGCATACGCAGGACACGAAGGCGAATCCTTTCCTGACCTTCAGTGCATCTGTAGATATTGTTAGTACCAAGTTTTATAACAATTCGCTGAATAACAACTATATTTTCAATCAGAACGTCCTGAATACACAGCAGAGTTCAGCAGTAACCGTTACCAAAAGATTCCTAAAGCTGCCTGCAACTATTACCGGAACAGCATCATATTCTCAAAACTTTGCAACCGGACTGGCAGATCTTCGTCTTCCTCAGATGAATGTGGCGATCAATCAGTTTTATCTGTTTGGTTCGAAAACAGGAGTAAGACAGGGACTTCTTGAAAATATTACGGTAAACACAGGTTTTAACCTGACCAACTTTGTAAGTACGCAGGAAAATGAGCTGTTTACAAAAGCAATGTGGGATAAGATGCAGACGGGTCTGAAAAATAATATTGCATTGGGTACCAATACAACGGTAGCGAAATATTTTACATTCAGCTTAAGTGCGAATATTGATAACGCTTTAACGACGAAAACACTTAAAAAATATTATGATCCTTTAAAGAATGCAGATGTGGACGAAATACAGAAAAATGTTGCCGGATATTCTACATTTTCTTCATCTGCCAGTCTTCAGACCACTCTTTATGGAATGCTGAAGTTTAAAAAAGGTTCTGCGGTAGAGGCGGTAAGACATATGATGACGCCAAGTCTTAGCTTCACGTATTCACCGGATTTCTCAAGTCCCGGGTTCGGATATTATAAAAACTATTATAATGCAGAAGGAGCTTTAACCCCTTATTCTATTTTTGAAAAAGGAATTGTGGGAAGCCCGTCAAGTGGGGTGGTAGGTGCCTTAGGTTTTAATATTGGAAACAATATTGAAATGAAAGTGAAGTCTAAAACAGATTCTACCGGTGTAAAAAAAGTAAAGATCTTTGAATCTCTTAACCTTTCGGGGAATTACAATTTTGCAGCAAAAGATCATCCATGGTCTGTATTCAGCATCAACGGACAGTCTTCTTTCTTCAATAATAAATTAAATGTGAATACCAGTCTTTCACTGGAGCCTTATAAGATCGTCTATGCTCCGGGGGCAACACAGGGGGTAAGAACGGAACAGTTTGGGCATTTCAGTGTACAGGGTTTCAACGTGCAGCTATCATATCCTTTGAGCAGCGAACTCTTTGGCGAAAAAACGGATTATGCTAAAAAATATCCGGCAAAAGGGGAAGTAAGAAATGAAAATTATTACTTTGATGATGATAACTATGCCCATTTTGATCAGGCATGGACTTTAAATATCAATGCCAACTATGCTTATTCAAAAGGACTGTCGGCCCTTGGTACCAAGATTGCTTCGGTAGGTCTGGACGGCAGCATCAAGCTTACCCCGTACTGGAATATCAACGGAAGTACGCACTTTGATCTTGTAACGAAAGATCTTGCCTATACAAGAATAGGGTTTTCCAGAGATCAGCGAAGCTTCACGATCAACTTCAACTGGGTTCCTTTCGGGCAGTATAAGGTATATGACTTCTTTATCGGGATCAAAGCCAATATCTTAAGTGATGCGCTGAAGTACAAAGACAGAAGTTTTACAGAGCCTAGCGCACCTTTCTAATATCAGATTGACAATTGTAAATATAAATTTTATATTTGCAACCAAAATAAATTCTAATGAAATCACTGTTAACTAAATTTGTTGACAAACGAATACATGAAATGGTGATTATAATGACCTTGAAAAAATAAGTATCACATATGAAACAAATAATCAACACAGTTAATGCACCTGCAGCAATCGGGCCTTACTCACAAGCTAATATGGCCAACGGAGTGTTATATATCTCCGGACAGATTCCTGTAGATCCTGCTACTGGTAAGCTGGTAGAGGGAATTGAGAAGGAAACGCATCAGGTAATGAAAAACCTTGAGGCTATTCTTACTGAAGCAGGAATGACGTTTAAAAACGTAGTGAAAGCTACGATCTTCCTTAAAAGTATGGACGATTTTGCAGTAATGAATGATATTTATGCTTCGTATCTTGATGCAGACAGCTATCCGGCCCGTGAAACTGTACAGGTTTCTTGCCTGCCTAAGAATGTTGATATTGAAATTTCTATGATTGCACATCAGGATTAATGAATTTTATAAGAAATACAATTGCGGTTCTTGTAGGCCTTGGAATAGCCGGGCTTATTATTACTCTTGGGATAAGGGTTTTTCCGCAATGGGTCACTTTCGAAGCTTTTGCTCCTTTTGAGCATTGGCAGAGATTTCTTTACAGTATGAGAGGCGATAATGCTTTTTTCGGATTTCTGCTGTTTATTTCAGGGCTGGGGACAACGATAGGAGGAGTTGCTACTGCGCTTATTGTAAAGTATGCCAAGGTGGCATATGCTATCCTTATCGGCTTCATTATGCTGTTCATAGCCATGCTGGATGTTATTGTATTTCCATACCATCCTACATTTTATAAGATCTCTATTTTCCTTACATTTTTCCCGTTTTCGTGGATTGGAGGAAAGATTGTAGAGATTATTTATGAACGGAATAAGAAAAAGAAGATCGCTGATAAAATGAACAAAACCAAATAAAAAAACGCTGCAGATTTGCAGCGTTTTTACTTAGGATATATAGCTGCCTTATCCAATTCAATAGGATTGTTAAATGATCTTATTTTCATTCTTTCACTTTTTTCTGCTGGTTTTAATTGTTCTTTTGTCAAGATTGTGCCATCTTCTAATTGTAACTTTTTTCCTTCGGGAATACTAAGTTTCCCATTTAGAATATATTTGAAAGGGCTTTGGTAAAGCTCTAGTTTCAAATTATTTAATTTTTTATAATTTGTTTTTATCGCTCTGGATTTGAAGCCGTCTAAAGTATAGCTTTGATAATCTTGGGGAATTTTTTCACTTTTTATAAGCTTAAAAATGTAATCTTTTTGAGTGTCGTAAATTTCAATAATAAGCCCTGGAAGACCATTAAATTTATAAGGCCCATACGATAACGGAATTTCTTGAGTGAACCAAGCAATCCATTTTCTTCCTCCAAAATTTGTTTCCGCCCTTTGTACTTTTAATTCATTTATGGTTTTTATACTATCTGAAATTTTCCAGTTGAAAGTTTCAGAGTCGTCTATTTTATAAAAATTAACATCGCCAATATATTCATAACATTCATAAAAAGGTTTTTTAACTTCTTTTGATAAAAACGAAGTTAACTTAAATCCTTCAAAACCATATTTTTTTACATTGGCGAATATAGAATCATTAATGTAATAAAGTCTATTGTAATAATTAATATCATCCTGTGTTATATCTAAATTATAATTTTCTTTTGTAATCTCATAGGTTGTTGAATCCTTCTTAAATTTAATTTCATAGATAAATCGATCATTTTGAGAGTACAATAAAAAAGTATGTAAGCATAGTATTAATGTAGCAAATTGTTTCATAATTGCAATTTAAAAATTTTAATTATCATCTATAATTTCAGATATAAAATATTCAATATCTGATCTTTCATATTCTGAAGGATATTCTAAGTTATTAATGAAAATATTTGGTGTATAATATATTTCATTTTCGTTAAGCAATTTTCTTTGATATTTTAAAATAGAAATTGCTTTGTCTTCATGCTTGAAATATTTAGAATATTGTTTATACCAATTTTCTTTTTTGTTAGTGGCATTATGCAAAATATACCATCCGCCTAAGGCGTTTAAAAACTCATTTTTATCTTCTGCATTATCATAAATTTGGGCTAATTCTATATAAGCTTGATTAATTTCTTTGGGCTGTTTTTCAAAATCTACATCTAATAATATATTAATACTTATTTTTTCTGATAAATGATTAATTATTCTCATAAAATATGGATAAAACAATTTACAATGCTTACAATAAGGATTAGTGACTAGTGTCAAATTGATATTAGAGTTTCTATTTCCATATTTAAATGCTTTTGAAAAATCTTTATTTATTAACTCTTTCTGAATAGATAAGTTGTTTTTAAAAAAAGTAAAATTTTTTCTAAACTTTATATAATTTTTATTTTCATCTTCCAATTTTTGAAATGCTGTAAATTTATTTTTCAAATAATAAAGACCAATAGAAATTGATACAAAGCCTGATAAATAGAATAAAATGGCTATACTATTAAAATTTTTGTAAGAAAATAAAATATATAATGCCAATAACTGAATAGCTATACAACAAATTATGGCAAGACAAATCGGACAAAGTTTTTTAACGATAAAAATTTGATAATACATTGATAAACATGCAGTAGGAATAAAAAGTAAAAGCCCGATTTTATAAATACTAAAAAATGTTTCAGCTTGCTGAAGTAGTGACATCAGAAATAAACAAAAGATTTGGGTAGCAAAAAAAATAATGGAAACTTCTGACAGATCAATGTGTTTTAAAATATTCCATCTTTTCGCGTTGAAAACAAAATCGCAATCAGTTTTTAAAACCTTGTTTTGGCAAACTCCTACAGGTATAATTGTTCCTTTTCCATGTGTTTTCTTATAGGCCTCAAATGCTAAAATTAATCCGATAGTTGTTGTAGAAAAAAATATTGTTTTCAAAACAAGATTGGTTGAATCTAACTTAAAAAGCAACAGAATAGACAAAATAAATATTGTTGAAACTATTTCTATTAGGGGAAGTTTAGGTTTACCTTTAAGTTTTTCTTCAACTCTATTTATTATTAGAACAATATGATCCCAATCCGAAAAGAAGTTATTACTTTCTTTATTTTCGATAAATCTGAATTCACCATTAGCTAACGCAATAAATTTTTCTGGTAACAAATTGATTTCATTATTTGTTACTTGATATGATTTATTTTCAATATTAAAAAATCTTAATGTATCAGAATATGACAATAAAGTAGGAAAGTCTGGATGACCTTGAAGCTGTAATTTAAATTCCTCATCGTCAATATTTATTTTATTGTAACTCAAATATTTTAATAGTGTTTTATAATTTTTATCATTCATCTTTGTTTGTTTTTAATAAAAAAACAGCAACATGTAATAATGTTGCTGTCAGTTTTAAGATTTAATTAGCAGCAATTACTTGCGCTACAATATTTGCTTCCGTCTTTGTTACTATCTGTTACACAAAATGCGGCTACGCAACCACAACCAACGTCTCCTTCTTCAAAAGCAGATTCGTTAGGATTTAATTGAGCTCCAGTTAAAGATTTCATTTCTTTTCTTGAAAGTTGTTTCAAATTTTTCATTTTTAACGATTTTAAAGTTTTTAATAATTAATTTTATCAGACAATTCCCGACATGGAACTGTTGCAGATCTACAATTTATTTTTGTTGTGCGCACAAACAAAACATCACTTGCGTTTCTCATGCAAACATAAATTCTCTAACTATTAAAACTTTAATTTTTTACCCTTAAACTCTTCCTTAAATTACTAAGGGTTAATACTAAGGGTTTGAAATGTGTTGATTTATAGTTTTTAATCTGTAATCGTGTTTTTGTAAATCTTGCTGAGTTCGTGTATTTCTTTTTTACTTTTTATTTCAATTTTCTTATAAATATTAGATAAATGGGTTGATAAAGTTTTTTCAGAGATATTTAACATCTTACTGATTTCAGAATATTTCAAATTTGGATCTTCTAAAAGCAATTTTAGAATTTCTGTTTCTCTTATTGATAGCTTTTCGAAAGGAATTATTTTTTTGATTTCTTTTTTACGAAAAGAATATAAAAAATAATCTACAGCAATAATGAAAAAACCTATACTAAAAAATGTTTGTTCAATGAATTGATTATCTCCAAATAATAATATTGTAAAAGGCAAGGTTATTAATCCGAGAAAACTTAATATTCCCATAAAATCATGGATTTTAAATATAATTTTATTTTGAGCCCTAGCTTTTTTAGTTTGCTGTTTAATAATAATTATAATAGCCACCATTGATATAGCCAAAATAAAACTTAGAAAATATGTTCTTGAAGTTTTCAATGAACCTGTAATTGTATAGGGAAGTATGAATAAAAATATTAAAGCTAGTGTAGCAAACATTCCAATCCCACTCAATGAGACCCTTTTGAAAAAGATTAAATCATATTCACTTTTTATGTAAATAAAATAGTGAACAGCGACTCCTAGACCTATAAGCCATGCAAAAATATTTTGGGAAATAATATTAATCCTAAAGTCTTTGTCTGGAAGTATGCCTTCAATAACATTATAAATTAAACCTGAAACAATTAAAAATAAAAATTTTAAATAGTAATTTCTATCTCTTCTTTTCCAAACGAGAATTAATTGAACAGAAACTATAATAACTAATAATATAAATATCAAAATACAGATAAATGTACTAATGCAAATTTCTGTATTAAACATATTTCAAAAAATAAAGAGGATAATCTAGCTCAAATGTTTCATGAAAAATTTCAAAGCCATTTTGCTTATAAAAATAACAATTTTCGAGTGTTGTCGTTTCAACATATATAAGCTCTTTATGGTAAATCTCTAAAAATTCTTTTAAAAGTTTTGTGCCTATTCCATTCCCTTGTTGGTCCGGAACAACAGCCATTAACCATAAGTGAATAAATTTTTCTTTTGGATGAAAACTTTTCAGAAGTTTTTCGCGTTTTAATATTTTTAGAATATTGTCTAAACCAATACACGTAAATAATAATTTTGCTTCCAGTAAAATATTTTTTATTCCTGAGCCTTCTCTATCCAGATATAAAATACAACCTTTATTATCATTACTGAGGAAAATATTTCCATACAACATTGATTTGTCAAACTGAAATTCCATTAAAGATTTCAGTCTTGTATATCTATTTCCGGAATTTTTAACAACGAAATTGATAGAATTAGGAATCAGAACATCAATGAATGCTCGACATAAAATATCTACAACTTTTTCTCTGTCTTGATAGGTCGCTTTTTTCATACACTTTGTTTTTTCTAAAAGTATGAAAAAAAACAATCTTTTTGCTATTGATATTCAGTTGTTTATGGATTTTTTTGTTGGGCTTCAATATTATTTCGTAATTGATTGTTTTTTTAAACAAAAAGACCATTCTTATTATAAGAATGGTCTTTTATTGTTGAATTATAATAAATAATTTTCTTTAAGGCATCTTGAAACCTTTTGTATAGATTCTTCCGTAGTCATCCACAAATTTCACCTGTACATTGCCCTGATATTTATCCAGGATCTTTTCTATATCTTTCTGTGAATTGACAGGCTTACCGTTGATTTCTATAATGATATAATTGTCCACGATTCCGATTTTAGCCATCTCGCTTCCCTCGCTTACATTTTTAGCAACAACGCCACTGTTTAATCCGTATTCTGTTTTGAATCTTTCATTAAGCGGATCAAAATCGGCTCCTATTTTTTCAGTTACACTCAAATCAGCTTTTGTTCTTGTGGAAGTTCCACCTTTCTGGTCTTTCAGCGTTACTGTAGTAGTGTTTACCTTACCATTTCTTAAATAAGTCACCTGAACTTTATCGCCAGGACGCTTACTTCCGATAGACATGGAAAGATCTGCAAAGTCTGTGATATCGTAGGCATCTATTTTGGTAATAACGTCGCCTTTTTTCAGACCTGCATCCTCTGCACCGCTGTTATCCCCAAATCCTGTTACATATACTCCTGAACCGGCTTTAATATCGGTTTTAAATTGCTTATTATATGCCGTTACCTGCTGATCGTTAGAAAGGTCTAATGACGAAACGCCTAAGAATCCTCTCTGTACAATTCCGAACTTCTTGATATCCTCAACAATTTTTCTTGCTAAATTCGCAGGAACCGCGAATCCGTACCCCTGGTAATATCCTGTAGTAGATTGAATTGCAGAATTGATTCCGATAAGGTCACCATTTACGTTAACCAACGCTCCTCCCGAGTTACCCGGGTTAATGGCGGCATCAGTCTGGATAAAGCTTTCAATAGGATTGGCAGCTTTACCCTGGCTTCCCAGAATACCAATTCCTCTTCCTTTAGCAGATACAATACCTGCGGTTACTGTAGAATTCAATCCAAGTGGATTTCCTACTGCAAGCACCCACTGTCCGACTTCGATATTGTCTGAATTGGCAAAATTTAAATACGGAAGCCCTTTCTCTTCAATCTTAAGTAAGGAAATGTCCGTGTTTGGATCTGTTCCTACAAGAGTTGCAATATAAGATTTCTTATTGCTTAGAACAACTTCCAGCTTATTCGCTCCTGCAACAACGTGATTGTTGGAGATGATATATCCGTCCGGTGAAATGATCACCCCGGATCCCATTCCTGATGGCATATTGTCCGGAACCTGCTGCTTCTGTCTCTGCTGGCCTCTTCCTCCGAAAGGATCTCCGAAGAAAAAGTCAAACAGATCCTGCTCTGAAGCTCTGCTCGTTGATCTGCTCTGATAATTTTTGATGGTAACAACAGCCGGAACCGTAGTTTTTGAAGCCTTTACAAAATCATCGCCTACAGTTCCGGTATTCATGCCTACAAATGAGGCATTAGGGGCTGCTGCTGTGAAGTAAGACTGGTCACCGTTGTTTGAATGCTGACCGAAATATTGTAGTGTCCCAACGGTAGTAGCTCCTGAGACAACTCCCACTACTGCAAATGGTAATAGTTTTTTTAAAGTACTCTTCATTGTATATCTTTCTTTTTTTATTTATTGATTCTTATTTTTGTTTTCTCGCAAACAAATTTAATGCTAAATGAGTAAGCAATTAACATGCTATGTTTCAATTTTAACTAAAATTTAACGGCTATTATATCATTTTATACATTATGTCATAATTTTGAAAGAGGCATTAACAAAACTTAAAAAATTATTAAAGAAAAAATGTCACATTTCGTAAGTCAGAGAAAATGAAACTCACTTTTTAAGGTACAACAATTAATCCAAAAATTCTTCACTGATTAATTTCAGGTTTCATTCCTTAAATCCACATCAGTCTATTCAATTGAAAAATGATTATATTTGCAAAAATATTTTTCTCACTTAAAACGTTTATAGCATGCAACTGTATAACACCTTAAGCGCAGAAGAAAGAGCTCAACTTATTGATGAAGCTGGTAAGGAACGCCTTACGTTGTCTTTCTATGCGTATGCCAAAATTGAAGATCCCAAAAAATTTCGAGACGAATTATTTATAGCCTGGAATGCACTAGATGCCCTTGGCCGTATCTATGTTGCCCATGAAGGAATTAATGCTCAGATGAGTGTTCCTGCAGACCAGTTTGAGGCTTTTCGCAATACACTGGAGGCTTATGACTTTATGAAAGGGATTCGTTTAAATGTTGCAGTTGAGCAGGATGATTATTCCTTTCTAAAACTGACCATAAAAGTCAGACACAAAATTGTCGCTGATGGTTTGAATGATGACACTTTTGATGTTACCAATAAAGGAATTCACTTAAAGGCTCAGGAATTTAATAATTTACTGGAAGATCCCAATACAATTGTAGTCGATTTTAGAAATCATTATGAAAGTGAAGTAGGGCATTTTGAAGGGGCTATTACTCCGGACGTGGAAAATTTCAGAGAAAGTTTACCGATTATCAACGAACAGTTACAGGATTTTAAAGAAGATAAAAACCTGTTAATGTACTGTACAGGTGGAATTCGTTGTGAAAAAGCCAGTGCCTATTTCAAGCATCAGGGTTTTAAAAACGTTTTTCAATTGGAAGGAGGAATTATTGAGTATACCCGTCAGATCAAAGAAGAAGGAATAAAAAGTAAATTCATCGGAAAGAATTTTGTGTTTGACCACCGGTTAGGCGAAAGAATTACAGATGATATTATTGCGCAGTGCCACCAATGTGGAAAACCCTGCGACAACCATACAAACTGTGCCAACGATGCGTGTCATTTATTATTTATTCAATGTGACGCATGTAAAGCTGCCATGGAAAACTGCTGTTCCACAGAATGTTTGGAAACCATCCATTTGCCTTTGGAAGAACAGTTGAAATTAAGAAAAGGGTTGCAGGTTGGAAATAAAGTTTTCAGGAAAGGAAAATCTGACGCACTGAAATTTAAAAAATCTGGCGACCTGCCTAATAAGCCTTTAGCAAAAGCTGAAACAAAGAATATCCGTCAGAAAATAGCCATCAAGAAAGTATTGGTTGGCAAGGCCGAACATTATTATACGAAATCACAAATCGGACAGTTTTTAATTGAAAATAAAGAACTTTCAATAGGTGATAAAGTATTGATTTCAGGCCCGACCACTGGTGAACAGGAACTTACGATTACTGAACTTTTTGCAAACGGAGCGCCTTGTGAAACAGCAAAAAAAGGAGATCAGATTACTTTTGCACTTCCGTTCAGAGTTCGTTTATCAGATAAATTATATAAGATTCTGTAAGCTTAAATCCCGATAATGATGGTAAAAGCAGAACTTAGAAAAAAATATATGCAATTAAGAAAAGCCTTGTCAACTGATGAGGCTTTCTTGTTATCTGAAAGGATTTTTGAAAATTTCGTCAATTATTTTAAGCCTGTTCCGGATCAGAAAGTTCACATTTTCATTCCGATCGAAAAGTTTAAAGAAATAGATACCCAAATATTCATCACCTATTTTTTAAGCCGGAACATCAAAGTTTTTGTGCCTAAAATCGTTGATGGCAAATTAATTTCCGTAGAGATTTTTAATGACACAAAATTTGAAATGAATAATTGGGGAATTTCAGAACCTGTTTCTGATGAAGATTCAGGCTTCTTAGATTTTAATTATGTGATTACTCCTTTGCTGTATTGCGATAAAAAAGGAAACAGGGTAGGGTATGGAAAAGGATTTTACGATGCTTTTTTTGAAATAATTCCTTCTGAAACAAAAAAAATCGGAGTTAATTACTTTAACCCCGATGAAAATATCGATGATGTCTGGGAAAATGATATTCCGCTGGACTATTTGGTAACACCTACTGATGTGCTGTCTTTTTTTAAAGGATCAGAGTAGAAATCTAAGAAGTAAAATTTAAATTCCTTTTTAATCATCGGAGTGGAAAGTAATATATATTGAGCATTTTTCTCAAAAGTTCCCAGAGATTTATTTTTTGAGTCAAAATATTCCAGATTGAATTTAGCATAATCCAGCGTATCTTTTTTATAGAACTCTTTATAAACATTCAGGCTGTTTACTTTCACTGATTTTACTTTTAGACTGTCCAGCTCTTTTAACAGCTTTTTGAACGTCAAAGAATCCGGCTTATGAAAGTAACTTTCCATCTGTGAAAAGATCACCGTATCGATCTCTGTATTTCTGTTTCCGGAAAGATACAGCGTTGAAAGGTCAAGAAGTTCCTGTACTTTCTGCTTGGTGATGGAATTAATGGCCTGCATACTGTCCATCTGTACGGCAGGATAGCTTTTTATATTGGTGCTGTTTCTTAGTTTATCCAGATCACTTACTTCCGTCTTTTTATTATTACAGGAAATAAATGCTAAAAAAAGTACTGCGAAAATTAAAAAATTATTTATTTTCTTCATCTGTGGATGCGATTTTAAATTTAATAGATACTATTTTTCCCTTACTGTCCTTTTTCATCTCTATAACATTGAGATTTTTCAGAGATGTGGTAGGTGTTGTTACCAGTGTAATATATTTTTGCTTGTCGAGCCTTTCTATACCATATGTTTTATTGTCGTACACCTGATAAATAACCGCACTGTTGCTGATCAGGTTTTCCAGTTGGTTTCTTTTCTGTTTAATCAGAGCTACCTGTTCTTCCGGATTACCTCCTTTTACATCTTTAATAGAGAAGTAATAGGCTGCCATTTTGTAGTCATCAGGTTTCAGCTCGATCATTTCCTCATCCGGAGCATTTTCCAGATTTCTGTTGACTTCCAGATACTCATAGAAAGGAGCGCTGATCTGCATTTTGATGTTTTTATCTTTGGTTGAATAATAAAAACATTCCCCTGGTTTTAATTTATAGAGAAGCGGAGATTCATTTTCCTTAATCACTCTTATTTCCAAAGTATTAATGACAGAAACACCACGGTCCTTATCGGTAAAACAATATTTATAAGTTTTTGAAAATATCTGGTCTTTAAATCCAAGCACTCCGGTAATGGCAATTAAAACAGAGGTAACGATAGCCCATGCATTTTTTTTGAGGATATTTTTCCTTGCAGCTGGAGGTTGTATTTCTGTCGGGCTAATTGTTGTTGGGTTATGCGTAATTGTCTGATTTTCATATATTGATTTTTGTAAATCAATGTTCTCCTGCTGCTGGAATTCTATTTTTTTAGGCTGAATTTCAGTTTTTGGTAATTCAGGAGCCGAGGAGACGGTTTTTTCTAATTCCAGAATTTCTTCTTCTTCAAGATCTTCATTTTCCTGCAGCAGTTCTCCGGCAAAAAGATGCTGCTTCTTAAAGTCGTACCATGATTCGTATCCCGCATAAATACTCAATAAATTGAGCATATCGATTCTTGGTAATTTGGTAACCGGCGAAGTCTTAAAATAGGTGTAAAATGACTTTTCGCTGATGTTACCTTTCGCTTTTTTACGAAGGTCTTCCTGGAAATATATAATATCTATCCCCTTCCATTTTGAAATTTCATCATGAGAAGGAGTAGATTTTTTTAAATATTCTGTCTGAACGTCTTTTTTTAACTGTTCAAAGTGCAATAGATCTAAATCTGTCAATTTTTATAAAATAATTAAATTGTTGATTATCAGTATTGTTTTTTTGTAAAACAATTTTACAAATGTATTACAATTATTTTTCATAAACAACTTTTGTATCTGCTCTACCTTTGTCTTGTTCAAATAACAGAACAGAAGAAAATTTATATAAAACAATATTAACAAAATTAAATTTAATTTATTATGAAAAAGTCATTATTCGTAGCTGCTATCGCTGCAATCTCTCTAGTTGCTTGTAAAAAAACTGAAGCTACTTCTACTGAAGGAGCTACTGATTCTGCTGCTGCTAACGTATCTGATTCTGCTGCTGTAGTTTCTGATTCTGCTGCTAAAGTAATTGATTCAGCTGCTAACGTTGCTGTTGACGCTACTAAAGATGCTGCTGCTGCTACAACTGCTGCTGGTGCTGATGCTGCTAAAGCTACAACTGAAGCTGCTGCTGACGCTGCTAAAGGTGCTGCTGATGCTGCTAAAGGTGCTGCAAAAGATGCTGCTAAAGAAGTTAAAGACGCTGCTAAGAAATAATTCTAGCATAAGCTTAACAATAAAAGAACCGTTTCACCTAGTGAGACGGTTTTTTTATGCTTTAAACTTGAATCTTAATCCTCTGTCATTGCAAGCCAAAGGCGAAGCAGTCTCATCGGCTACATAGCAAAGCCCAGATTCTTATCCTTTCTTTTGTCTCAAAGACTCATAGCAGGTAATAGCCACTGCATTGCTCAGATTTAAAGAGTCAATGCTTCCAGCCATAGGAATCAGTGTATTTTTTCCTTTTCCAATCCAGAAATCACTTAATCCGGAATGCTCGGTTCCGAATAATACGGCAGAACGCTGTTTAAAATCTCTTTTATAAAGATCTTCAGCAGTTTCATCCATAAGAGTTGTATAAATATTGAAATTGTTTTTCTGCAGAAATTCAAAGGTTTCTTCATTTTCAGCATCATAAACGTCCATTCCGAAGAGGCATCCGACACTTGAACGTATGACATTAGGGTTGTAAAAGTCGGCTTTCCCGTCTGCTACAATCAGGGCATCAATTCCGAAAGCCTCGCAGCTTCTGAGGATAGCACCAAGGTTACCGGGCTTTTCTACACCTTCTACAATGATGATCGTAGAATTTTCTTTCGGAATAAATGATGAAAGAAGATTCTCTTTTGTTTTATAAATTCCTATAATTCCTTCAGAGCTCCCCCTGTAGGCTATTTTTTCATATACTTTTTCACTTACAAAATGAATCTTACTTTCCGGGAGCTTTCCTTTAAAAATATTTTCACAGATAAAAAATTCTGCAGGTTCAAAATCGTACTGTAAAGCTCTTTCATTTTCCTGCTGTCCTTCAACCACAAAAACTTTTGATTTTTTACGGAACCTGTTGTCCGCCAAAAGCTTGGTTACGTTTTTTATTTTATCGTTTTGAAAACTTTCTATCAACATGCTGCAAAATTATGCAAAATTTGTGATTACATCTGCTTGGTTTTAATGAAAAGGTTTTTTGCGGTAATTTGAAAAGGTATTTTATTCCTGCGTTTATTGTAGATAACCAAGGCTATAATGAGTAAAATAGATAAGATTTTAAATAAATTTCCATACATATTGCCTGAAACATTGTCCGAAACATTAAAGATTTCCCAGTACAGATTCATGAAAAGATGAAGAAAAATTGCTGTCCAGAGATTAAAATCAGTTTCAAAATAAACCCATGAAAAAAAGACTGAACCTAAGAATGTGATGAGAAATATTTCAGTAAGCTCCATGAAACTGCTTCCCTGGTATAAATGTACCTGAGCAAACAATAATGATCCAAATAAGGCAGAAGTAATGAATCCCAGTCTGGTAAATCTGTATAGAATCCCTATAAGAAATCCCCTGAAAATAAGTTCTTCAAAAAAAGGGGATGAAATGCTGTTAATGATGAGGGATTGAAAATTAATACTTTGTACCAGCTTGAAATACATAAAATAGCCCGCAAGCATCGGGAGCGTGCCTATAAAAGATAGCGAAAAGCCTTTTAGAACGGGCTTGTTGATCGAGAAAAGACTGGTCATATTCTTCTTCGGAAATATGATTTTTAAGGTAATGATAAGTGGAAGTATTGTGATACAGTATGCAGCAATATGGGCGAAAGCTTTACTCCCGGATAATTCTTTAACGAAGGTTTGAATGCTTTTAAAATATAGGAGATCAACGAAATAGTAGACAGAAAATCCCAAAATAAAAAAGAAGAAGAAAGAAATGGTTTTGTTCATAGCTTATAAATTTTGAACAAAAATGGAGATTGCAATAAAGTCAGCCAAATGAAAGTGATGAATGGCAAAAGAATGTGACGGACGGCAAATATCAGGCTTTTGAAGATCTTAATTTGGGGATAATCAACGAAATGAAACTTCTTGAAACTGGGATCTCAAAATCGATCTGAGAAAGAAAAAGTCTGTAGCCCTGTGCATTTCCTTTAAGATTTTTAACCTGATTTAAATTAACAATATAGGAACGGTGACATTTCTTTATAGAATCTGTCTGCACCTGATCCAAAAGTTTTGAAAGACTTATTCTGATTACATGTTTTCTCACCTGATCATTTTCGGAGAAATAGATTGAACAGTAGTTTTCCATAGACTGCGCACAGATAAAGTTCTCTTCAGGAATCTGAAAATCCGTATTATTTACAGATATACTCAATATTTTATTAAATGTGGCAATGGTTGGATTATTTTGATCTGCAAGCTGACGGGAGACTTCTTCTGCTGTTTTTTCGTGAGTTCTTTTCAAATAAATATACCTCGACAATATATAAATAGTGGAAATAGGAATTCCCAGTGCCAGACAATACAGGAACATATAAAGATAGTTGCCTAGGCTCAGTGTAACTTGACTTATGAATAAAGTATTGTAAAAATAGGACAGGATAGAGGCTAAAAAAAGAATACCTGTTACCTTCAATAATTCGGAACCGATATTCCAGTCTCTGAAACGGATAATACTAAGGTCTGCAGCCAAGAAAGCTGATCCAAAGATCACGGAGTAAGGAAAAAGCAACAGATACTTATACTGATGCCGGAAGTTTTCTGTCCCAAAAGGTTGGAAAACAATCAGGAAAATATAGATCAAGAGACCGGCAGCAATCGATGAAAGCAGGATTTCTTTATAAGATTCAGACTTTGGATAAGAATATGTTGCAAAGGAAGACATATAATTAATCTTTAATTTTTAAAAGTTGGCTCACCGTAAAAGACTCAAACTTCTGAATGACAAAACTTATAATTAAAATGAGATGATTCCTTTTCACGTCATCAGTTTTCCGTTTCCAGAAAGCTACCGTTGTCAATAAGGCTTTGCGGCAGGTCCTTTTTGTTTTTAATCCCCAGGGATTTAAGTTTCTGCGTCTGGATGACAAGGTTGTCATTTCCTGTAGAAAGCTGCTTGTAAGCATCATTGTATACATTCTTAGCCTGATCAAGATTTTTCCCGACTTTCTCAAGGTTTTCAACAAATCCAACAAACTTATCGTACAGCTTTGCCCCGCGATCAGCGATTTCCATAGAATTTCTGTTCTGGTACTCACGTTTCCACAGATCAGCAATAAGTTTCAGGGAAGTAATCAGGTTGCTCGGATTCAGCAGAAGAATTCTTCTTTCATAGGCAAAGTTCCAAAGGTTCTGGTCTGCCTGCATAGCGGCTATATAAGCCGGTTCGCTCGGGATGAACATCATGACGAAATCCAAAGATTTTCCGTAGTCATCATAAGCTTTCTGACTCAGCTGAAGAATATGATTTTTGATAGATCCCAAATGCTGATTAAGCTTCATCGTATAAACATCCTGATCGTTTTCATCTACCAGTTCTGTAAAGGCGGTAAGAGATACTTTGGAATCAATGATTACATTTCTCTCATCCGGATATTTGACAACGGCGTCAGGACGCATTTTTTTACCGGAAAATTCAGAGAACAGGGCTTTATTGTCTTCATCGCGGAGTTCATGCTCGAGAAAATATTCCCTTCCTTTTACAAGTCCGGATTTTTCAAGAATGCTTTCAAGAATCATTTCGCCCCAATTTCCCTGGGTTTTGCTTTCCCCTTTTAAAGCTCTTGTCAGCTTTTTCGCGTCTTCTGAGATCTGCTGATTCAGTTCAGCAAGCTCTTTTACTTTTTCTGCCAGAGAAAAACGCTCTTTATTTTCCTTTTCATAAGCTTCGTTTACCCTGTTTTTAAGGTCGTTAATCTTTTCCTGGAAAGGTTCAAGGATATTTTTTAAATTATTTTGATTTAAAGTCGTAAACTTTTCTGTTTTTTCCTCTAGAATTTTATTGGCAAGGTTTTCAAACTGCAGTTTTGATTCTTCCTGAATTTTAATGATCTCTTCTTTTTGGTTATCAAGAGACTGCTGCAGGCTGTCATTTTTAGCGGTAAGCTCTGAATTTTTAGCAAAAATATGCTGCTTCTCAGAGATCAGATTCTCTATTTGGGAAGTTTGTTTTGAATTAAGCTGTTTCTGTTCTAAAAACTGAGCATTTAAAGAAGCATGTTCTGCCGAAATTTTTGCATACTCATTTTTCAGATCGTTCAGGAGGTCGGTCTGCTGTTGGTTCAGTTCCTTTTCTCTGTTTATATTTTGGCTCAGCTCCTGAACTTTCAGATTAAGATTTTCCAGATCTGAATTGTTTTTGATATGCAGATTATTCAGGTCGTCATAAGAATTTCTTGAAACCATAGACGATTTTAGCGCGAAATACAAAATAACGGCTCCCAGAATTCCGCCGGCAATAAACCCAATAATTAAATATGTCATCTCCATGTTTCAAAATTACAAAAAGAAAAATTGATTTCTTTTATGGGAACCCTTAAGAATTTTAATTTATTGAAGAAGTTTTTCCTCCTGGAGTCCCGGTTGATTTGCAGACATTAGTTTTACTTTTTCTGATTTTAAGATAGTATCCAGCAAAAAAAGTGAGCCGGAAGCTCACTTTATTTTTATTGATCAGATTATGGAGTGATAATAACCGGATCTGGAAAAGGTTCAAGAACCAATGGTTTGCACCTTGCAGCCGGTTCGCATCTTCCTCCCATGCATATAAAATTGGTCATGGTGGTTGAGCCGTCAGGACATCTGATCATGGCTTCACCAGGGCATCCTCCGGGACATTGTGCCGGATATAAATTTCCGCCGAATACATCTTTAAGTTCTGTTCTCGAAAGTTTTGATACGTTCATTTTTTTCATGGAATTAATTTTTTGATGGTTTAGTTTGTATAAATCTGAAAATGAACCTCTAAGATAATAAAAAATAAATCGCTATGCGGTTACATAATGATTTATTTAGATTGATATTTTTAAGGAAGATATTTATGGATTTCCCTTTGATATTTCTTCGTGATGTTTTAAATACAAAGGCAGTGCTGCAGAACCATACCAGGAGAAAATTTCATATCCGAAGACACCGGCGAGTACTGCAGGATCAGTCTTTACCCATTGTTCAGCTTCCTCTTTGGATTTTGTATTGAAAATAAACATACCGCGGTAGTTTTCCTTGTTTTGCTCCAGAAAAGGTCCGGCTACAACAAG
The DNA here is from genome assembly GCF_049887855.1 of Chryseobacterium sp. NFX27. Lineage (NCBI taxonomy): Bacteria > Pseudomonadati > Bacteroidota > Flavobacteriia > Flavobacteriales > Weeksellaceae > Chryseobacterium > Chryseobacterium sp. NFX27. The sequence continues at coordinate 135,434 of NZ_JAGEKK010000010.1, read as the reverse complement.
TTTTCCTTCATCAGCCAGCTTTCCGATGTTTGTCATATGGCCTTTCATCAGTTCTCCCATTTTGGCCTTATCATCAATTTTTGTGCTGCCGGTAGTGAGCATCACAATCGTGTAGGCCTTCATTCCGTATTTGTCGGCACCAAGAGATGTTGCTAATTCCTGGTTAAATTTTGGTTTTTCTGCTTTCTTCTCCTGGGCAAAAGATAAAGCTGCCAATAAAAGAGTGAGGGATAAATAAATTTTTAATTTCATAATAATTGCTTTATTATTTATAAGTCAGAGATCTGAAATCTAAATTTAATCTTTTATTCTTAAAAACTCTTTGGCGAGTTCAATCATTTTAGGATCGCCGGTATATTTTCCGTGCTCGTCGGAAAGCTTAACTGTGGCAATCCATTCTTTGTTCGGGGCCTGTACTCCGATCAGTTTCATGACGATATTCATTGGTTTTAATCCGACATCGTTGGTGAGATTGGTTCCGATCCCGAATGATACACCGATCTTTCCTCTGCAGTAATTGGTAATTTCTTCCACTTTTTCAAGGTTTAAAGCATCAGAAAAAATAATGTATTTAAATAGAGGATTAATTCCGTTATTGATATAGTGGGCGATTGTTTTATCTGCAAATTCCAATGGGTCACCGCTGTCATGACGTACGCCGTCAAACAGCTTGGCGAACTTCTTGTCGAACTGCTGGAAGAAAACATTGGTAGTGTAAGTGTCTGAAAGCGCTACTCCAAGATCACCTCTGTAAACATCTACCCAATGTTCCAGAGCCAGCTCATTGGCCATTTTGAATCCGTATTCAGCAGCATGAAACATAAACCATTCGTGTGCGTGGGTGCCAATAGGTTTTACGCCGTATTTCATGGCGAAATGAACGTTGGAGCTTCCGATGAAAGTTGATTCTTTACTGTGTGTTAAAGCCTCCATTACCAGGTTCTGTACCTTATAAGAATGTCTTCTTCTGGTCCCGAATTCTGCGAAATTTACCCCTAATCTCGCAAGGGAAGCCGCTTTTTCAAGTGTTCTGTTCATAACGATCTCATTGGAATCTCTTTCCATATGATTCATTTCGTAATGAAGCTCACTGATCAAAGCAAGAAGGGGAACTTCCCAAAGGATGGTTCTGTACCAAAGTCCCTCAACGGTTACAGAAAGCTCATTGCCTTCCTGGCGTATTTTCACCTCAGACGGATCATAATGATAGCCTTCTAAGAAATCTAGATAGGGGAGGTCTATATAGGGGCAGGTTCTGGCCATGAATTTTTTTTCTTCCTTGGTCAGCTTTAATTCTGCCATTCTGTTGACTGCTTCTTTTAAAGCAATGTCAAAACCTTCCGGAAACTCATGCTTTCCTCTGTTGATGAATTCATATTTTACAATGGAGCTTGGGAATAGTTTTACCACTGCATTCTGCATTGTTATTTTATAGAAATCGTTATCCAGGATAGAGTTTAATCGAACATCGTGCATAATATGTGTAATTTTAACGCAAATATAGTCATTTAAAATAAAAATCGTCTAAATGTAAGACGATTTTTTTATTATCATTTGATTTTTGCCGGTTACTTCCCTAAATAAGAATTGTACATCCATACTTCTTTTTCCTGCTCTGTAATATAATCGCTCATTTGGGAATTGGTTCCTTCATCTCCTGCGGCATCTGTGATGTCGAGAAGTTCTCTCTGCAGATCGATTACTACTTTGAAAGAATTCAGAATAAGTTCAACGCTTTTATTTGCATCCGTTACTTCTTTGCTTTCTTTAATGGTAGCAACTTTTAAATAATCTGAGTAGTTATGGGCCGGGGTAGCACCTAGTGTAAGAATTCTTTCAGCGATCTCATCGATCTTCAATACAAGGCTGTTGTACAGTTCCTCGAACTTAGGATGAAGGGTAAAGAACTGATCTCCTTTGATGTTCCAGTGTGAACCTCTTGTATTTTGATAAAATATTGAATAATTGGCCAAAAGGATATTAAGTTTTTCCGAAATATTCTTACAGTCAGCCTCTTTTAAGCCGATAATGCTTGCATTTTTCATATGTTTATTTTTTATGATAACAAATTTAGGAAATATTATGCCGAAAACACAGGTTTACGATTGATGATACTTATCTTTGATATTTTTATAATTGATCTTAAAAAATGCAGTCATTCCGAAATTTAGGGCTAAGAAGTTTTTTTACATCGTTTGCTGTTTTTTTTACGGTATGTTTACTATACTATATAAATTCGGTTTCAAAAACAGGAGGTCATTATATATATCTTCTGGATGACGCCTATATTCATCTAGCCGTGGCGAAAAATTTCGCGATCCATCAGGTCTGGGGAATTACGGAATATAAGTTTTCTTCCGCTTCTTCTTCACCTTTATTTACATTTCTTCTCAGTATTTTAATTAAAATAATTGGGAATAATGATCAGATTCCGTTGTATTTTAATGCTGTTTTTAGTGTTGGGATTATTTATTTTCTTAGCCAATATTATGGAGATATCTTTAATGATGTAAAAAAGACATCTTTAGCGGTTATTTTTACTTTATTCTTCACTGTTCTTCATTTACAGTTGCTTGCAGGAATGGAGCATGTCTTTCAGCTATTTCTTTTTGTAGTTAATATCTTTTGTTTTTTCCGAAAGGATAAAAATAAATGGGCACTTATTGGGTTTTATGGAACTATTCTGCTGATGGGGCTTACACGTTTTGAAAGTATGTTTTATTTTGCAGCGATAGCTTTTGCTTTAATTTTACTTAAAAAATGGAGGAATGCTGTTGGAGTACTGTTTGCTGGATTTATCCCGATTATTATTTTCTGTTATTTTAATAATCAGCAGTCTGGCTACTTCTTTCCCAATTCTGTGGTGGTCAAAGGAACAAAACTGAATTTCGATTCAGATATCCTGATCCAGCTTAAAGCCATCGTATTCGATAACTTTCTATTGAATACCAGCTTTTATAAAATAGGTCTATTTCCTATTTTGTTGTGTATACTCTTTATAGGTAGAGATTTAAAGAGCAAAACATTCCAGGAAGCTGTTGAAAATAATTTTTTTCTTATTGTATTTTCTTTAACGACGATTTGTCATTCTATGTTTGCAGATTTTAAAGGGCTTTTTCGCTATGAGGCTTATCTTCTTGTGGGGTTCTCAATGGTGCTTATTCCAAAAGTTAAAGAACTTTTCTCGGATTTTAAAAGGTATTGCAGAAAAGAAATTCTTATCAGTGTACTGATTGCCATGAATGTTTTTCTTTTAGTTTACAAAGGCTGGATTGCTCATAAAGTAATGGATAACGGAGGAAAAAATATTTATGAACAGCAGATACAGTCTGCGAGATTTTTACATACTTATTATAACAACTCCAAAATAGTGGCTAATGATATCGGAGCGATTAGCTATTATACCGATATTCATTTGTTGGACATTGTTGGTTTAGGCTCTGAAGAAACCATTGTTTTTAATGATAACAGAAAAACTTTTGATCATAAGTTTGAAGATTTTCTTACCCGTTACTGTTTGAAAAACCAATACGATATAGCAGTAGTATACGATGGATGGCTTCAGGGGCATATTCCAAAAAATTGGAAGAAAGCAGCTGTGCTGAAGATTAAGAATAAAGTAACTGTGGCCAGACTGGAAGTATCTATATATTCTATTAACAGAGATAATTTTCAGCTGCTCAAACAAAATATAAGGAATTTTAACTGGGATAAAAATGTAACCGTCATATTGATGGAGTAAACGTAACTAGCTGTTAATTAAATTTTAGCAGGAAATATTATTTATACCTAAGTGTTTGTTAATTAAAAAAATATTCCTATTTTTGCACCCTAAAATAAAAAGCAATTAAATGCCTACTATTCAACAATTAGTAAGAAAAGGAAGAGCCACGCTTGCCAAGAAGAGCAAATCGGCTGCCCTTGATTCTTGTCCACAAAGACGAGGTGTATGTACGAGAGTATATACTACCACTCCTAAGAAACCTAACTCTGCACTTAGAAAAGTAGCAAGGGTAAGACTTTCTAACGGGAAAGAAGTCAACGCCTACATCCCGGGCGAAGGACATAATCTTCAAGAGCACTCGATAGTATTGGTAAGAGGCGGAAGGGTGAAAGACCTACCGGGAGTACGTTACCACATCGTAAGAGGTGCTTTAGACACTGCAGGTGTAAATGGAAGAACACAGAGAAGATCGAAGTATGGAGCTAAGAGACCTAAGCCAGGTCAGGCAGCTGCTGCACCAGCAAAAGGAAAGAAAAAATAATCATTAAATAAGGTACAGAAGCAATGAGAAAGACAAAAGCGAAAAAAAGACCGTTGTTACCAGATCCGAAGTTTAATGATCAATTGGTAACTAGATTCGTAAACAACCTAATGCTTGACGGTAAAAAGTCAATCGCATTCAAAATTTTCTATGATGCATTGGATATCGTAGAAACTAAAAAAGGAGATAGCGAAAAAACTGCACTTGAAATCTGGAAAGATGCACTTACTAATGTAATGCCTCACGTAGAAGTACGTTCTAGAAGAGTAGGTGGAGCTAACTTCCAAATCCCTATGCCAATCAGAGCTGACAGAAAAATTTCTATGGCAATGAAATGGTTAATCAAATATTCAAAAGCTAGAAATGATAAGTCTATGGCTTTGAAATTAGCTAATGAAGTGGTAGCTGCTTCCAGAGAAGAAGGTGCTGCTTACAAAAAGAAATCTGATACTCACAAAATGGCGGAAGCTAACAAAGCTTTCTCACACTTTAAATTCTAATTAGAAATGAGTAGAGATCTTAAATTTACAAGAAATATTGGTATTGCCGCTCACATTGATGCTGGTAAAACTACCACTACAGAAAGGATTTTATTCTATACAGGGGTAAACCACAAAATTGGTGAAGTTCACGATGGTGCTTCTACAATGGACTGGATGGAGCAGGAAGCAGAAAGAGGTATTACCATTACTTCTGCTGCAACTACTTGTTCTTGGAACTTTCCAACTGATCAAGGGAAGCCTGTAGCTGAAACTAAACCTTACCACTTCAACATCATTGATACACCGGGACACGTTGACTTCACTGTAGAAGTAAACAGATCTTTGAGAGTATTGGATGGATTGGTATTCTTATTCTCTGCAGTAGATGGAGTAGAGCCTCAGTCTGAAACAAACTGGAGACTTGCTGACAACTACAAAGTAGCAAGAATGGGATTCGTAAACAAAATGGACAGACAGGGTGCTGACTTCTTGAACGTTGTAAAACAAGTAAAAGAAATGTTAGGATCTAATGCAGTTCCAATCGTTTTACCAATCGGTGCTGAAGAAGATTTCAAAGGTGTTGTAGACTTAATTAAAAATAGAGCGATCATCTGGGATGAAGCTGGACAAGGTGCTACTTTCGAGGTAGTTCCAATTCCGGAAGACATGAAGGATGAAGTTCTTGAATACAGAGAGAAATTAGTAGAAGCTGTTGCTGACTACGATGAGACTTTGATGGAGAAATTCTTCGAAGATCCGGATTCAATCTCTGAAGACGAAATCAACGAAGCTCTAAGAAAAGCTACTATCGATTTATCTATTATCCCAATGACTTGTGGTTCTTCATTCAAAAATAAAGGAGTACAGTTTATGTTGGATGCAGTATGTAAATACTTGCCTTCACCATTGGATAAAGATGATATCAAAGGTACTGACCCTAGAACTGACGCTGAAATTACAAGAAAACCAGACGTAAACGAGCCTTTCTCGGCTTTAGCATTTAAGATTGCTACTGACCCGTTCGTGGGAAGACTAGCATTCTTCAGAGCATACTCTGGAAGACTGGATGCAGGTTCTTATATCTTGAACACCCGTTCAGGTGATAAAGAAAGAATCTCAAGAATCTATCAGATGCACGCTAACAAGCAAAATCCTGTAGAATACATTGAAGCAGGAGATATTGGTGCAGCGGTAGGTTTCAAATCTATCAAAACAGGTGATACAATGTGTGACGAGAAAAACCCAATCGTTTTAGAATCGATGGTTTTCCCTGATCCGGTAATTGGTATTGCTGTGGAGCCTAAAACTAAAGCTGACCAGGATAAAATGGGTAACGCTCTAGCTAAACTAGCTGAAGAAGATCCAACATTTACGGTTAGAACAGACGAGGCTTCAGGACAAACGATTATCTCTGGTATGGGTGAGCTTCACCTTGATATCATTGTAGATCGTATGAGAAGAGAGTTCAAAGTAGAAGTAAACCAAGGACAGCCTCAGGTAGAATACAAAGAAAATCTTACAAAAGTTGCTCAGCACAGAGAAGTTTACAAAAAACAGTCTGGTGGTAAAGGTAAATTTGCGGATATAGTATTCGAACTTGGACCAGCTGACGAAGGTAAAATAGGTTTAGAATTTATTAACGAGATCAAAGGTGGTAACGTTCCTAGAGAATTTGTTCCTGCTATTGAAAAAGGCTTTAAAGCTGCAATGAAAAACGGTCCTTTGGCTGGTTTCGAAGTTGAAGGTATTAAAGTAGTTCTTAAAGACGGATCTTTCCACGCAGTGGATTCTGATGCACTTTCTTTTGAAATGGCTGCTAAATTAGGATTTAAAGAAGCGGGACGTGCTGCTAAGCCAGTAATCATGGAGCCTATTATGAAACTGGAGGTTGTAACTCCGGAAGAATATATGGGTAATATCATTGGTGACCTTAACAAGAGAAGAGGTACCATCAGTGGTCAGGAAGAGAAAAACGGAGCTGTTGTAATCAAAGGTTCTGTTCCACTTTCTGAAATGTTTGGATATGTAACCACTCTAAGAACACTTTCATCAGGAAGAGCTACTTCTTCTATGGAATTAGAGAAATACCAGGCTACTCCACAAAACGTTGCTGAAGAAATCATTGCTAAAGCAAAAGGTTAATTTTTTAAACTAAAGAAATGTCACAAAGAATCAGAATAAAACTAAAATCTTACGATTACAACTTGGTAGACAAGTCTGCTGAGAAAATCGTAAAAACGGTAAAGGCTACTGGTGCTGTTGTAAACGGACCAATTCCATTGCCAACAAATAAGAGAATCTTCACGGTGTTGAGATCTCCACACGTAAACAAGAAAGCTAGAGAGCAGTTCCAATTATCAGCTCACAAGAGACTGATGGATATCTACTCTTCTTCTTCTAAAACTGTTGATGCTCTAATGAAATTAGAACTTCCTTCAGGAGTTGACGTTGAAATTAAAGTGTGATAATTGCATACTTTGCAATAATTATAGAATCCGTTCCTTTTTAGGAACGGATTTTTTGTTTAAAAGAGTCAAATCTAGAAATAAAGGGCCTTTGCTTTTATAGTTCAGACCTTCAGGATGTACCTTTTTATCATTTATTTTTTTATAGAGATAAGTCTACTTTTTCTAGGTACCTTTTAATGATGCTCTGGTATTGGTAAGAGATCTCTACAACATCTTTAGGCTCACTTATAATCTGATAATGTTTAGTCATATCAAGGTGAGATATGTCAGTTTGATTTATTTATTTAGAATGAATAAAAATAATAATTTTGCAAAAAATTGACAGATGAATAAAGTAGTATCCTTTTCTCTGCTTGTATTGGGTGGGGTTTTTGTAAACGCACAGCAAGTGAATGATTCTATAAAAAAATCAAAAGAGATTGAAGAAGTAGAATTATTTGGTGAAAAAAAGAAACAGCCGGTAGGTTTAGAAGCTATTACAAGGCTTCCTTTGAAAACCAGAGACCAGATCCAGAGTATTTCAGTGATCTCCCATAAAGCGATTGAAGAGCTGGGAGCTCTTACCGTAACTGATGTGGCTAAAAATGTACCCGGTGTCACCCTTTTCTCAAGCTATGGCGGAGGAAATGAAAGTATGTCTATCAGAGGATATCGTGGAGTACCGGTATTGAAAAACGGAGTTCAGATGGATTCGGATTTCCGTACGGCGGGTATGATCACAGATATGCAGGGTGTTGAAAGCATTCAGGTCATTAAAGGATCTGCAGCTGTGAGCCAGGGAATAGGAAACGGTTTGGGTTCAGCAGGAGGTGTGATTAATGTGGTGACCAAAAGACCGCAGTTCATAGACCAGACCAAGGTAGGATTCCGCTACGGAAGCTGGGATTTTTACAGACCGACAGTAGATTTCCAGAGAGTTCTGGATTCTCAGGGTAAAGTGGCTGTAAGGTTCAATGGGGCTTATCAGAAAAATAATTCTTTCAGATCACATGTTGAAGGTGAGAGAATTTACATCAACCCATCCGTATCTTACCGTCCGGACGATAAAACTGAAATCAATGTAGAGATGGATTATCTTCATGATAACCGTACGCCCGACAGAGGAACTATCAATACAGCACCTGGTGATGTGGAAGCATTGTACCATATGCCGAAAGGTAAATTTTTAGGATATACTTCTGACTATTCAAAAACAGAAACCTTTAATTTTGCCACAACGGTGGTTCGCAAGCTTAATGATAAATTAAAGGTAAGAGCTGCATTCATTAATTCCACAAGCAGTTCAGACAGCGAGGCCTCTTCCATATCATTACCGACAAACGAAACGAACTATAATATCAGGCAGCACACCATTGGGAAATCTCAGGGAGAAGATATCAATAAAGTCCTGCAGTTGGATTTCATTGGGGAGCAGATAAAAACAGGATTCATCAACCATACATTCCAGGTTGGATTTGACTGGCGGGAAACTGAAACATCTACCGTTACCTATGAAGCCTACAAAAACTCCATTGCTCCTGAAAACTTAATTACTGCCCGCCCAACAAAAATTGGAGCGATAACGTATGATGCCAATCCTCTTGATATTTTCGATGTGGTTAACGGGACGATACCGAACCAGATTCCTGTAAATGTAATTTATAAAAACCTTGGACGTTCAAACCCTGTTCTGACGCCAAGCATTGGTGCTATGGCCCAGGATGTCATGTCAATCGGGAAATATGTAAAAGCCCATCTGGGAATCAGGTACAGCAGATTGAACGGTTCTTCCAATGAAACCGTAGATACATGGAACCCGTCTTTTGGATTGATCATTTCACCAATTCAGAATATCAATGTTTTCGGATCCTATACAACGACTACCTCTTTAAGGGCATCTAATAATATTCTTCAGGCAGGAGGATTGGTAGGTGCATCACACACCAAGCAGTGGGAAGCGGGTATTAAATCCGACTGGTTTAATGAAAGATTGAGATTTAATGTTACCTTATTTGATATTAATACAGATAATCTGTCATTCCAGATCCTGGATAAAAACTACCAGCCAATAAAAGATAATAAAAATAATATCCTTTACGGACTTGCCGGTAACCTCAGAAGAAAAGGAATGGAAGTAGAGCTTATCGGAAGAATTCTCCCAAACCTTCAGGTAATGTCCGGATGGGCATATCTGGATGCTCAATATCAGGAGAGTCCGGCCTATATGAACGGTTCTGCTCCAATGAATGCTCCGAAGCATACCGCAAACGGATGGCTGAACTACAAATTTATTACAGGTAAACTAACGGGTCTTGATGTAGGAGCCGGAATCTATTATGTAGGAAAAAGACCGGTTGACGAATGGACTCAGAAGACATTTACAGCAGGGCATCTTAACAGTGTGAAAGCTGGAGATAAGCCTTTTGATATGCCGGAATATACTACCGTAGATGCCCAGGCAGGATACACTCTTAAAAACGGATTGGGACTAAGAGTATTCTTCAATAACATCTTCGATTCTGTGGGATACAGTTCGTACTTCAGAGGTGGGTATATCGATCAGATCCAGCCTAGGAATTTTGCCGTACAGGTCAACTACAAATTCTAATCCTCAAAATTATTTATTATGAAAAGCATCAAAATAATATTCTATGCTATGGTTTTTGGAATAGCTGCAGTATCCTGCTCTTCCGATACAGAGCTTTCAGAAGAAGAATTGAAGGCTGCCAATGAGGCAATGAAATATAATACAGTCAACAGTCCATACCATTGGAATTATATGAATAATACCTGGTCGCAAAATACCTGGAATAATGGGATGCCCGGTATAAAGAAAATCCAATTCGGAAAAGATTTACCTTTAATCAGTACAAAAACAATTGATTAATCTGAAGAAATAATCTTCGGAAGAAAAATAATAAACATTCATTCATATCAAATTTTAATTAGAAAACATTAAGGCAGTTCTTCTGTCTTAATGTTTTTGTTTTTTACCATTACCTCTTATTTTAACGATATATTAAAAAAACAAATCGGAACAATTCCGGCAAAAATATTTTTCCTTATTTGCTCCGTTTCAGGTTAATTCTATAAATTTATTATTTAAAAGAATTGATATCATGAACCATAAGAACAATAATCTTTTTGAGAAGTTTTCAGACTGGGCAACCAAATTTACAGGAAGTTCACATGCATTTATCGGAGCTGTACTCATCGTTGTGGTATGGGCAGCTTCAGGACCTGTTTTTGATTATTCTGAAACCTGGCAGCTGGTTATTAATACCGGAACTACCATTATTACCTTTTTAATGGTCTTTTTAATTCAGAAAGCTCAGAACAAAGACTCAAAAGCAATACAGATTAAGCTGAACGAACTTATTGCCGCTCACGAAAAGGCAAGCAACAGAATTGTAGATATTGAAGACCTGACAGAAAAGGAGCTCGATCAGCTTCACTGCTATTATGAAGAACTCGCTAAGTTTGCGAAAGAGGATGCTGATATCCACACCTCACACTCAATAGATGCCGCCCACAGAAACCAGGATTATAAGTTTGAATTCTTTAAACATAAACATGAAGAATGGCTTCAGAAACAGCAAGAAAAAAAGGAATCATAACGATTCCTTTTTCTTTTGTATACAGGTTGAAAATTATCTTTTCAGGAAATATCCGAAATAGCTGCAGCTTCCTGCCAATCCTTTCATGGTTTCCGAATCTGCATACTGGGATTTCAGCTGTGCAAAATACGTTCTGTATTTCTGATTCCTGATATTATTGAGTTCAGTCTGGTGAGCCTGTTCCTTTTCAGAATACTGAGGATCCGAATAACTGATAGTCGCAGTATTTTTTGCCTCATACTGATAATACTTTCCTTGTTCTGCGCTGGCCATCTGGAAAAGGACTCTTGCTCTCTGTTCTTTGTCTTTCGACAGCTTCAGGGTCTTTTGATAATAATTGATCGCGAGGTCAAAATTATCAGGCTCCACGTAGGTAGTATAAAGGAAATTCTTATAATAATATTGATAAGGATTCTTTCTGTCCGTATTCCAGAAATCGTATTTTCCACCGTTGGTGTTATCAATGTCCATCACAAACAGCTGTCGGTAATATCCCAGGCTGGAAGTATTGTACAGTAGGTTTCCGATAAGCTGGCTGGCTTTGGCTGCCTTTTCATCTGTTCCGCTACCGATTTTTTTAAGCTGGATGAGTGCATCCGCAAGTTCCAGTTTATTCATGCTGGCTTTAATGAAAGGGAATGCAGAATAATCTTCAGCTTCCATACTTTCAGTTTCCGGGCTTCCGAAACTTTCCCATACATTGTGCCCGAAAACAAGATTCGAAATATCCCGGAATCCGTTATATTCTCCGGCTGCATACTGTTTCGGAGTAATTTTTTCACCTTTGTCCGACCAGTCGTAATTCATCCTTGGAATTCCTGCAAAGCCCTGGGCTTTTTCATAATAAGACTTAGCCTTTTCAAAATCTGCCTGTTTCATGGCTCTGTCGCCGTAGATCATGCTGAAGAAAGCATCTATATTGCCTACATTATCCATGTTCTTGGCAATGATCTGCTGTTCAAACTGCGTTTTATTCGGTTTTTTGTAAAAATCTTCAACACTTTTTACCAGACTGGAATTCGGGTTATACTGAAGATCCGAAAGCTTATTGCTCATCAGGAACGATTTTCCGTCTTCACCCTGCAGGAAATAGCGGTTGGCAAGAACATCTTTAAGGAAATCTGCCGTTGACGGAGTTTCCCCATAATAATCATAATCAGATACGGCAGTACTGTCTTTTTTAACTTCTTTTTTCACGAAATAATCAGCATAATCTTTCATCAGATGATCTTCAAATTCTGCATCAATCTTAGGATGCGAAACGATATCATTCAGAACTTTCATTCTTTTTATTTCTTCCAGGTATTCTGGATTTGTTGTTTTGATATCCTCCAGAATCTCCGAACTTGCTTGGTAATCTTTTTTCAGGAACTTGAGATAGGCATCTGCGATCTGCCAGTATTCATCCTTAGATACCTTTTTAGTTTTTTCTGTGAATTTTTCCAGGTCGTCCAGATAATCTTTGGTTTTTTCGTCGTATCCGTAACTAGCTTTTGTATAGAAAGGAATCCTGTCCGGATTGTTCAGCAGTTCATCATCACTCTGATCATTTTTTTCTCCGGCTACGCTGTCAGACTTTGATCCCCCGAAAAGGTTTTTGAAGAACCTTACAATCTTCTGCCAGAAAGAAAGTTTTTCTTCTTTTTTCACTTCAGCAGGTTCAGCCTTTACGTCCTTGGAAGTGGTGCCGTGGTCATCAGCATTTCCTTTCTGCATATACACATTGTCTGAAGCATCCGAAGTATAATAATAGATGGGCAGATAGCTTCTTTCCAGTTCATTGATGCTTCTTACTGCCATCACTTTCAGGATCTCAGAATCCGGATTGATGTCATACATCTTTTCCATGATAGGAATAGGATTCGTAAAGCCTTCATAACCCAATAAGAAATAAGCCATATTCTTTTCATCATTCGTACCCGCCCTCTTCATAATATTGCTGAAAGAAGCCGTATCCGAAAGTTTCATTGATACAAAAGCAGATTCCTTACGGTCTTTACTGTTCATAAAAACCTGGAAAAAGTTCCAGTTCGCATCACTGTTCATTTCCTTTCCCCTTTGAGCGCCTGCAAGCTGGTCCAGAGCCATAAAGTATACCGTACCTTTCTGTTTGATCGGTTCTATATACGTTTTGAAAGCCTCCAGCGCTGCATCGTAATTTCTCGTATAATGATTAAAACGTACCAGCTGGTATCCGTAACGTTGCTTGATCTCCGGATTTCTTGCTGCATTGTATAAAGAAGTCAGTGCATTGACTGTTTTGGCATAATCAATAGAAGTAGCATTTTGTTTCTTTGAAGGACCATAGTTGTAAAACGAGTCCGGACTCTCAACATAATTGATGCTCATATAAGGTTCCAGATATTTAGCTTCAATTAAATAATCGATGCCTTCCCTGTATTTTGGGTAGAATCCTGTTCCTAATTTCTGCAGCAGAGGATGGGTTGGGGCTCCGTTTTTTAACGCATTCAGATCATTCATGCTGATCTTGTATACCAGATTTTCCGTTTCTGCGTAGTTCAGCTGGTTGTTAAAAAACTTTTTCCAGGTTTCAATATTGTCGTCAGGAATCGGGTTGCCTTTGTAGTCTCCGTAAAACCTGTTGGAATAGGTAAGCAGGAAAGGCAGATAAGATTTATCCTTTATAATACTTTGTGTAAAAAGATTGAAATATTCATAATCCGGATCTGACCACGCACAGGCATCAGATTTAGTATAGAAAAGCGATAGGACCGCCAGCGAAAGAATATACTTTTTCATATAGTTGATGGGTGTTTTTATTTTTGTAACTCAGTTTCAACAGGAATTAAATGTTCATAAACTGCTCAATCAGCAGAAGATAAAATTTAAAAATTCCTGTTACTTACAAATTTACTATCTAATTGATAATAAATTATATTAAAGTCATGTATTTTTTTCTCCAGAAAACGGGTGACATCCTGCAGCTGGTCATCTGTTATTTCTTCAACCTTTATCCTGAATCCTTTACTCAGGAAGCTTCCGAAATAGAAACCGTCTCTGATGATTTCAACTTCATTATCCGAGATTTTTTTAAATCCAGGGTTTTCAAGGTCTTTTCTGGATAAAGCATTAATTAGTTTATGCTTTTCAAGATGATTGGTAACAATTCCCCAGGAGTAGATCGGCAGTGCGACTTCAATTTTTTTAACAGGATAATCTTCCAGTTGGGAAAGATAGCTTTTTAATACCGTTACATCCAGAATAGAATTTTTATTGGAGTTTTCTAGCGGGGAAGAAGTAGAGTAGCACATCAGATATACTTTCTCTACCGGTGGAATTCCGGTCTGGCTTTTATCTTTTACCTGATGAAGACGCAACGTGCAGGTAATTTCTTTTCCTGAAATTCTTTTCAGTTCTTTTAAAAATTTAAAATAATCATTCCTGGTCCCGGCTGTCCAGTCACAGTCGATCTGAATTTCATTATTAATCCTTAAATTATATTCTTTGGCTTTCTTCTGAACCAGATCATGAATGTTTTTTGCAAGAAACCTGATTTCTTCCGCTGAAATATGATACATAGACTGATTTGTGATAAAAACAGTCGGCACAATTTGCTTATCCGTCTGAAAACTCTTGTCTTTTGTGATCACGGCAACCGGTATGAATTTCCCGCCAGCTTTGTCAATGTCAAAAAAACGGGTGTATACATAAGGAACTGAAGCCTTGTCCAAAGCTTTTTTCTCTTCCTGATCAAGCTTAAGATGGGTCTGCCAGTAATAAAAAGTATAAGGATGGTTCTTTTTCCCGCTGCACGAAACAATGAGAAGAAGGAGAAGCAGGAGCTTTAATGCTTTCATCGCTTATATAGTTCGCTTTCGCAGGTACAGATATCCTGTGTCCCGCTTTCCATGCTGGAGCAGCAGTCTTCAGATTTCAGGATGTTTCCGTCCTTATCTGTCAGATAGATATTATCCTTGTCAAATTTCACATAAAAGTTTTCACCATATGTTTTGAAATCTACCTTCATTACTTTGGGGTTGTATTTTCCGGCATTGACTTCCTCGGTGGTTTCGGTCCTGTCCGCCTGATTTACCTGAACAAATCCGAAATAAACATCACCGTTTTTCTTTACATCCAGATAATAGGCAGGCGTTCCCGATCCACTGAATCCTTCAATGATATTAAAACTTCTGTATCCGACAAATGGCGTTTTTGTCTGCGCAAAAGATAAAATACTGATAAACAGGATTATTAAGCTGAAAATCTTTTTCATATATTTTTTTTCAAAAGTAAAAATATTTAAGCAAAAATTAAACCGTAAAAACCCTGAAATTGGCTATTGGAGGCAATTATAGTTTTTTTTAACCACAAAAGTTACAAAAGATTTTTAAACACTTTAGTTATTTTAAAGTTAAATAGATTACGCATATAAAATACACTTTAATTTTTATGAAAATCAAAGATTTTCTATTGATGTGATCTTAGCATTTTCAGCATGAAAAACTTTTGTGGCTTTTGTGATTTAATATTCATCAATGTAAAACAGAAAACCACTCCAAAAAGAAGTGGCCTTTGTATAATCAAGTTAAGACATAGATTAGAAAACAGTGGCTGCCAGCTGAATTCTTGCATATTTATTGGAAGGATTCCACATGGCCATCATAGAAACCGGAAGACTGTAATGTTCCGTAATTTTAACGGTCTTGCCGGCTTTTACTCCTATATTAACGATATCAAAGCTGTTTTCACCGTTGCCATAAAGGAAATGTTTGTCGTTGAGGGCAAATCCGGCTCCAATAAAAGCATCCAGATTCACTTTCTTCCCGGCAATGACCGGATAGCTTGCCTGAATATAGGTAGAATACTTATTCTTTTTATAGCTGCCGTCAGATTCCAGAACCACTTCACCTGCATTGGCCCCTCCGTACAGCATGATATCCGCCTCAATATTCAGTGGGAATGATGGCCCGAAAGTATAATGGGTTCTAAGGTCAATGATATGGGCAGTTCTTCTCTGTGAGTAACTGAAAATGTCGTCTGCAGCGACAGCAGTATTGATGTTTCTGGAATTATACAAATCCCACAATCCAATATAAAAACGGTTATGAGAGTATTGAATGTAATAGTTGATCTCCTTATAATGGGTACCATCTTTATCGTCTGCCAATGCCGAGGCGCCCCAAATACCAATTTTCCATTTCTTTTCAGAATCTAAGGCATAAGAAAGATTTCCCATTACTACAGGTTTGTCTGTAATAATCAATCCCCTCCACAAATGGTTGTTCTGAATATTGGCAGTAAAATCAAGTCTGTTGCTTTCCTTAGGTTCTGCGTTCTCCTGAGAGAATAGCTTTCCTGTGCCTAAAATAATCAGGCATGCAATTTTTAAAATTTTCATCGGGTATTTTTAATGTATTATTCCAAAAAGAACGGCAGCGATAACAGCGCCCAATATTGGTCCTGCAACCGGAATCCATGCATATCCCCAGTCACTGCTTCCTTTTACAGGCAGTACGGCATGCATAATCCTAGGAGCCAAATCTCTTGCAGGGTTAATGGCATAGCCTGTAGTTCCTCCTAATGATAAGCCTATGGCCCAAACCAGAAAGGTAACAGGAAGTGCTCCTACAGAACCGAGTCCTACTTTGGCAGCCGGATCTGCATTCAGGGAAATACTGGGATCCGAAAAATGAAAAATGACAAATACCAGAACAAACGTTCCGATGGTCTCGCTGATTAAATTGGAGAATGTATTCCTGATGGCCGGCCCTGTACTGAAACAGGCAAGTTTAGCGCCTTCATCTTCCGTAATGGCAAAATGGTCTTTATTGAAAAGCCAGACCAGGAAAGCGCCAAGCATTCCACCGAGCATCTGTGCAGCAATATAAGAAGGAACCAGGTCCCACGAGAATTTTCCTGCAGCAGCCAGGCCGATCGTTACGGCCGGGTTCAGATGAGCACCACTTGCAGGACCTGCAACGGTGACCCCTACAAAAACTGCCAGAGCCCAGGCTGTCGTAATAACAATCCATCCTGAATTATTTCCTTTAGTATCCTTTAAGACAACATTGGCTACAACGCCGTTGCCTAATAATATAAGAAGCATTGTTCCTACAAGTTCTGCGGTAAATGGAGTCATAAGTAGTTTTTTATTATTAAAGATTTAATCTTCGATCCAGCTTTGTGAACGCTTTACAGCTTTATTCCAGAAATGAATCATGTTATCTGCTTTTTCTTTATCCACTTTCGGATGGAAATCTTCGTCTACAACCCATTGAGATTGTATTTCATTAATGTCCTTCCAATATCCTACTGCTAAACCTGCAAGATAAGCGGCACCTAACGCTGTGGTCTCAAGCGTTTTTGGTCTTGTGATCTTAAATCCGAAAAGGTCAGACTGTATCTGCATCAGAAGATCACTTGCAGAAGCTCCGCCATCTACTCTGAGTTCCAGACTTGGTGTTCCGGAATCTGCCTCCATAGATTTTACAATATCATAAACCTGGAATGCTATGCCTTCCAAAGTTGCTCTTGCGATATGTCCGTTAGTGGTTCCACGGGTTACCCCTACAATAGTTCCTCTTGCATATTGATCCCAATAGGGTGCTCCTAATCCTGTAAGTGCAGGGACAAAGTAAACACCTCCGTTATCTTCAACACTTGCTGCCAGATCATTCACTTCTTCTGCGGAACGGATAAGTTTCAGCCCGTCTCTCAGCCACTGTATGGCTGCACCGCCTACAAATACACTTCCTTCCAGTGCATAGTTTACTTCTCCATTGATCTTCCAGGCAACTGTTGTTAACAGGTTATTTTTTGAAGAGACCGCTTCTGTTCCTGTATTCATTAATAAGAAACATCCTGTTCCGTAGGTATTCTTTACCATTCCGGGAGTAATGCACATCTGTCCGAATAAGGCGGCCTGCTGATCCCCGGCAATTCCAGCGATCGGAATTTTAGTAGAGAATAAAGTGGTGGCGGTTTCTCCGTAGATTTCGCTGCTCTGTTTTACTTCAGGAAGAACAGATCTTGGAATATCAAATAGATCCAGAAGATCCCGATCCCATTCTAAGGTATGAATATTCAGAAGCATGGTTCTGCTTGCATTGGAAACATCAGTAATGAACATTTTTCCGCGGGTAAGTTTCCAAACCAGCCATGTATCAACTGTTCCGAAACATAATTTTCCTTCTTCAGCTTTTTCCCTTGCTCCTTCTACGTGATCCAGGATCCATTTCAGTTTGGTGGCTGAAAAATAGGCATCCAGGACAAGTCCGGTTTTTTCTTTAATGATTTCGGCATGCCCCTGCTCTTTTAATTCGTCACAGTATTTAGACGTTCTTCTGTCCTGCCAGACGATAGCATTGTAAATAGGCTCACCGGTTTCTTTGTCCCAAACAACGGTTGTTTCGCGTTGATTGGTGATGCCGATGGCCGCTACTTCCAATCCGGAAATGCCTGCTTTAGCGATAATTTCTGCGGCAACGGATATCTGGGAAGACCAAATTTCGTTGGGGTCATGTTCTACCCATCCCGGAGTAGGGTAGATCTGTTCAAAATTTTTCTGGGAGATGTATTCTATAGCTCCGTTGTGATTGAATAAGATGGCTCTAGAGGAAGTTGTACCCTGGTCTAAAGCGAGAATCAATTTTTCCTTCATACTGCAAAGTTTTAATTATGAGTAATAGTTTTGGGAGAGTAAGGGGCTAATAAATACCCTTGTGCTAATTCAATGAATTCTTTTTCCTGTTCAGTGGCCCATTCCTGGGAATATCCTTTTTCTTGGGCGATAAGCTGTGCGATGGTATGTGCACTGTCAATTGCGGCTCTTGCATCTAAAAATAAAAGACGGACTCTTCTTGCGAGAATATCTTCAATGGTTTCTGCCATTTCGTGTCTTATGGCCCAGACTGCTTCTGCAATAGTAAAAGCATGGTCAGGATGGATCTTTTGGGAATACTGAGGGGCACTGCTCTGCAACGATTTTATGGCTGGAATGTCTGATCCGTAAACATACAGATGGCTGGTACGGTCTACGAGTTCTGCTCTCATGTTACCGTGAATAGACATATTTTCTGTTTGGGAAGGTCCTCCGTTTAAGTGAAGAATCTCTACAGCTTTATCAATGGTGTCTTCCGCCATTTTACGGTAGGTGGTCCATTTTCCGCCGATGATGGAAACCAATCCTGTATCGGAAGTGATAACTTTATGGCTGCGGGAAACTTCTTTGGTGCTTTTGCCTCCTTCTTTGGGAGCGGCAAGCGGTCTCAATCCGGCGAACATAGATTTTACATCTTCTCTGGTTGGCTTCTTGGCTAAATATTGTCTGGCTGTATTTAAAACGAAATTAATTTCAGACTCTAAAGCATGCGGCTCAAAGCTCGGGCTTTCCAGAAGGGTATCTGTAGTTCCCACCAATGCTCTGTCGTGCCACGGCACAACAAAAAGAACCCTGCCGTCTGATGTTTTTGGAATCATAATGGCATCATCACTTTTCAGGAAAGATTTATCCAGGACTAAATGAATACCCTGGCTTGGAACAACAAATTTACCGTGCTTAGGATTATTCATATTCAGAATATCATTTGTGAATACGCCTGTTGCATTAATGACTGCTTTTGCACGAAGCTCATACTGCTGGTTGGTAAACTGATCCTCTGCTTTGACTCCGTTTATTTTTCCGGAATTATTTTTCAGAAGTCCGGTTACTTTCATATAATTAACGGCGCTTCCCCCTTTTTCGATAAGAGTCTGGGTTAAATTGATGGCTAATCTTGCGTCGTCAAACTGTCCGTCCTGATATACTACACCACTTGCCAGGTTATGCTGTTCAATGGTTGGCAGTTTTTCAACCGTTTTGGATTTGCTGATGTATTTTGTTTTTCCAAGACTAAGCTTTCCGGCAAGGAAATCATAGATGGACAATCCTATTTTATAGTAAATACCTCCCCACCAGGTATAATTAGGAATGATAAAGGACTGGTTTTTTACCACGTGTGCCGCATTTTGAGCTAAAAGCCCTCTTTCTTTCAGGGCTTCTTTTACAAGTCCTATATCTCCCTGTGCAAGATATCTTACACCACCATGTACCAGTTTGGTGCTTCGGCTAGATGTTGCTTTTGCAAAATCATGGGATTCAAGAAGCAGGGTTTTAAATCCTCTGCTGGTTGCATCCAATGCTGAACCCAGGCCACTGGCTCCACCTCCGATAATGATGAAGTCCCATTCCTGAACACTGGATAATTTATTAATTTCTTCGTTTCGTTTCATAAATGTTTCGTTTATGTTTCGTTTTCAAATTTATAAATTAAAAATGAAACTAAAAAGAAAATAAATGAAATTTTATCGGTCTCGAAAAAAAATGGTATTTTTGATGAAAGAATCAGAATGGAAAAGTTAATACCAAGGCACGATGATATTCTAAAGGAACTGGATGAAAAAGGGCATGTTCTCGTACAGGATCTGTGTGAGAAGTTCAATGTATCTTCAGTTACGGTCCGAAAGGATCTGAATTATCTCGAAAGCTTAGGATTGCTTTTCCGAAACCATGGAGGAGCAAGCAAGCATGTACGGTATGCCTACGAAAGGAATGTGGACGAAAAAGAAAACATTAATGTAGAAGCCAAGCAGAATATTGCGAAAGCGGCTTTACAGCTTATCCAGGAGAATGACTGTATTATTTTGGCTTCAGGGACTACCATGCATTATCTGGCCAGGATGCTGGTGAACTTTGGCCCTCTTACGGTTTTGACCTCTTCTTTAAGGGTGGCTATTGAACTGTGTAACAATCCTAATATTAATATTATACAATTGGGTGGCGAGGTCCGAAAAAGCTCAACTTCCATTGTAGGTTCCATTTCTGAAGGAATTCTCAAGCAGTTTTCCTGTAACAAACTTTTTCTGGGGGTAGATGGGATTGATATTGATTTTGGGATCAGTACTTCGAATGCTGCAGAAGCTCATCTGAATCAGCTTATGATAGAATGTTCCGAAAAAGTGGTCATTCTTGGTGATTCTTCAAAACTTAATAAAAAAGGATTCGGGAAGATTGCTCCTCTGGATAAAGTTGATTATCTGATCACGGACAATGGTATCTGTGCTGAAGATAAAGTGGCATTAGAAGAAATAGGAGTTTCCGTTATTGTAAAATAAACTTCTTTTTTAATTATTTTTCAAAATTCAAAATGATTTCGCTGAAAATTTCGTCTGGATTTTTTCAAAATTAGCTAATTGATTAAAAATCAAAATATTTTACTCAAAATATTTGTCAGTTCTAAAAATATTCATAAATTTGCACACTCCATTTTAGGGGCGTAGTATGCCTATATCAAAAGTAGAAATTACTTCAGACCTCCTAAAAAATGTGGAAATTAGAAAGATAAATTTTATTTAATATAAACAATGTCAGGTATTATTGGTAAAAAAATCGGTATGACGTCTTTGTTTAACGAAGAAGGAAAGAACATTCCTTGTACAGTTATTCAAGCTGGTCCATGCTCGGTTTTACAGGTCAGAACCATAGAAAAGGACGGCTACAAGTCAGTTCAGTTAGGTTTCGATGACAAGAGTGAAAAGAACGTAGGTAAAGCGTTAGCTGGCCATTTCAAAAAGGCTGGTTCTGCTCCAAAAGCTAAGTTGGTAGAATTCTACAGAGAATTCGTAGACGAAGTAAAAGTAGGAGAAGAAGTAAAAGTTGATTTATTCGCTGAAGGTGAATATGTTGACGTAACAGGAACTTCAAAAGGTAAAGGTTTCCAGGGTGTTGTTAAAAGACATGGCTTTGGAGGTGTAATGCAAGCTACTCATGGTCAGCACAACAGACTTAGAGCTCCAGGTTCTATCGGTGCTGGATCGGATCCTTCAAGAGTATTCAAAGGAATGAGAATGGCGGGTAGAATGGGAGGTAAGCAGGTAACTGTACAAAACCTTCAAGTATTAAAAGTGGATCAAGAACAAAATCTTTTAGTAGTAAAAGGTGCTGTTCCGGGAGCTAAAAATTCTTATGTAATTATCAGAAAATGGAACTAGTAGTATTAAATACATCAGGAAAAGAGACCGGAAGAAAAGTAACTCTAGACGAATCAGTATTCGGAATTGAGCCAAATCAGCACGCGGTTTACTTAGAAGTTAAACAGTACCTTGCAGCACAGAGACAAGGGACTCATAAATCAAAGGAAAGAAGCGAAATTACTGCTTCTACTAAAAAACTTAAGAAGCAAAAAGGATCTGGTTCTGCTAGATATGGTGATATCAAATCTCCAACTTTCAGAGGGGGAGGTAGAGTATTCGGACCAAAACCAAGAGACTACAGATTCAAATTGAACAAAGCTCTTAAGAGATTAGCTAAAAAATCTGTTTTATCTCAGAAAATGAGAGACAACAGCATCAGAGTAATGGAAGATATGAGCTTAAATGCTCCTAAAACTAAAGATTTCATCTCTATCTTGAATGCATTGGCATTGAACGATAAGAAGTCTCTATTTGTTCTTCCTGAAGCTAACAAGAATGTGTATTTATCTTCAAGAAACTTACCTAAAACTAAAGTAATGAACTTCAACGAAATTAGTTCATATGACTTAATGAATGCAGGTGAGATCGTATTCTTAGAAGGTGCAGTTGAAAAATTCCAGGAAAATTTAAAGAAATAAATCATGTCACTTATTATTAAACCAGTTATCTCAGAAAAGGCTAATTACCTTACAGATTTAAGAGGTTCTTATTCTTTCTTAGTAGATCCTAAGGCTAATAAGATCCAGATTAAAAAAGCTGTTGAAGCAGCTTACGGTGTAAAAGTAGCAGACGTTAACACAATGATTTATGCTCCGAAGGTTTCTTCAAAATACACTAAAAAAGGTCTTCAAGTAGGAAAGACAAACAAATTGAAAAAGGCGGTAATCAAGCTTGTTGAAGGTGAAGTTATCGATATTTTTGCTGTAAATTAATTATTAATTATAAATAATAGTAATGTCTGTTAGAAAATTAAAACCTATCACCCCAGGACAGAGATTCAGAATTGTAAACAATTTTGAGGAAATTACTACCAACAAACCAGAGAAATCTCTAACAGTTGGTATTAGTAAGTCAGGTGGACGTAACCAAACTGGTAAAATGACCATGCGTTACACCGGAGGTGGACACAAAAAGAAATACAGAATTATCGACTTCAAAAGAAACAAGCATGATGTTGAAGCAACGGTAAAAACTGTAGAATATGATCCAAACAGAACTGCATTTATCGCTTTATTAGAGTACGCAGATGGAGAGAAGAGATATATCATCGCTCCAAACGGTATCAAAGTAGATCAGAAAGTAGTTTCAGGAGAAAGCGTTGAACCAAACGTAGGTAACGCAATGAAATTGAAAAATATTCCATTGGGTACTGTAATTTCTTGTGTTGAAATGAAGCCTGGACAAGGTGCTATTTTAGCAAGAAGTGCTGGTTCTTCAGCTCAATTAACTTCAAGAGACGGGAAATATGCGATCATCAAATTGCCTTCAGGAGAATCAAGAATGATCCTTACTGAATGTTATGCAATGATTGGATCTGTTTCTAACTCTGATCATCAGTTAACTGTTTCAGGTAAGGCTGGTAGAAGCAGATGGTTAGGTAGAAGACCTAGAACTAGACCGGTAGTAATGAACCCTGTAGATCACCCAATGGGAGGTGGTGAAGGACGTTCTTCTGGAGGTCACCCAAGATCTAGAAACGGTATGCCGGCTAAAGGTTACAAAACCAGAAAGAAAAACAAAGCGTCTAACCGTCATATCATATCTAAAAGAAAATAATTATGGCAAGATCACTTAAAAAAGGACCATTCATTCATCATACTTTAGATAAGAAGGTTCAGACAAACATAGAGTCTGGTAAGAAGACAGTTATTAAAACTTGGTCTAGAGCATCGATGATCTCTCCGGACTTCGTAGGACAAACTATTGCAGTACACAACGGGAAATCGTTTATCCCTGTTTATGTTACAGAAAACATGGTAGGTCACAAGTTAGGCGAATTTTCTCCAACAAGATCTTTCAGAGGTCATGGTGGTAACAAAAATAAAGGAAGCAGATAATCATGGGATCAAGAAAACAAGATAGTTCAATCGCAAGAAAAGAAGCTAACAAAGACGTTGTAAAAGCTTCATTAAATGACTGCCCATCATCTCCAAGAAAAATGAGATTAGTTGCTGATATCATTAGAGGAGAGCAGGTAGATAAAGCTCTTTATATCCTAAAATATTCTAAAAAAGAAGCCTCTAACAAATTAGAGAAATTACTTCTTTCTGCTATGGCAAACTGGCAGACTAAAAATGAAGGTGCTGATATTGAAGAAGCAAACCTTATCATTAAAGAAATCTTCGTGGATAGTGCAAGACAATTGAAGAGACTAAGACCAGCTCCGCAAGGTAGAGGGTATAGAATCAGAAAAAGATCTAACCACGTTACATTAATCTTAGGTAATAAAGAAAATTAATCAAGGTATGGGACAGAAGACAAATCCAATTGGTAACAGATTAGGTATCATCAGAGGATGGGATTCTAACTGGTTTGGTGGTAAAGATTATGGAGACAGAATCGCTGAAGACTACAAAATCAGAAGATACCTTGAGGCTAGATTATCTAAAGGTGGTATTTCAAAAATTTATATTGAAAGAACACTGAAATTAGTAACAGTAACGATCACTACTGCTAGACCGGGACTTATCATCGGTAAAGGAGGTCAGGAAGTTGATAAATTGAAAGAAGAATTGAAGAAACTTACAGGTAAGGATATTCAAATCAACATTTTCGAAATCAAAAGACCTGAACTTGATGCAGTATTAGTGGCTGACAGCATCTCTAAGCAAATTGAAAACAGAATTTCTTACAGAAGAGCTGTTAAAATGGCAATGGCTAGTACAATGAGAATGGGTGCTGAAGGTATCAAAGTTCAAATCTCTGGTAGATTGAACGGTGCTGAAATGGCAAGAAGCGAATCTTTCAAAGACGGAAGAATTCCTTTGTCTACTTTCAGAGCTGATATCGATTATCACTGGGCTGAAGCTCACACTACTTACGGTAGACTAGGAGTGAAAGTTTGGATCATGAAAGGGGAAGTTTACGGTAAAAGAGAACTTTCTCCATTAGTGGGACAACAGAAAAAAGGAGGTCCTTCAGGAGGCGGAAACAGAGGTGGAGACAGAGATAACAGAAGACCTAGAAAGAATAATAACAATAATAACAATAATAATTAAAAATTTTAGGTTAGAAATTTTGAATTTTAAATTACCGTTACTTTTTTAAAATATAAAAAATCTAAAATCTAAAATCTAAAATCTAAAATTTAGAAATTATGTTACAACCAAAAAGAACCAAATTCCGTAGAGTTCATAAGATGAAGATGAAGGGGATTGCTCAAAGAGGTAATCAACTGGCTTACGGAACATTTGGAATCAAAGCTATAGAAGGTGCTTGGATCACTGCAAGACAAATCGAAGCTGCTCGTATCGCTGCGACAAGATATATGAAGAGAGAAGGCCAGCTATGGATCAAAATCTTCCCGGATAAGCCTATTACTAAAAAACCAGCCGAAGTACGTATGGGTAAAGGTAAAGGTGCTGTGGAATACTGGGTAGCTGTAGTAAAACCAGGTAAAATTATGTTCGAAATCGGAGGAGTATCTTACGAAATCGCTAAGGAAGCTTTAAGACTTGCTGCACAAAAATTACCGGTAGTTACTAAATTCGTAGTTGCTAACGATTTTGTTAAACCTCTATAATCTTTGAACAATGAAACAAGCTGATATTAAAAATTTAAGCGCGGGTGATATTCAAGCAAAACTTGCTGAATTGAAAACTCAATATTCAAAACTGAAATTGGCTCACAAGATCAGTCCAATTGAAAACCCGATTCAAATCAGAGATTTGAGAAGATCGATCGCTAGACTAAACACTGAGTTAACCACTAAACAACAATAAGATTTTCATACATTATGGAAAGAAACTTAAGAAAAGAAAGAATCGGAATAGTTTCCAGCAATAAAATGGAAAAGACCATTGTTGTAAGTGAGACTACGAGAGTGAAACACCCGATGTACGGTAAATTCGTTTTGAAAACGAAAAAATATACTGCACACGACGAAAACAACGAATGCACAGAAGGTGATACAGTTCTTATCCAGGAAACTAGACCTTTGAGCAAGAGCAAGAGATGGAGATTAGTAAGAATCATTGAAAAAGCTAAGTAATAATGTTACAAACAGAATCAAGATTAAAAGTTGCTGATAACACAGGTGCAAAAGAAGTACTAGTTATCAGAGTTCTGGGAGGAACCAGAAGAAGATATGCTTCAGTTGGTGATAAAATCGTTGTTACTATCAAGGATTCTACACCATCAGGAAACGCTAAAAAAGGTCAGGTATCTAAAGCTGTAGTAGTAAGAACTAAAAAAGCAGTTAGAAGAAAAGATGGTTCATACATCAAATTCGAAGACAATGCTTGTGTATTACTAAACGCAGCAGGAGAAATGAGAGGAACACGTGTTTTCGGACCGGTTGCTCGTGAGTTGAGAGACAAAGAATATATGAAAATCATTTCATTAGCTCCTGAAGTACTTTAATTTTTAAAATTTTTAAAAGAAAATGTCAAAGTTAAAAATAAAAAGAGGAGATAACGTCATCATTACTACTGGTAAGAAAGATATCAAAGGTAAGACTGGTGAAGTTATTGAAGTGATCAAAAAAGAAGGAAAAGACCCAAGAGTAATCGTTGCAGGACTTAACATCGTTAAAAAACACGTTAAGCCTTCAGCTTCTAACCCTCAAGGTGGAATTACTGAAAAGGAAGCTTCTATCCATATCTCAAACGTAGCTCTAGTTGGTAAAGACGGAAAAGCTATCAAAATCGGTTATAAAATCGATGGAGATAAGAAAGTAAGAATCGATAGAAAAACGGGTGAAACTTTATAATTTGAATTAACACATGGAATTTATAGCAAGACCCAAAAATATATACAGAGAGAAAATTGTTCCTGCAATGATGGAAGAATTTGGGTACAAATCTGTAATGCAGGTACCTAAATTGGAAAAAATCATCCTATCTCAAGGATTAGGTGATGCCACTGCAGACAAGAAAATCATTGATTATGCTGTAGAAGAATTAACAATGATTACTGGCCAGAAAGCAGTAGGTACTATCTCTAAGAAAGACGAAGCGGCTTTCAAATTGAGAAAAGGTATGCCTGTAGGTGCTAAAGTAACATTGAGAGCTCATAAAATGTATGAATTCTTAGACAGACTTACTTCTTCTGCTTTACCACGTATCAGAGATTTCTCTGGTATCAAGGCAGACGGGTTCGATGGTAGAGGTAATTACAACTTAGGTATTACTGAGCAGATTATCTTCCCTGAAATCGTAATTGACAAAGTGAAAAAAATCCAAGGGATGGACATTACTTTCGTAACAAGTGCGAAAACAGATAAAGAAGCGAAAGCTTTATTAACTCACTTCGGTTTACCATTTAAAAAGAACTAAGAAATGGCTAAAGAATCAATGAAAGCGCGTGAGCGCAAAAGAGAAGCACTAGTTGCTAAATACGCTGACAAAAGAAAAGCTTTAAAAGAAGCTGGTGATTATGAAGGACTTCAGAAATTACCTAAAAATGCTTCTCCTGTAAGATTACACAACAGATGTAAACTAACAGGTAGACCTAGAGGATACATGAGAACGTTTGGTATTTCCAGAGTAACTTTCAGAGAAATGGCAAACAACGGTCTTATCCCGGGAGTAAGAAAAGCCAGTTGGTAATAATTACTAATTAATCGGGACAATTAAGTTGTCTGGATACTAAAGAATAAAAATATCAGACCCAAGATTTTCTGAAGTCTGATATTTTAATCTTCAAGTCCTTTCAATACTGATTGTCTTTAACCAATAATTTAAAATAGAAAAATGGTAACAGATCCAATTTCAGATTTCCTAACAAGAGTAAGGAACGCACAAAGCGCAGGCCACAAAGTGGTGGAAATTCCTGCATCGAAAATCAAAAAGGAGATTACTAAGATCTTATTTGACCAAGGGTATATCTTAAACTACAAGTTTGAAGATAACGCTGTTCAAGGAGTGATCAAAATCGCTTTAAAGTATGACAAGCAAACTAACAAACCGGCTATCAAGTCTATTCAAAGAGCTTCTAGACCAGGTTTAAGACAGTACAAAGGTTCTACTGAACTTCCAAGAGTACTGAACGGTTTGGGTATAGCTGTTATCTCTACTTCTAAAGGAGTAATGACTGACAAGAAGGCTAGAGAAGAAAAAGTAGGCGGTGAAGTAATCTGCTATGTTTATTAATTTTTAATCAGAGGAAAATGTCAAGAATTGGTAAAGCAATTATAACAATTCCAGCTGGAGTTACTGTCACTGAAAATAACGGTGTTGTAACAGTTAAAGGTCCTAAAGGAGAACTTTCTCAGGAGCTTACAGCAGGAATTACTTTAGAACAGAAAGATGGTGAACTTAACGTTAACAGACCATCTGAATCTAAACAACACAAAGCACTTCACGGTCTATACAGAGCGTTGATCAACAACATGATTGTTGGTGTTGAAAAAGGTTTCGAAAAGAAACTAGAACTAGTAGGGGTAGGATACAGAGCTTCACACACAGGTCAAAAACTTGAGTTAGCTTTAGGATTCTCTCACGGTATCGTATTAGAACTTCCAAGCGAAGTAAAAGTAGATACATTGACTGAAAAAGGTAAAAACCCAATTATTACTTTAGCGTCTCATGACAACCAACTTCTAGGAATGGTAGCTGCAAAGATCCGTTCTTTCAGAAAGCCTGAGCCTTACAAAGGAAAAGGTGTAAGATTCCTTGGAGAAATTGTTAGACGTAAAGCTGGTAAATCTGCTTAATAAATTATAAGTATTATGGCATTAAGTAAATTAGAAAAAAGAATAAGAATAAAAAGAAGAGTAAGAGGAAAAATCTCTGGATCTTCTGAATTGCCAAGATTATCTGTATATAAAAGTAATAAGGAAATTTACGCTCAGTTAATCGATGATAAAACTGGTACAACTTTAGTTGCCGCTTCTTCAAGAGAGAAAAGTGTTGACGCTAATGGTACCAAGACTGAAGTTTCTGCTGCTGTTGGTAAAGCTATCGCTGCCAAAGCTATCGCTGCAGGAATCGAAAGTATTGTATTTGACAGAAACGGTTTCGTTTACCATGGAAGAGTGAAAGCTCTTGCTGATGGAGCGAGAGAAGGAGGACTTAAATTCTAATCATAAAAATTTCGGAAAATATGTTAGGACTAGATAATATAGAAAGAGTAAAACCGGGAGGATTAGAATTAAAAGATCGTCTCGTAGCTGTTAACAGAGTAACAAAAGTAACCAAAGGAGGTAGAGCTTTCGGATTTTCTGCTATCGTTGTAGTAGGAAACGAAGACGGAGTAATCGGTCACGGTCTTGGAAAATCTAAAGAAGTAGCTTCTGCAATTGCTAAAGCTGTTGAAGATGCTAAGAAAAACCTTGTGAAAGTTCCTGTAATGAACCACACAATCCCTCACCAGACTACTGCCAGATATGGTGGTGCAGATATCTTCATGAGACCTGCTTCTCACGGTACAGGACTTATCGCCGGTGGTGCGGTAAGAGCGGTATTGGAGTCTGCTGGTATTCACGATATCCTTTCAAAATCTAAAGGATCTTCTAACCCTCACAACGTGGTGAAAGCTACTTTCAAAGCGTTATTGGATATCAGAAGACCTGAAGAGATCGCTAGAATGAGAGGAGTTTCTCTAAGTAAAGTGTTTAACGGTTAATATTAGAACAATGGCAACAATCAAAGTAAAGCAAGTAAGAAGCGCTATTGGAAGAACAAAAACCCAAAAGAGAACGCTTGAAGCATTAGGATTTAAGAAACTTCACCAAGTTGTAGAACACGAAGCTACTCCTTCTATCTTAGGAATGATAGCTGCAGTTAGTCATTTACTTGAAGTTCAAAAATAATTTTTAACAAAAGAAATTAAAATGAATTTAAATAACATAAAACCTGCTGCAGGATCTACTTTCAATTCAAAAAGAATTGGTAGAGGTCAGGGTACAGGAAAAGGAGGTACTGCTACGAAAGGTCATAAAGGTCAGAAAGCTAGAGCCGGTTATTCTCAGAAAATCGGTTTCGAAGGTGGACAGATGCCTTTACAAAGGAGATTACCTAAATTCGGTTTCAAAAATGTAAACAGAAAAGAGTTTAGAGGAGTAAACCTTGATACTATCCAAATTTTAATCGAGAACAAATCCATCACTGGAGATATCACGAAAGAAGTTTTAGTAGAAAACGGTTTAGTTTCTAAAAACGAATTAGTGAAAATTATGGGTAGAGGAGAATTGAAATCTGCGGTTTCAATCTCTGCTGACAAGTTCACTAAATCTGCTGAAGAGCTTATTGCTAAAGCAGGTGGAAAAGCAATTACCTTATAATACTTACTAATGAAAGAATTTATACAAACCCTTAAAAATATTTGGAGCCTAAAGGAATTAAGAGATAAAATTCTCTTTACGTTAGGTATTATCCTTGTGTATAGATTCGCATCTTATATCTCGCTTCCCGCAATTAACCTTGCAGAAGTGGGAGATCTCTTAGAGCATTATAAAAATCAAGGCGGTAACAAGCAAGGAGCAGGTCTCCTTGGCTTGCTTTCGTCGTTTACGGGGGGAGCTTTCAGCCACGCTTCCGTAATGGCGTTGGGAATCATGCCTTATATTTCTGCTTCTATTATTGTTCAGTTGATGGGAATGGCTATTCCTTATCTTCAGAAACTTCAGAAGGATGGAGAGTCTGGTAGAAATACATTGAATCAAATTACTAGATGGTTAACTATTGGAGTTTGTCTTGTACAGGCCCCTTCTTATTTAACGTCTATTACTCAATTATTCTTACCGTATGCTCAGTTCCAGTCTGCATATTATGTAGAGCCGAATTCCATCATGTTCTGGTTGCCAAGTATTGTAATCTTGGTTGCTGGTTCAGTGTTCGCAATGTGGTTAGGTGAGAAAATCACCGACAAAGGTATCGGAAACGGTATTTCTATCCTTATTATGGTGGGAATCCTTTCAAGACTACCTGAAGCATTCGTACAGGAAATGGCAGTGCAGAACGGAAAAGGAGGAATGGGATCTATCATGATCCTTATAGAAGTAATATTCTGGATGCTGGTAGTTCTTTTAGCAGTAGTATTATCTGTTGCTGTCAGAAAAATTCCAATTCAGTATGTAAGCAGAGCTCAAGCAAGAGGAGGTGTAAACAGAAATCTTATGCAGGGAGCAAGACAGTGGATCCCATTGAAAGTAAATGCTGCTGGTGTAATGCCGATTATCTTTGCTCAGGCATTGATGTTCGTACCAGGATTATTAACTAAATTCGATGAGTCCAATACTTTTCTTGCAGGTTTCAAGAATGTTTTTAGCTGGCAGTACAACGTATTGTTCGCGCTATTAATTATTATCTTCTCATTCTTCTATACTGCAATTACGATTCCGGTAAACCAAATGGCTGATGATTTGAAGAGAAATGGAGGTTTAGTACCGAAAGTAAGACCCGGTAAAGAAACGGCTGATTATTTAGATGATATTTTATCAAAAATTACCTTGCCAGGTGCAATATTTTTGTCTATCTTTGCAGTCCTTCCGGCAATAGTGCATGGAAGCTTTGTTCAGACGGATGCGTTCGCCCTATTTTTCGGGGGAACATCACTATTGATTATGGTTGGAGTTATTTTAGATACCGTTCAACAGATTAATACATATCTGCTGAACCATCACTATGATGGCTTAATGCAGTCTAAATTATCAAGAACGACTGGATATTAATTTATGGCGAAACAAAAACATATTGAACAGGACGGCGTTATCACGGAAGCACTTTCGAACGCCCAGTTCCGTGTAGAGCTGGAGAATGGGCATATACTTATCGCTCATATTTCCGGTAAAATGAGAATGCATTATATTAAACTTTTACCTGGAGACAAGGTGAAACTAGAAATGTCTCCCTATGATTTATCGAAAGGGAGAATCACATTTAGATATTAATACAAACGCCAAATGGAATGTAGGTTCCATTTGGCTCTTGTTGAAAAATAAATACTATCAAAATGAAATCGTAAGATTCATTGGTCAGTAAAAAAAATAAATATTTCAAATGAAAGTTAGAGCATCAATTAAAAAAAGAAGCGCTGATTGCAAGATTGTACGCAGAAAAGGTGTACTATTCGTAATCAACAAGAAGAACCCAAAATTTAAACAAAGACAAGGCTAACATTAAATTATGGCGAGAATTGCAGGTATTGATTTACCAAAAAACAAAAGAGGTGTTATCGGTTTAACTTACATCTACGGAGTTGGAAGAAGTACTTCTTCCGAAATCCTTAAAGCTGCCGGTATCAGCGAAGACAAGAAAGTCAACGAATGGAATGACGATGAATTGGCTGCAATCAGAACATATATCTCTGACAACGTAAAAGTAGAAGGAGAATTAAGATCTGAAGTGCAATTGAACATCAAGAGATTGATGGACATAGGATGCCAACGAGGAATACGTCACAGACTAGGACTACCTTTAAGAGGCCAGAGAACGAAAAACAACTCTAGAACCCGTAAAGGAAAGAGAAAAACTGTTGCTAACAAGAAAAAGGCAAGTAAATAATCGTTAGGAATTATGGCAAAACAAACTAAAGTAGTTAAAAAAAGAAAAGTAAAAGTTGAAGCTATTGGTGAAGCGCATATTCAGGCTTCTTTCAATAACATCATCATTTCTTTAACAAATAAAAGCGGAGAAGTTATCTCTTGGGCTTCTGCCGGTAAAATGGGTTTCAGAGGTTCTAAAAAGAATACTCCATTTGCTGCTCAAATGGCGGCTGAAAATTGCTCTAATGTTGCTCACGAAGCTGGATTAAGAAGAGTAAAGGTGTATGTGAAAGGTCCTGGTGCAGGTAGAGAATCTGCAATCAGAACAATCCACAATTCAGGTATTGAAGTTAGCGAAATCATTGATGTGACTCCTATGCCGCACAATGGATGTAGACCACCGAAAAGAAGAAGAGTTTAATTTTTAGAATTTACCCATTATGGCAAGATATATTGGACCTAAAACTAAGATTGCTAGAAAGTTTGGTGCTGCAATCTACGGAGATGACAAAAACTTCGAAAGAAGAAAAAACCAACCGCCAGGACAACACGGTCCTAACAAAAGAAGAGGTGCTAAAAAATCTGAATATGCAGTTCAGCTAGCTGAAAAGCAAAAAGCTAAATATACTTACGGTATTTTAGAAAAGCAGTTTGCTAACTTATTTGAAAAAGCACACAGAAGTAAAGGTGTAACAGGTGAAGTTCTATTACAGCTTTGTGAATCAAGATTGGATAACGTAGTATTCAGATTAGGTTTTGCTAAAACAAGATCTGCTGCTAGACAGTTAACTTCTCACAGACACATTACTGTGAATGGGGAGATCCTTAACATTCCTTCTTATTTAGTAAAAGCAGGTGATGTGATCGCTGTAAGAGAGAAATCTAAATCTCTTGAGGTTGTTACTGATTCATTAGCTTCTAAAGCTAATTATGAGTGGTTACAATTCAACGATGAGAAGAAAGAAGGTACTTTCGTTTCTGCTCCTGAAAGAATCCAGATTCCGGAGGACATCAAGGAACAGCTTATCGTCGAACTTTACTCTAAATAATTTTTTAATCAAATTTTTGCTCAACCCAATAATATGGCAATTTTACAATTCATAAAACCCGATAAAGTAATTTTACTTAACTCTGATGAATTTAAAGGTCAATTCGAATTCAGACCATTAGAACCAGGTTTCGGGCTTACTATCGGTAATGCTTTGAGAAGAGTGTTGCTTTCTTCTCTGGAAGGATATGCTATTTCATCTATCAAAATAGAAGGTGTAGAGCACGAATTTTCAACTATTCCAGGAGTAATCGAAGACGTTACCGAAATTATTCTTAACCTTAAGCAGGTGAGATTAAAAGCTTCAGCAGAAGGCCAGGCCAACGAGCAGGTAATTGCTAAAGTTTCAGGTCAAACTGTTATTACTGCTGGTGATTTAGGGAAGTCTATCAACGGATTTGAGGTGCTGAACCCGGATCTTTTGATCTGCAACCTAAACAGTGATGTAACTTTCGAAATTACTTTCAATATTGAAAAAGGAAGAGGGTATGTTCCTTCAGAACAGAATAAGTCAAACAATGCACCGGTAGGTACTATTGCTATTGACTCTATTTTCACACCAATTAAGAAAGTACAATACAGCATTGAAAATTATCGTGTAGAGCAAAAAACAGACTACGAAAAACTTGTATTAGATATAGAAACTGATGGTTCCATCAGTCCTCAAAATGCTTTAACTGAAGCTTCTAAGATATTAATTTATCACTTCATGTTGTTCTCTGATGAGAGAATCACTCTTGAAACAGAAGCTGTAAAAGCATCTATCCAATATGACGAAGAGACACTTCATACAAGACAATTACTTAAGTCTAAATTAGCAGATATGGATCTTTCTGTAAGAGCCCTTAACTGTCTGAAAGCAGCTGAAGTAGAAACTCTTGGAGAACTGGTTTCTTACAGTAAGTCTGATTTGATGAAATTCAGAAATTTTGGTAAAAAATCTTTGACAGAACTAGAAGAATTAGTGCATTCAAAAGGTCTTAACTTCGGTTTCGACGTTGCAAAATATAAGTTAGACGCTGATAAATAATTAATAATGAGACACGGTAAAAAATTCAATCACTTAGGAAGAACAGCTTCTCATAGAAGTGCTTTACTTTCTAATATGGCTTGTTCTCTAATTGAGCATAAAAGAATCAACACTACTGTAGCTAAAGCGAAAGCTTTAAGAGTATATGTTGAACCTCTATTAACAAAGGCAAAAGAAGATACTACACACAATAGAAGAATTGTTTTTTCATATCTTCAAAGTAAAGAAGCAGTTACTGAACTTTTCAGATCAGTAGCTCCTAAAATCGCTGAAAGAAACGGTGGTTATACAAGAATCATCAAAACAGGTTTCAGACCAGGTGATGCTGCTGACATGGCTCTTATCGAGCTAGTTGATTTCAACGAACTTTACAATCCTAATGCTGAGGAGAAAAAAGCTACAAGAAGAAGCAGAAGATCTGCAACTGCAAAAAAAGCTGAAGCTGTAGTGGCTGAAGCTCCAAAAGCAGAAGAGAAAGTTGAAGAGCCTAAGGCTGAAGCAGCTGACTCTGCAGAAGAGAAAACTGAAGAATAATATTCATTCAGATATAATTGAAAAGCCATCCAGATTCTGGATGGCTTTTTTATTTGCTGGTTTTCTGTGACGGAACAGTAAATTTTGCTTTACAAATGAACAGTGAATTTAAGATTCACAATTCACCATTCATTATTTCTAACCCCCGATCCCGAAATTTATCCGATTAAATTTTCGTCCTCTTCAGCTCAATCACATTATTTCCCTGTTCCAAATGGAGACTGTCACCTTTTACCCTGGCCGTCATGTCATCTTTTTTGTAGATGGTTTCACCGTCTTTTGTTTCTGTTTTAGGTAGTGTAAAAGTCTTTTTGTTGCTGGTAATGGCTACATTACTTTCCTTAGGATCATTTCTGAACACTACTTTTACTAACGTTCCGTCTGTGGCCTTATAAACAAAATCTGTTTTTTCGGTCTTCTGACCGTTCACTTCAATGGTTGAGGAACTTTGAGTGGCAGAATCAATTTTTCCGTTATTATCAGTGATCACAGTTTCCGAACTGTCAGTTTTGAGGATGCTTTTGTTCCCGCTTTCACTTTTTTTGCAGCTGGTTAATAATAATGCGACAGCAGAAGCCGCAATTAAAAGGCTTTTTCTCATGATATTTATTTTTTAATGTGTAGGATTAATTGTTTTTCTATTGTAATAGAATTTTAACTAAATTTAATAGAAACAAAAAACAAACCAATAACCCTGAACTCAAGTCACTAAATTACACAAAAGTGTAATTGATTCCGCCTTATTTTCTTACGAGATTTGTCCTAAACAAAAAAACAATGAGTATTTCCATCGCCATAGTAGAAGACGAAAAGAACTACAACAATGCGTTGAAGAAGGTCATCAATTACCAGAAGGATATGCAGGTAACTGCCCAGTTCTTTAATGGAAAGGAAGCCCTGAAAGAACTTCCCGCTATTTTACCGGATGTTGTGATGATGGATATACAGCTGCAGGATATGCTGGGGATTGAAATCATTGAAAAGCTCAGAAAAGAAATGCCAGAGACACAGTTCATTATGTGTACCAGCTTTGAAGATGATGATAAAATTTTTAATTCATTAAAAGCCGGGGCTATGGGCTATCTTATCAAAGGTGAAAGCATGGACAAGATCCTGTCTTCCATTCGCGATGTATACAACGGAGGTGCGCCCATGAGCCTGTCCATCGCCCGGAGAGTCTTGAGCCATTTTGAGAAAAAACTTCCCGAAATTAAAGATTTTGATGATCTTACAGAACGTGAAAAAGAAATTCTCGAGCTTCTTTCACAGGGGCTTCTCTACAAAGAAATTGCAGACAAAAAGTTCATCAGCATAGATACTGTAAAAAAACACGTAGGAAACATCTACCGAAAGCTGCACGTGGGCAATAAGGTAGAAGCTATAAATAAATTTAACCATTTTAAAAACTAAAAGACATGAGAACAATTTTAAAAAAACAATTATTTTGGTCCCTAATCATATTTTTATCAGTTTTCAGCTGTAAAGATAAAGCAGAGTCACAATCTGTTCATGATGAAAAGAGTGTAGCTGTAACTAAAACGGATGTAAGTCCTGAATTTTTATTTAGAATTACTGACGAAGAAGTTGAGAAAGGTAAAGAGAAATTTAAGATACTTGGACTTAATTCTAAACCTGCGGTAAATCTGGATTATTATGATTTTGAAAAAATTGTAAATAAAGACGGAAAAAAATATGCAAAGTTTTTCTTTCTTCTAGGTGCTGACAAATCTTTAACTTTAGGATTGGCTTTATCAGAAAATGACAGCCTGCAATATAAAAACGATATTCTTTACGTTTTGTCAGGAAATAAATTTATATTAAGTTCTGCCGAATTTGAGACTAAAAAGAAAGAATTTGACGGGTTTAAAAGTATACTGGTTGATACTGTTAGCAAAAATGATCCATGTGATGTGATTGTTTACAAAGTTGAGGACATCAATAATTATTTTAAAATTATAAAATTAATTGAAAGCTTTACAGGATATAAGATTATCGATTTGCAGTTTGACTATATTCTTTTTAAAGACTTTATTAGAAAAGATGGAACCCAAGTAGATTATCTTAAAAACAGGGAGTCGCGAATTTCATTTGCTGTAAAAACCAATTTTGATGAAACTACTGCAAAAAAAAGTTTTCCCAATGACATTATTAATTTTTATTACGATGCAGGAGATCTAAAACCATAACCTCATGTTGACAGGAATTATTTACAAAATTGTACTGTTTTTTCCTTTAATAAAATCCTTTTATTTGGGTAGAAAATATTCTTTTTCTGCCCAAAATTATATTTTTATATATCTTTTGATAACTTTTTCCAATGAATGCACTGCATTTATACGGGATCAGATCAATTCTGATGTAAAAGTAGGGCTTCAGTACAATCTGTATTTTATATTCTGTGTAGTTTTTTTCTATTTTTTTTATTCCCTCGTTTTTAAAAATGTCTTGCAGAAGATTTCTTTATTATCACTTATTCTCTCATTAGGATATATTTTTCTTTTCACAAATTTTTTCGGTAACGATTTCGATAAGCGTATTGGAATATTAATTACTTTGTTTTACATTATAAATTCTATACTCTGGTTTTATCAGAAGATTTCTTTTTTTGATGAACATAAAATAACAGACGATCCTGTTTTTTGGATTTCTACCAGTTTATTGATGTGGAGCTGTTTCTTTATTTTTAGAGTCACTCCAATGTTTTTCTTTGCTAAAAATGATAACGAATTTCTTAATTTTTTAAAAATAGGACAGAATATTATCAACATAGGGATGTATATTATGTTTTATATCTCATTAATAAAATATGAAAAACAAATGAAATTATGACTCATATTCAGGATGATATAAAATTAGCTTACATTATTGCTATTTCAATAATGATGCTTTTTGTTTGTTTTATTGTTTTTGTAGTCCTGATGTATAATAAAAGACAGCTTCTGTATCTTAAAGAACAGCAGCTCCAACAGGCAGAGCACCAAAACCAACTCCTTCAGAAAGAGCTCGAAAAACAAAAATCCATAGAACAGGAACGGGAGCGTATTTCCCATGATATGCATGACGATCTGGGAGCCGGGATTTCAGCATTAAAGCTTCATGCAGAATTTCTGAAACAGAAAGCGGAAGACGGAGATCTGCAGAATGATATCGATGAACTCCTGAAAACCTCAGAAGAAATGAATCTTTCCATGCGCGAAATGCTTTGGAGCCTGAACTCAGGAAATGATACTCTGGGAAGTTTTATAAACTATGCCATACAGTATACCGGTAACTTTCTGAAAAGAACAAAAATTAAACTTTTGTCAGAAAGTGAAGATATTATATCAGAAACACCAATTTCAACGGAACTGAGGCGTAATATGTTTTTATGCTTAAAAGAGGCTTTGAATAATGCTTATAAACACAGTCAGGCGAATTCTTTAAAGCTTTCCTTTGTTCAGGAAAAAAACATCTTCACAATGAAAATTTCGGATGACGGTCTCGGAATTCAGGAAGAGCATACCGAAGGAAATGGGCTGCGGAATATGAAGAGAAGAATGCAGGAGCAGAAAGGCGAATGTCATATTCTGAAAGAAAGTCCGGGAACCCACATCATTTTTAAAGTGACAATATAGGCTTCAGAAAAAATTCAATACATACAATTTTTTTGGAGAACTGTTTTTAATACAAAATGAATGGCACAATTGAAAATGTTATTTAAACAGATAATTAAACCTTAATTCTCCGGTGTTATAAAAAGCACTGGATAATTTTTGAATTATTACCAAATATTAAAGCCCAGTTTTTTCATCAGGTTAGTTTTTTCATTAAATTTGTGATCAAGTATAATTTTAATAATAAACAACTTGAAGCTTTTGCGGACGGTTTAAAACTAAACAATATGAGTGCAATTTCTTTCATAGAAGCGAGACAAATTTTGGATTCCAGAGGTAATCCTACCATTGAAGTAGATGTATTTACAGAAAGCGGGGCCATGGGGCGTGCTGCCGTACCTTCAGGGGCATCTACAGGTGAACATGAAGCAGTGGAATTACGTGACGGTGGTTCAGATTATATGGGTAAAGGAGTCCTGAAAGCTGTTGAAAATGTAAAAGAAGTAATTGCAGAAAACTTAATCGGTCAGCCGGTTTTTGAGCAAAACTTTATTGATCAGATCATGATCGATCTTGACGGAACTCCAAACAAGGGGAACCTTGGTGCTAATGCAATTCTAGGCGTTTCTTTAGCCGTAGCCAGAGCGGCGGCTGCTGAACTGAGAATGCCTTTATACAAATATGTAGGCGGTGTTAATGCCAACACGCTTCCTGTTCCAATGATGAACGTGATCAATGGAGGATCTCACTCTGATGCTCCTATCGCATTCCAGGAATTTATGGTAATGCCGGTAAAAGCAGATTCTTTCTCTCATGCTTTGAGAAAAGGAACTGAAATTTTCCATAACCTGAAATCTATTCTTCATTCAAGAGGCCTTTCTACAGCAGTAGGGGACGAAGGAGGTTTTGCTCCTACCTTCAAAGGAACTGAAGATGCATTGGATACTTTGCTTCAGGCGATTGAAAAAGCAGGCTATAAGCCGGGTGACGATATTATGTTGGCACTGGACTGTGCTGCTTCAGAATTTTATAAAGACGGAATTTACGACTACAGAAAATTCCAGACTCCGGATGCCGCTCAGTTTTCCAGCAGCGAGCAGGTTTCTTATCTTGCTGAATTAGCAGCCAAATATCCTATCATCTCTATTGAAGACGGAATGCAGGAAAATGACTGGGAGGGATGGAAAATGCTTACCGATAAAATCGGCGACAGAGTACAGCTTGTGGGAGATGATTTATTCGTAACCAACGTAGAAAGATTGTCAAGAGGAGTAAAAGAAGGTATTGCCAACTCAATCCTTGTAAAAGTAAACCAGATCGGTTCTCTTTCTGAAACAATGGATGCTGTACAAATGGCTCAGAATAACAAATTTACTTCAGTAATGTCTCACAGATCTGGTGAAACTGAAGATTCTACAATTGCTGATTTGGCAGTGGCCATGAACTGCGGACAGATCAAAACCGGATCTGCTTCAAGATCAGACAGAATGGCGAAGTACAACCAGCTTTTAAGAATTGAAGAAGCATTGGGTGATACTGCATTTTTCCCTGGTTTAGACGCATTTAAAATCAAAAGATAATTGAATTTATAAATAACGGCAAGCGATAATTTTTGTTTGCCGTATTTTGTAATAAGTAGTATATTTAGAAAAAAATAAATAAATGTCAGACAACAAAGTAATATTGAATTACGACGGTAATTCATATGAATATCCAATCGTGGATAGTACTATCGGAGACAGAGGGATTGATATTTCAAAATTAAGAGACCAGACAGGTTTAATCACTCTGGATTTAGGGTACAAAAACACCGGAGCTACTCTTAGCGACATCACTTACTTAGACGGAGATAAAGGAGAATTATTCTACAGAGGTTATCCAATCGAGCAGATTGCTGAGAAATCTAACTTTACAGAAGTAATGTACCTTTTATTAAACGGTGAATTACCTACTCAGGAACAATTCGGTTCTTTCAATAACAACATCAAAAAATATAACTTTATAGCAGAGGAGATGAAAAAAATCATCGATGCTTTCCCTCGTTCTGCTCATCCTATGGGAGTTTTATCTTCTTTAACTTCCGCTTTGACCGCTTTCAACCCGAAAGCAGTTAACGTAAACTCTAAAGAAGAAATGGATCATGCTGCAGAATTAATGATTGCTAAATTCTCTCACCTTTGTGCATGGACCTACAGAAAAACTCAGGGTCTTCCGCTTAACCACGGAGACAACAGCCTGAATTATGTAGAAAACTTCTACAAAATGGCATTCAGATTACCGAATGAGGAATTTGAAGTAAATCCGGTTATTGTAGATGCTCTTGATAAATTATTAATCCTTCACGCTGACCACGAACAAAACTGTTCTACTTCTACAGTAAGAATGGTAGGTTCGGCTCATACAGGTCTTTTCGCTTCTATTTCTGCCGGTGTATCTGCACTTTGGGGACCTCTTCACGGAGGTGCTAACCAGGCTGTTATCGAAATGCTTGAGCTGATCGATAAAGATGGAGGAGACGTTAATAAATGGGTAGCAAAAGCTAAAGATAAAAATGACAGCTTCCGTCTGATGGGCTTTGGTCACAGAGTATATAAAAACTTTGACCCAAGAGCGAAGATCATTAAAAAAGCAGCTGATGATATCCTTAGTGCATTGGGAATCCAGGATAAAGCGCTTGATATTGCTATGCAGTTAGAAAAAGTAGCACTTGAAGACGAATACTTCGTAGAAAGAAAACTATATCCAAACGTAGACTTCTATTCAGGTATTATCTACAGAGCATTAGGAATTCCTACAGAAATGTTCACTGTAATGTTTGCATTGGGAAGACTTCCTGGATGGATTTCTCAGTGGAAAGAAATGAGAATGAAAGGAGATCCTATCGGAAGACCAAGACAGGTGTACCAGGGTGCTCAGAAAAGAGATTATATCGATATTACAAACAGATAATCCCTGTTTTTATCATAAACAAAATCCCAAGGCTTGCTTTGGGATTTTTTATTTTAAACCTTGATTGCTATTAAGATTCTTTACTAATATCTAATAAAGTATTTACGCCATAAATCATAATCATAGATGCTTTGTCTGTTTCTACAAAATAAGATAATCTTTCACCTGTCGCTAACTCCACTTCGCCTAAAGTATATTGATCAGTTTTATTTTTAAATTCTCCACACCATTTATTTTTAGCATTCATCATGCTTCCAGATTCTATATTTCCTTTATTATTTGTTACTAGTTTTCTTGTGGTTAAGATACTGTAGTTGTCAGGATCAATAATAACAGAACAAATAATCAATTCTTCTTCCTCGAAATCAATTGGGAAATTTTGAAAAAATAATTTTGTATTGAAATCTGAATCATACAACTGAGTCCATTGGAAATTATAGGGTTTTATTGTCTTTCTCTTTATCGAAGCAATACAGATATTGTAAAGTGATTGATCAGATTTTTTCATTGATTTAAGAATAGTCTAAAATACAAAAAATTAAAGTGAATATTTTATTATATTAATTTCAATCTGAACACAATAATTTATTAAATTTACTGGCATAAGTAGATCAATTTCAATAAGTTTAGGCTAATATTGGCAAACCATTTATAGCCTTTGTACAAAAATAAAAGCAGTTACAATGACTTTCGGACAGCAGATGTTATTTTTCTTTAGTGCGGTAGGAGCCTTTAATGGTTTGCTGCTCGGGATCTATCTTCTGTTTGTCAAAAAGCTCAAATACATTCCGGATTTCTTTTTAGGCTTGATTTTATTGACTTTAAGCATCAGAGTGGGGATTTCTGTCTGTATCTATTTCTATCCGGACTGGCCGCGAATTATTCCACACCTTGGGTTGTCAGTGCTGTTTTTCACAGGACCGGCTTTATACTATTATATCAGATCGTCATTTCAGAAAGAAGAATTTGATTTAAAGCAAAGCAGAACATCTTTCGGTGTATTGACATTGATTCTTGGAGCAGCCGGGTTGCTGTATTTGTTCTTTCCGGTGACCTGGGACAAATATTTTGGGACCTTTATTTATACGGTTTGGTCTGTATCTGTCCTGCTTGCCGTATACCAATATAGTATTTTTTCAAAACAGACCCCAAGAAATCCTAACAAGTTTCTCCTTCCCGTACTGATTAGCAATGTGATCATTTTCGTGGCGTATCAGTTAATTTCTACCGGCTGGGTACAGATTTATTGTGCTGGAGGAAGTCTTGTGTTTTCATTTGTGCTGTATGCCAATTTTTTAATTCTCTTCAGTAAAAAGAATGATGAAGATTCTGTAAGAGAGCTTCCTAAATATACCAATAAAAAGATTTCAGAAGAACTTGCAGACAGTTTTGTTTCAAAACTTGAACGGTTGATGGATTCTGAAGAATTATACAGAAACCCAAACCTGAAATTAAGCGATCTGGCAGCAAAGATGAACATGTCTGCCCATCAGCTTTCCCAATTGCTGAATGATAATCTCGGTAAAAGCTTTTCAACGTACATTAATGAATACAGGATCGGCGAAGCCTGTCAAAAAATAGAAAGCGGCTCATTCCTTAAAATCGAAGAGATTGGTTATGAAGTAGGGTTCAATTCCAAATCTACTTTCTTTTCTACATTCAAAAAAATTAAAAATACGACACCGCTTTTGTATAAACAGTC
This sequence comes from Chryseobacterium sp. NFX27, assembly GCF_049887855.1. Taxonomy (NCBI): domain Bacteria; kingdom Pseudomonadati; phylum Bacteroidota; class Flavobacteriia; order Flavobacteriales; family Weeksellaceae; genus Chryseobacterium; species Chryseobacterium sp. NFX27. Next base: position 92,151 of record NZ_JAGEKK010000010.1, on the reverse strand, counting down.
ACAAATCCCTTCTGAAGCCCGGTTTCAGAGTTCAGAATTATAATTTCGTACTGCGGAATTTAAACTTCAAAACCTTAATTTTTCAATAGCCTGCTACTTTTGATTTCATAAAATTAAAATTTATGAATATCAGATTATGGATTTTCCTGCTGCTCTTATTTATTTCCTGTTTCGGAAAAGCTCAGGAATCAGTAAAAGGAAAGGTTGTGGATTCAGAAACTAAAAATGCTGTTTTTGAGGCTGAAATATCTCGGTTAAAAAAATCAGACCAAAGCCTTCTTCAAAAAGTTCAGACAGATTCCTCAGGTGTTTTCCGGCTGAAGAATGCTGCTGCTGGCTCTTACTTTGTCATCCGTAAAAAGGGATATGAAATGAAAGAACTGGATAAAGTGGAAGACCTTTCTTTAATTGAGTTAAAACCCGTAGCTGAAAATATCTCAGAAGTAGTGATCCGTGCAGTGCCCAGAAGTATCAGGCTGAATGAAGGAAATATCGTCATGAGTGTTTCAGGAAATAAAGACTTTAAAACCTCTGCGAATCTTTTTGAGGTGTTAAGAAAGACACCGGGTGTTTCCGTAGATCAGGAAGGCGGCATTTTTATTGGTGGAAGAATTACCCCTGCTGTGTTTATTGACGGTAAACCGGTCACCATGAGCAGCCAGGAACTGCAGGCCTATCTCCGCGCCTTACCGCCTGAAATGGTAGAATCTGTTGAAGTAAATGCCAATCCTTCTTCAAAATATGATGCGGAATTTAAAGGAGTTATCGATATCAGGTTGAAAAGAAACGCAAACCTCGGCTGGAAAGGAAACTACAACGGGAATGTACATGTGAATAAGTTCAGCTACAGGGAAAACTCTTTAAACCTTTCCTATAATACAGAAAAAACAGCCTATAGTCTGCAGGCAGGCTATAATAACGGTATTTCCACTTACCGATATAATGCATTGCAGAAACTGGCAAACACTAATGTCATGCGAACCAATACCTATCAGGAAGATGAAGGAAAGGTGTACAGTATTCAGACCGGAGCAGATTTCAGGATCAATGATAAAAACAGGGTGGGCATTAATGTAAGAGGAAATTTCAGAACCAGCGACAGGGTCCGTTCAGGCTCACTGTATACCACTAATAAGGATGAATCACAGCTGATCTTTAACACCGAAAGTAGAAACCCTACAGATTATTCCCAGGAAAATTATGGGGTAACTGCAGATTATTCATTTCAAAGTAAAGGTTTTAAAATGAGTTTTTTAGGGAACTACCTTTCTGTTAAAAATAGTCAGAAGGATGATTTTATCAATAAAGACAAATCTACCTCTCAACTTTTATCCTACTGGAAGTCCGACCTGCTTAATAAAATTGATATTCAGACCGCGCAAATTGATATTTCGCAAGAGATAGGTAATGCTGACCTTGAGGCCGGAATGAAATACAGCCGTTCCAATACCCATAATAATATCCGCTACGATACGCTGTCTGCCAATGACCGTTTTATCTTTGATCCGGAGCGCAGCAATATGTTTTCGTATAGAGAGAAAATATGGGCCGGATATGTTTCTTACAGGCAGAAGTTTGGTAAGCTTCAGATCAATGCAGGACTGAGATTTGAGAACACAGAGAGTATCTCGGATGCTGTTACCAAAGATTCTGTGGTTTCAAGAAATTATCTTGAATGGCTGCCGTCTTTCAGTACAGCCTATACGTTCAATAAATCTAGTGAATTATCACTTTCTTACAGCAGAAAGATAACTCGGCCTGTGTTTTCCCAGCTCAATCCGTTCCGCGTTTATTTCAGCCCGCTGAATTACTGGATAGGGAATCCTTATCTGCAGCCTTCTTTTACCAGCCAGATAAAACTTACGTATCGGTATAAGAATTGGGTAACCAGTTTTATAGCAGGTAAAGAAAAAGATGTGATGACCCGGTATCCGCTTTACAATCCCAAAACCAATGTTCTGGAATATCTTGGAACCAATCTTCCCTACCGGAAATTTGCGTCCATAGAAACCAGCTTTCCTGTGAAACTGACGAAATGGTGGAATATTACCAGCCAGATCGCCGGATACTATAACGATGAGTTCAGACCCTATCTGGGTGAGGTATTTGCTTTGAAAGTATATAATTATGAAATCCGGGTAAATCAGGTTTTCACTTTGCCTGAAGGATATACCGTTAATCTCTTTGCAAATTATGAGTCTAAAACCGGAAACAGTCTCTATATCATAAAACCAAGGTATACAGTAGATCTGTCTGTACAGAAGTCATGGTTTAGCAACACATTGAATACAAAGATCAGCTATAATAATATTTTTGATTCCTACGACCAGCGTTTGGAATTCAGGCATAAACAGATCATGGACAACCGTTTTACACATTGGTGGGACAGTAATCGTCTGATCCTTTCTATAGGATATAGCTTCGGGAATTCAAAATATCAGGCCAAAGAACTCCAGAAAACAGAAGAAGAAAACAGAGCCAGATAAAAGAAAACCTGCTTATCAAAAGCAGGTTTATTATTTTTAATTATGGACAAACACAGTTACCACACGTCCAGATGGTACAGTTTCCGTTTTCGTCCCACTCGCAGCAGTATCTGGGTCTGGTTATCCCTCCTCCTGTGATTAATTTCTGCTCGCTTCTTCCTAATTTTTGTGCATTTTTCAGCACTGAATTTTTCTTGTTCATGATTTTGATTTTTTGATGTTAATAGTTAAATTTTAATTTATAATTCAATTGAAATTATATCACTAAGATATGAATTTATTTTGTAAAATATACTGTTTTTTATTTCTTATGTAGATGAAAAATAGTCAGTTGTAGATTTATTGTGCTGCTGGATTTAATGTGCTGCCTTGATCAACAGAAAGTATTATGAAGAGAAATAAAGCCTGTTCTCTAATATTATACCCCATTAAAATCAAATTTGAGATATAAAACAAATCAAATGTTTTCCAGATAGAGACCTTTACTTATATTTGTAGTATTGCATAAATCTTTATGAAACTAAACATTAAAAACGAAACGGGCAGGCTGAAATCAGTTGTTCTAGGTCAGCCTAATTCAATGGGAGCTGTTCCCACGCTAGAGGAGAGTTATGATGCCAAGTCATATTACTCTATCGAACACAATATGTATCCTAAAGAAGAGGATATTATCAATGAAATGAATGCTTTTGAAGCGGTATTGAAGAAATATGACGTAGAAGTATTCCGTCCAAGCATTATCAAAGATTATAACCAGGTTTTCGCAAGAGATGTGGCTTTTGTGATTGACGATAAAATGATCATCTCAAATGTGATCGCCGACAGAGCTGATGAGCAGGATGCTTACAAGAAAGTTTTTGAAAAAGTAGCGTGGAGAAAGATCATCAATCTTCCGGAAACAGCACACATTGAAGGAGGTGACGTCATTGTATGGGATGATTTTCTTTTTATAGGAACATGCTTCAGTGAAGATTACAGAAACTATAAAACAGCGAGAACCAACGAATATGCTATCGAAATTCTAAAAGAATATTTTCCGAAGAAAAGAATCATCGATCTTGAATTGAAGAAAAATGATAAAATTCCGTTTGAAGGGATCTTACATCTGGACTGCACATTCAATCCGGTAGGAAAGGATAAATGCCTCATCTATAAAAACGGATTCGTGGATGAAAGCGATTACCGCCTGATCATCGATATCTTTGGGGAAGAAAACTGTTTCCATCTTAACGATGAAGAGATGTTTGAAATGTTCCCGAACATCTTTTCCATTTCTCCTGAAGTTGTTGTTTCGGATAAAACATTTACAAGAATGAACAATCACCTGAGAAATGAATGGGGAATGACTGTAGAAGAAATCCCTTACAGAGAAATTTCCAAAATGGGTGGCCTCTTGAGATGTTCCACAATGCCGCTGGTAAGAGAGTAGAAGAGTTATCGTGTTTTAGGGTAGGAGTGTTATATTTGTTAAAATAAAGTGTGCATATGCCAACAGTTAAATTTCATCAGGATTTAAAAGTTTTTCAAAAGTCTTTTGAAATGGCTATGCAGATTTATGAACTCACAAAAACCTTTCCTAAAGAAGAACAGTATTCTCTTACGGATCAAATCAGAAGATCATCACGATCCGTTTCCGCTAATATAAGTGAAGCTTGGGGAAAAAGAAAATATGAAAATCTTTTATTGCCAAATTAACTGATTCTGAAGGTGAGGCACGAGAAACTCAGACATGGCTTCAATTTGCTCTCGCCTGTAATTATATCAGTGAAGAACAATCTAATAATTTAAATAGCCAATACAATCAAATAATAGGAATGTTGGTGAGTATGATAAATCAGTCAGAAATGTGGTGTACATTTTCTCCGGAAAACAAATCTGGAAAAAACTTCTAAATACAAAAACACTCCGACTCTCAAACACTCCGACTCAAAAAACACAGTTACAATGCAAACAACAGATACAGTATTAATGATAGAGCCGATTGCATTCGGTTATAATGCGGAAACCGCAGAAAATAATTACTTTCAGGTAGAACAGAAAGGTTCCGATATTCAGTCTAAAGCTTTGGCAGAATTCAACACTTTTGTTGGGAAACTGAGAAGCAAAGGGGTAAATGTGATCACTATAAAAGATACATTGGATCCTCATACTCCGGATTCTATTTTCCCGAATAACTGGGTAAGTTTCCATAAAGATGGGAAAGTTGTCCTATATCCGATGTTCGCCTCAAACAGAAGAGTGGAAAGAAGAGAGGATATTATTGAAAGTATCAAAAATCAGGGATTTGAAGTTGCAGAAATCGACGACTGGTCATTTCCTGAAACCCAGGGTCATTTCCTGGAAGGAACAGGGAGCATGATCTTCGACCATGATAATAAGATTGCTTATGGCTCGGTTTCTCTAAGGCTTGACGAGAATTTGTTCAGAGAATTTTGTGATAAGTATGGATTTACACCCATCGTTTTCCATTCTTACCAGACTGTAGGTGCAGAGAGACTTCCAATTTACCATACCAATGTTATGATGTGTGTGGCTGACCAATTTGTGGTGATATGCCTTGACTGTATTGATGATGAACTGGAAAGACAAAAGGTAATTGAAACCATAAAAAACTCAGGCAAAGAAATCGTGGAAATTTCCGAAGAGCAGATGCAGCAGTTTGCAGGAAATATGCTTCAGGTTCAGAACAAAGACGGGCAGAAGTTTTTGGTGATGAGCCAGACCGCTTATCAGTCCTTAACATCTGATCAGGTGGCAGCCATAGAAAAATACTGTGAGATCATTTATTCAGATCTGAATACTATTGAAGTGAATGGAGGAGGAAGTGCGAGATGTATGCTTGCTGAGGTTTTCCTTCCAAAAAAATAACAGTTTTAATAACAATTGATTTAAATATTCTTCCGGTTTTGTTTTCAAGGCCGGAATTTTTTTAACCTGCTTCATTTTTTCAAATTGAGACAAAAGACAAAAAAGTTAACTAAATTTGTTCTTTAAGAATAAAACTATGAAGATACAGCAGTACTTTTTATCATTCGCTGTTCTGTTGGGAATATTCGTTGGTGCCCAGCAGAAGACATTCTGTAACCCGATTAATATTGATTATGGCTATACGCCGTTCGAAGCTTTCTCGAAACAGGGAAAACACCGTGCTACCGCCGATCCGGTAATCGTTAATTTTAAAAATAAGCTATTCCTTTTTTCTACCAACCAGGAAGGATACTGGTACAGCGATGATATGCTGGACTGGAAGTTTGTGAAGAGAAAATTTCTGAGAGACAATAAATATATCCACGATCTGAACGCGCCCGCTGTTTGGAAAATGAAAGATACCCTTTACGTTTACGGATCTACCTGGGAACAGGATTTTCCGATCTGGAAAAGTACCAATCCTACCAAAGACGACTGGAAAATTGCGGTGGATACTTTAAAAGTTGGGGCATGGGATCCTGCATTCCATTATGATGAGGACAAAAATAAGCTGTACCTCTACTGGGGATCCAGTAATGAATGGCCGCTTCTGGGAACCGAAGTGAAGGTTAAAAACCTGCAGTCAGAAGGTTTTGTAAAACCTATTATAAAACTGAAGCCTGAAGATCACGGTTGGGAAAGGTTTGGAGAATATAATGACAATGTTTTTCTTCAGCCGTTTGTGGAAGGCGCATGGATGACGAAACACAACGGAAAATATTATATGCAGTATGGAGCTCCGGCTACCGAATTCAGTGGATACTCCGATGGAGTTTATGTCAGCAAAAACCCTCTGGAAGGCTTTGAATATCAGCAGCACAATCCTTTTTCCTATAAACCCGGAGGTTTTGCAAGAGGAGCAGGCCACGGAGCCACTTTTGAAGACAATTACAAAAACTGGTGGCATGTATCAACGATCTTTATTTCCACTAAAAATAATTTTGAAAGACGGCTGGGGATCTGGCCGGCAGGATTTGATAAGGATGATGTAATGTATACCAATACGGCTTACGGAGATTACCCCACCTATCTCCCGCAGTTTGCTCAGGGAAAAGATTTTTCAAAAGGTCTTTTCGCAGGATGGATGCTGCTGAATTATAATAAGCCGGTTCAGGTTTCCTCCACTTTAGGCGGCTATCAGCCGAATCTAGCGGTAGATGAAGATATCAAGACCTACTGGAGTGCGAAAACAGGTAATTCCGGAGAGTGGTTTCAGACAGATCTTGGCGAAGTTTCCACAATCAATGCAATACAGATCAACTATGCGGATCAGGATGTTGAATTTTTGGGCAAAACATTAGGCAAAATGCATCAGTACAAGATCTATGGATCTAATGACGGAAAGAATTGGAATGTTGTCGTAGATAAAAGTAAAAACACCAAAGATGTTCCCCATGATTATATAGAGCTCGAAAAGCCTGTCAAGGCAAGGTTTCTGAAAATGGAAAACCTGAAAATGCCTACTGGGAAATTTGCATTGAGCGGTTTCAGAGTCTTCGGGCAAGGAGCAGGAGAAAAACCAAAGAAAGTGGAAGGATTTGTTCCTTTAAGAGCTGACCCTAAAAAATACGGTGAAAGAAGAAGCATCTGGATGAAATGGCAGCAGAATCAGGATGCAGACGGATATGTGATCTATTGGGGGAAATCTCCGGATAAACTATACGGAAGTATCATGGTATACGGAAAGAATGAATATTTCTTTACCGGAGCCGACCGGACTGATTCTTACTATTTCCAGATCGAAGCCTTCAATTCGAATGGAATTTCGGAAAGAACGGAAACCGTAAAATCTGAATAAAAAATAAAACGCTTTGAGAGTTTCAAAGCGTTTTTATTTTTCACCGGTCTGTTTAAGGAAAGCGGCAATTTTATCGATCAGGAATTCATCATTAGGAGCTTGGTCCCAATCCAGATGGCCGCCGTTGAATTCGTAGGTTTCATGCCTTACTTTATGTTGAATCAAAGCAGAATCTAATTTTCTCATTTGAGATAAAGGAATCACCTGATCTCTGTTGCCATAAAAAGAGAGCGTAGGCGGAGATGTTTCATTAATCCAAAAAATAGGATTCGGGATATCTAAACTGGTAATATCTGTTGGAGTTGGCTTTGATGAATCAATCATATGTTTTTCAACAAAAGAATAGTCAGAATAATTTTTAAAATCAGCATTATTTAAATCAGCAGGTCCTACAATGTTGACAATTGCCTTCACTTTTGTTCTGTGCTTATGGTCGAAAATTCTATTATATCCGTATAACATCGATAAATGTGCACCTGCGCTGTTCCCAAGCAAAATAAATCTAGGCTTACACTTCATTTCCACAGATTTTTTAACTAATAAATCTAAAGCATTATCAATGTCTTTTGTTTGATTGGGAAGAATAAAAGAATGCTTATCTGCCAATCTGTAATTCATATTGGCAAAAGCATAATCAGGAAACTTTTTCATCATTGAAAGGGTAAAGAAGGTAAGCTGGGATTTGTCTCCGCTTCGCCATCCTCCTCCATGAATAATAATAAAGACACCCTTTATTGAGTCTCTGTTTTGAGGAATATAGAGATCTAATTTTTGTCCGGGATCATCTCCATACCGGATATTTTCTTCTTTTTCAAAAATAATGTCTTTAGCCAAAGCCACTGTTTTTTCTTTGCAGCCGGTCCAAAGAAGGCAGATTGAAAAAAAGCACAGAATGGTTATGAAACTACTTTTATCCATAATGATAAAGATAGAAAACCCGCCGGAATTTCCGACGGGTCTTACCACAAAAATAATTGATATGAAGAATGATGTTTTTTATTTTGTCCTGTTTTTAATATCATCGGCAGCCGTTTCGATATTTCTTACTTTTTTAACCTTTTGGTTTCCAAAGTTGTAAACAATACTGAAGGTCATGCCAAAATTATATCTGTTTTGATGGATGTAGTTATAATTGCCGTTTTTTTGATAATCTTCAATTTCAACGATATTGGTTTTTAAAATATCATTTACATTTAAAGCAAACGTCCACTCATTCCATATTTTCTTTAAACTCATATCCAAACTCATTAGATTTTTAAGAGTCCCAAGCTCAATCTGCTGTTTGTCCACGAAGAAATAATTTACTCCCAGGAACCATGTTTTCGCTTTATCTAAGCGGATGGTATTATTGGTTTGGATAACAATACTGGTAGACTTGGTTTTGTTGGTATATGAAAGCTGATTACCGTCTTTATCCCAGAATGTATCGCCTGTTGTTGGGTCTACGGATAATGAACCGTTGTTAATATTATGCTGTACTCCTACATTAAAGTTGGTCGTTAAATATTGTTTAAAGAATGACTTTTGCATTCCAAGCATGGCAGACATTTCCTGTCGGTCCCCGAAGTTGGTTCGGATATATCGCAGAACATAATTTTTACTCAGAGTGCCATCCGGAGATTTGGCAAATCCTTGTAATGGTACCTGGGTACTTACATCTTTAATGTATGAATGATTCAAAATCAGGAAATATGAATTCTTAAGCATATAAGTAAGTTCCTGATTATAGTTGGAGGAAGCTTTTACAAACGGGTCATTCTGTGTGTAGTTGTTCTCTGTCAAGATATTTCTCACAGGATTTATTTCCCAGAAACTCGGTCTTCTCATTCGGCTTGAAAATGCGTAGGATATATTGTTATTTGTATTAATAGCATAATTAAGACTTAGATAAGGAAGAAGGTTATTATACTTTCTTTCAATTCTGCGCAGTTCTGCACTCGGTGCATTGTCGGAAGTTCCTAAGCTGTTTGTAATTTCATACCTGGTTCCTATTTTTCCTGAAAGCTTGTCAGAAAATTTCTTTTCCAATGTTAGATAACCCCCATAGATATTTTCATCATATATAAAATGATTGGGGTATAAAGTTGTTGTTACCGTAATAGGATTATATTTATAGGCATAGGTGAAATTCTGGGTGTCATTGTCTGTTTTGGTTTTATTGTAGTTTCCTCCCAGCGATACGGTGAAATCATTTTTAAATTTTTTAATATAATCTACAGTCCCTGAAAAATTATTGATCAGCTGTGGTAAATCCTGGATAACCTGCTGTTTAAGGATAGTATATTTTTCCATGTCATCTTGTATCCAGGTACCATTATCAGTATATTGTAATCTTTTGTAGTTTAAATAAGCCGCATTAAGATTAAGTTTACTGCCTAAAGAATCTATTTTCCATTCGTAATTCAGGTTTACAGAATTGTTGTATGAACGGGAATTATCTTTATTTCTTGAATTTGTAAAGCTGGTTACATACTCCTTTTTGTCTTTATCATATGCTATTACTGTGTTTAGTAAATCTACTGTAGAATTATAGCTCTTGCTGGCCCATGTATTCCATGTTAAAGCCAGATTGCTATTATCGTTCAGCTGGTAATCGACATTAAGGTAACCTCCTATATTCTTGTTTGGATCATTAATATCTCCCGTACTTTCATTAGAATATTCACTGTACCCGTTTTTCAAAGTATAAGTTTGGGCTTCAATATTTTCACTGCCATTGAGGTTAGCGCTGATGCCCAATTTATCTTTTCTGTAATTAGCTGAAAAGCTTGCAGAGCTTCCATTGAATTTATTTTGGGAATTTGCCATCCTCATATTACCGTTTATACCGTCACTCATCTTCTTTTTCAGAACAATATTGATAATTCCGTCTGATGATTCCACCTGAAATTCACTTCCCGGAACAGTAATCACTTCTATTTTCTGAATATTTTCAGCCGGTGTATTTTTCAGGAACTGAACCAGGGATTCGGCATCCATATTGGTTTTTCTACCATTGATATAGATCAGTGCATTATTTTTTCCGGCAATCTTTAATGTTTTGTCATCCGTTGAGGAAAGAAGAGGAGTCTGCTTCAGCAGATCAAAAGTGGTATTTCCTTTGGCAACCGGTGAGGCTGCAACATCGTATACAAAACGGTCGCTTTGTTTCTTAAAAACCTGCTTTGTAAGAGTAATTCCTTCTATTGATTTTGCTTTTACCGTGTCGGATTTTTTTTCCTGCGCAAAAATGACACTTCCTGATATAGCTGCTGCCAGTATAATGATCTTTTTCATGATTCTTCTATTTAAATGCTGTTGTGATACGGAGTGGTTGTGGTGATTGTAATTTTAAAACTTAAGTTCTTGACTTTATAGCATCGTTGGCCGATTTCATTTCTCTTGCCTTTTTCAGTTTCTGATTTCCGAAATTGTAGGTTACCCCGATGTTCAGAATTCTTGGATATTCGAAATTGACAACATTATTATAGCTTCCGTTAGGCTGTATTCCCTGTATGCTGTTATAGTTTTGGTTAAATACGTCATACACTTCCGCTACAAAGGTCCAGTTACCCATAATTTTCTTTAAGCTCACATCAAAGCTCTGTCTTACGCCTAATGTCCCGCTTTCAATTTTCACTTTGCTGCCGTAGTAATAATTAACGCCCAGGAACCAGTCTTTCTTAGATGAAAGACGGACGGTATTATTGATATTACCGGATATATTGAAGTTTTTGAAATTGATAATATAAGGTTCAACAACTTCTGTCTGGTCTGCTACAGGAACCGAAGTAGGATCTTCCGTTACAGAGCCTTTATAGATATTATAGCCCAGATTCACTGAATAATTGGTTGTCCAGATATCCTGAAACCAGGATTTGTTCATTCCCAAGGTCAATCCAAACTGTTTGTTGTCACCATAGTTCGTTCTTATATATCTTAAGAACCTTCTGGTAGTAATTACGGTGTTTCCATTTGCATCCTTTTCCGGCCCGGTTACAGTTCCCTGCAGTGGTATTTGGTTGGAAGCATCTTTTACATAATTGAAGCTCAGATTGGCAAAAAAAGCATTCTTGTACATATAGCTGAGTTCCTGATTGTAAAACTTAGAAGCAAGAATGAAAGGATTGTTCTGTGTGTAATTATTAGGCGTAAAATATGTTCTCGAAGGATTCAGCTCCCAAAATCTTGGCCTTCTGATCCTGCTCGAAAAACTATAGGTAAGATTATGATCAGAGTTAATGGCATAATTTAAATTAAGATAGGGAAGAAGGTTATTATAATTTCTGTCGAAGCTTGTTTTACCAATAATCTCGCCGCTGCTTCGGGTCATTTCATAACGTGTTCCTACTTTTCCTGAAAGTTTTTCACTTAGCTTTCTTTCATACGTAAGATAGGCACCCAAAATTCTTTCTTTATAAATGAAATGATTGGTCTGATTCACATTATTGATGATCACTCCATTTACAATATCATCCTGTCTCGTATCATTATCCGTATTGGTGTGGTTGTAACTTACGCCCATCAGCCATGTACTGCCTTTAACTGTTTTTTTCAGATAGTCGATATTCGCGGCATAATTATTAATGATCTGAGGGACCGACTGTTGCAACGCACTGTATATATTTTTCTTATCTTTATTGAGCGGAAAGCTTTCATTCATACTCATTTTATCCCTGTTGAACCATAAATAAGAAATATTAGAAGTAAGTTTACTTCCGATAGAATCTGTTTTGATTTCATAATTCAGATTGAAAGAGTGATTTCTTGTCTGGGCGTTCTCATTATTGACGGTTCTGTTGACAAGTGCGCCGTTTTGCCAGTTCGTTACATCAAGAATTGAATTGAAACTCTTATTGTATCTCATGTTGTAGGTGAATCCTAAACTGTGGTTCTTATTGATCTCGTAATCAATATTCACGCTTCCCCCTATATTTTTGTTTGGATCATCATTATATCCGAAAGACTCATTTCTAAAAGTGGAATCTCCGTTGGATAAAGTATATCTTTCGCGGTCTGTCCAGCTTCCCGTATTGAAATTAGAATTCACAGACCACTTGTTTTTTCTGAAATTGAATGAAGCTCCTGCAGAAGGATTATTGTAGTAAGCCTGCTCATTATTCATCTTCAAAGTTCCGTTGTAGCCGTCACTTTTCTTTTTTTTCATGACAATATTGATGACCCCTTCATTGGACTCTACCTGGAATTCACTTCCCGGTGTTGTGATCACCTCTATTTTCTGAATATCTTCAGATGGAGTTCCCTTCAGCATTTCGATCAGGGCTTCAGCATCCATATTGGACTTTTTATTGTTGATGTAGATCACCACATCAGATTTTCCCATAATCTTTAAAGATTTCCCGTCAATGCTTGAGAGCATTGGAGTTTGTTTCAAAAGATTGAATGTATTGGTTCCTTTTGCAATAGGTGAGGAGGCTACATCATAAATGAAACGGTCGCTTTGTTTTTTGAAAACCTGCTTCTTGATATTGACAGCTTCAATGTTTTTTACTTTCAGGGTATCTTTTGACTGCTGGGCAGCTGCCAGTCCGCTGAAAAATAGGGCGGCAATTAGAATCTGAGTTTTCATGATTATTATTTTTTGTGGTTTAATAGCTTGTATCTGTTATTATTTAACATTGCAAAGATATATAATAAAAACAGTATCATGCAATACAAAGTACTTAAAACATTTTTAATATGAATTTAACGTACTGATTTACAAGTGTTAAAATTTTAAATTAAAATTCAAATACTTTTGAGTTTATACACAATAAGACAACTGCAACAAGAATTTTGTTACAGCAAAACAGAAAAATTTATAAAAAAAATATTATTCCCGGTCGAATCGGGCCAGTTTTTTGTCTATCCAGATGGTAGCAAAAGGGAAAAATGCAGCAATTAAAGCGAAGACGCTGTCTTCATCATCCCAAGTGTATATTTTTCTTATAGCAGGTAAAAAGATGAGGTAAAGCGTAAAAAAGAATCCGTGAATGCTGCCGATAGTACTGATATATACAATAGGAAAAACTCCTTCCGGATCAATGCGTATCCAGGTCATTGCTGTGAATAGGAAAAACCACGAAATAGCTTCAGCCAAACAGATTTGTTTGAACCATTTAATGACTTTTTCCTGAGGGTATTTTGAGAAAAATTTTTCGATGAATTCCATGTCTTGAATTAAGTTAAAAGATGATAATAGCAGTATTTGAAACGATCAGTTTCTAACTTCTGATATCCAGCTTCTAATTTCTATTTGTAAAATTACTTATAAAAACTGCTTCCGTCCAAATATTCAAAGACTTCCGGAGGAAGCATTGGGCGTACATTCTTGCCTTCTTTAATCATATTTCTGATTTCCGTGGCGGAAAGTTCAATAACCGGAGCCTTAATGATAGAAATATTTTCGTGCTGGAGATATTCAGAATCTTTCTTTTCTCCTTCAAAAACACGTGGATAAACAATAATATGGTGATTTTTGATCAAAATATCGGAGTTTTTCCATTTATGAAGATTGTCCAGGTTATCTTCGCCCATAATCAGGCTGAAGGAACAGTTGGGATATTTTTCATGAAGATACGTAAGTGTATCAATGGTATAACTTGGTTTAGGAAGTGAAAACTCTACGTTTGAAGCCCTCATTTTCGGATAGCTTTTTACGGCAAGCTGTACCATATCCAATCTGTTATGATCTTTCAGTAGAGATTTTTTATCTTTAAAAGGGTTTTGCGGACTTACAACAAACCACAGTTCATCCATATCAGAATTTTCCAGGATGTAATTAGCCAGAATTAAATGTCCGATATGGATCGGGTTAAAAGAACCGAAAAATAAGCCAATTTTTTTCATGAGTGTCAGGGCTTAGATTTAAGAGATTAGGGATTAGGGTTGGATTGTAACTTTGTAATAATAGCGTTGAGCATTTAGAACTGAAGAGCGTCGGATCTGGCTTGTAAGAGCATAAATTTCTTCTTTTGGAAAATTTTTGATACAAGTATAAATTTCAGTTACAAAATGTACTGATTTTTGCCATACCAATAATTCTTTATAGTTCCCCATGAGCCCTAATCCCTGTTTACTGATTCCTAATCTCTGAATTTCACATCCTTTATATTCAAATAATGCGTTACATTTCCTTTCCAGTGATTTTCCTCTAAGGTAAAGGCAAGATCAAACTTTTTATTTTTAAAATCTTCCACATACTGTCCAAGCTTAAAGCCCACACATTCTATATTTCTGCCGGTAGATTCCTGTTTGATGTAAAACTTCAGGTGATTGTTGTCTTTTCCCATTGTTTTTACATAACCGGACAGTTTTTGGTCAGTCAGCGTAAGAATAGGTTTCATATTGTGAGGACCGAACGGTGCCAGCTTTCTATGGAAATTGATAAATTCCCTGTTGATCTCGTCAACTTTGATCTCAGAATCTATCGTAATAGAAGGTTCCTGCTGATGCTCCTGGATCTTTTCAGAGACTATTTTCTCAAATTTTATTTTGAAAGCCTCAAATTTGTCCTTTTCCATAGAAAGTCCTGCCGCGGCATGATGCCCGCCAAACTTAAGGAAATATTCAGAACACATATCAAGGGCTTCATGTACATCGAAATCAGAAACGGATCTTGCAGAAGCCACCATTTCCCCATTATTACCGTCAGTAAATACCAAAGTGGGCTTGTAATAAGTCTCAATAAGTCTTGACGCCACAATACCGATCACCCCTTTATTCCATTCAGGATGGTAAACAATGGTGGAATACTTCGTTTGCTGCTGAGATTCAACAATCTGATTCAGTGCAGAAAGCGTGGAATTCATATCAAGCTCACGCCTTTCGTCATTAAGGTCCATAATATCGCTGACGATCTGGTTGGCGTGTTTCAGGTTGTCAGAAACCATAAGCTCTACGGCTGCCTTTCCCTGGGAAATTCTCCCTGCAGCATTAATTTTTGGAGCAATTTCAAACACAATATTTGAAATTTCAAAATGAGAAAGTTTATCTTCAGGAATTAATAATCTTAATCCAAGGTTTCTTGTTTTTCTGAGAACTTTTAATCCCATTTTAGCTAAAACCCTGTTTTCTCCGGTCATTGAGACAATATCCGCTGCTATGGAAATAGCCAGAAGATCAGTCAGCTCAAATAATTCGGCTTCAGGAATTTTGTAGATGGTATTCAGTCCCTGGCAAAGCTTAAAGCCCACACCACATCCTGAAAGTTCTTTAAAAGGATATCTGCAGTCGTTTCTTTTCGGATCCAGAACAGCTACTGCATTGGGAATCTCTTCACCCGGAAGGTGATGGTCGCAGATAATAAAATCAATACCCTTGTCCTGGGCATATTGTACCATATCGGTCGCTTTGATACCGCAGTCTAAAGCAATGATCAGGGAGAAACCGTTTTCTTTGGCAAAATCAATACCTTCGGTAGAAATTCCGTATCCTTCAGAATTCCTGTCGGGGATATAATAATCTAAATATTTTTTTTCAACAATTTTGCTGAGGTAAAGGTACATCAAAGCAACAGCCGTAGTTCCGTCTACATCATAATCTCCATAAACCAGTATTTTCTCGCCATTTTCAATTGCAGTTGCGATACGTTCTACAGCTTTCTGCATATCTGCCATTAAAAACGGGCTGTGAATATCGTTGAGGTTAGGTTTAAAAAATTCTCTGGCCTTTTGATAATTGTCAATCCCTCTTAGAACGAGGAGTTTAGATTCAAAAGTACCAAAACCAAGTGACGAACTTAATCTGTCCACAACTTCCTCATCGGGCTCGGGCTTGTAAATCCATTTCTGACTCATTTCACAAAAATAAGGAAAAAAAATAGCATTTTGAAATGATTAAGGTTGAACTTGACTTACTGATTGTTGAAAAAAATTTCTATCTTCGCGGTCCAAATTAAAAATAATCATGAAAAAAATCACACTCTGCCTTTTATTCTTAGGCGCTATGAATGCAGTATCAGCACAGAAAATTAATCTTGGAAAAGCGGCTGGCGTTGTTTCTAAAGGAGCAAAAGCTTTTACTTTTACCAATGAAGACGCTGTGAAACTGTCAAAAGAATCGGTTGACTGGATGGACAAGAACAATCCGGTTGCAGGACCTAAAGATCCTTATACAGTGAGACTTAATAAGCTTTTCGGAAAACATAAATCCCAGGACGGGCTTGCTTTAAACTATAAAGTTTACAAAGTAAAAGATATCAATGCCTTTGCCTGTGCAGATGGAAGCGTTCGCGTATTTTCTTCGTTAATGGATATCATGACGGATGATGAATTATTAGCAGTAATCGGACACGAGATCGGACACGTAAAAAATCAGGATACAAAAGATGCCATTAAATCTGCTTACATGAAGGCAGCAGCATTAGATGCAGCATCATCTGCATCGGGAACTGTGGCAGCATTGAATGAAAGTCAGGTAGGGAAGATGGCCAATGATTTCTTGGATGCTTCACACAGCAAAAAGCAGGAGTCTCAGGCGGATACTTATTCTTATGACTTTATGAAAGCTAATAATTACAATGTAGTGGGAGCCTATTCTGCATTCAAAAAGCTGGCTTTGCTTTCAGAAGGGAGTACTCAGACAGGCTTTGAGAAAATGTTCAATTCTCACCCTGACAGTGAAAAAAGAGCGCAGGCGATTAAGAAGAGAGCTGAGAAGGATGGGGTATGGAAAGACCCGGGAACAGTTGCTATTCCTAAAACGAAGCTTACCAAATAATTCAATCTTCATAAAATAAAAATTCCTCAAAGTTAACTTTGAGGAATTTTTTTATTTTAGGTTTAATGTTCTTAAAAAATTAAGAATACATTTTCTCTCTGATTTCCTTTACTTTTTTGTCTGCAAGATACTCATCATAAGTCATTTCTCTGTCAATGATACCAGATGGAGTCAGTTCAATGATTCTGTTACAGACTGTCTGAAGCATTTCGTGGTCATGAGATGCCAATAAAAGGTTTCCTTTGAAGTTAGACAGGGAGTTGTTTAAAGTCGTGATACTTTCAAGGTCAAGGTGGTTAGTTGGTTCATCCAATAACAGAACATTAGCTTTCTGAAGCATCATTCTGCTGAACATACATCTCATTTTTTCACCTCCTGAAAGTACTTTACAGGATTTTAAAGCTTCATCACCGGAGAAAAGCATTCTTCCCAGGAATCCTCTTACAAATTCTTCATGACGCTCTTCATCGTTTTTGGTAAATTGTCTCAACCAGTCCACTAGGCTTAGATCTTCCTGGAAGAAATTGGTATTATCTAACGGCATGTGAGATTGGTTTGTAGTAACTCCCCAAGCCACTGTTCCTTTATCTGCCTGAACGTTTCCTGCCAGAATCTCAAAAAATTCTGTGATCGCTAAAGAGTTTTTAGACAACACAGCCACTTTATCACCTTTCTTAAGATTTAAATCGATGTTTGAGAATAAAAGTTCTCCGTCTTTTGTTTTCTCAAGTCCTTTTACATCTAAGATCTGATCTCCGGCCTCTCTTTCCATTTCGAAAATAATGGCAGGATATCTTCTTGAAGAAGGTTTAATATCGTCGATGTTCAGCTTGTCGATCATTTTCTTTCTGGCAGTAGCCTGTTTCGCTTTTGCAACGTTAGAGCTGAATCTTGCGATGAAGTCCTGAAGTTCCTTCTTCTTTTCTTCTGCTTTTTTATTAGCCTGAGCTCTCTGTCTTGTTGCCAGCTGAGAAGCCTGGTACCAGAAAGTATAGTTACCTGTATAAAGGTTAAGTTTGGCATAGTCTAAATCTCCGATGTGCGTACAAACCGTATCCAGGAAGTGACGGTCGTGAGAAACAACAATTACTGTGTTTTCATAGTCAGCAAGGAAATCCTCCAACCAAGAGATCGTATCAATATCAAGGTCATTCGTAGGTTCATCCAGGATCAGTACATCAGGATTTCCAAAAAGAGCCTGAGCCAGAAGAACCTTTACCTTGTCCTTGTTCTCAAGTTCACCCATCATCTGCCAGTGCATATCATCTTTAATCCCAACATTTGAAAGCATCGTCTGAGCATCAGATTCTGCCGTCCATCCGCCCATTTCATCATAGATCACACCAAGCTCACCCGCCTTGATTCCGTCTTCATCAGAAAAGTCTTCTTTAGCATATAAAGAATCCATTTCTTCTTTTATTTCGTATAATTTCTTATTTCCTCTTAAAACAGCCTCAAGAACGGTAAATTGATCATAAGCAAAGTGATCCTGCTCCAAAACTGACATTCTTTTCCCCGGCTCCAAAGATACATGCCCTGTAGTAGGATCCTGCTTTCCTGTTAATATTTTAAGGAATGTAGATTTCCCCGCACCGTTTGCTCCGATAATCCCGTAGCAGTTTCCTTTGGTAAACATAATATTTACCTCGTCAAAAAGAACTCTTTTCCCGAATTGTAAAGATAAGTTAGATACTGTTAACATATAGTTTTGTAAATTTGGCGCAAAATTACGAAAAGAATTTGGGTATTTCGTAATAATGTAATAGTCAAGTTTTTAAATATGGGGTATTTTTCCTATATTTCATTAACAAAATAAATAGAGCGAAGTCCCAAAGGGGCGGTTTAATGAAGATTGAACGTAACCCTATCAATATAATCACGAATTTTTACAATGAAGATCGAAAAAACAGTTAGCATATTAAACAGAAGAGCCCGTTTCGAATATGAAATCCTTGAAGAATATGAAGCAGGGATGGTTTTAACGGGTACAGAAATAAAATCTTTACGCTCGTCCAAAGCATCTATTACAGAATCCTTTTGTCAGTTTATTGATGGGGAGTTATACATTATTAATATGATGATTGATGAGTATAAACTGGGAACTTTTTACAATCACAAAACAAAAAGGGAACGGAAATTGCTGTTGCACAAAAAAGAATTGCAGAAACTTGAAAAAAAGTTAAAGGATGCTGGTAACACAATTATACCTCTTAAATTATATATCACAGACAAGGGTAAAGCAAAGGTGCTCATTTCGCTTGCCAGAGGGAAAAAACTCTTTGATAAAAGGGAGGCGATAAAAGATAGAGAAAATAAACGTAACCTGGACAGAATATTAAAGAAAAGTTAAAAATCATTCAAAAAACTTTGTATATAAAGAAAAATTATATTTATTTTGCATTATCAATTATTTAATCATTTAATTCTATGAAAAATCTAAAATTAGGAATTTCAGCATTGGCGCTTACTGTTGCCTCTACTGTCTTTGCCCAGACTACCAATAATCCGTGGTTGATCGGAGTTGGTGCTCATGCGGAAAATCACAAGGCACAGAGAAACAACTTTAGTAATACGTTCTCTGCTAATAATTTAACGAAGACGATGTTCAATATGAACAACTTCTCTATTACACCTCCATTATCTAAATTAACAGTTGCTAGAAACATCGGTAAAGGTTTAGTTATCGACTGGCAGACTTCTGTAGGTAATGTAGACAATAAGAGATTCAACATGGGAAAAGAATTTTTCCTAATGACAGGTCTTGGTTTCCAGGCTAAAGCAGCTGGTCTTCTATGGAATGAAGAATCTTGGTTCGATCCATATTTGAGAGTTGGTGCTAACTACCTGAGACATGATTATACTGCTCTTACTTTCCCAAGAAACGACTACAGAGGTGAAGCTATTTCTAACGGAGACGGTGGTAACGAAAACGGTAAAGCTAACCACTTTACAGTTTCTACAGGTGCTGGTGCTAACTTCTGGGTAACTAAGAACTTCGGTCTTGGTGTTCAGGGTGATTATGTATCAACTCCAGGTGACAAATCTACAGTTGCTAACTTCTGGCAAGCTTCTGCATCAATCTTATTCAGATTCGGTAACAGAGACAGAGATAAGGATGGTATCCTAGATAAAGATGACCTTTGTCCAGATACTCCTGGTTTACCAGAATTCCAAGGATGTCCTGATACTGACGGTGACGGAGTTCCAGATAAAGACGATCAATGTCCAGAGGTAGCTGGTCCAGTTGAAAACAACGGTTGTCCTTGGCCAGATACAGATGGTGACGGTGTTATCGACAAAGATGATGCTTGTCCTACAGTAGCAGGTCCTGCGGAAAACAACGGTTGTCCTTGGCCAGATACAGATGGTGACGGAATCTTAGATAAAGATGACGCTTGTCCTACAGTTCCAGGTCTTCCAGAATACAACGGATGTCCTAAGCCTAAGAAGCAAACTGCTATTGAAACTACAGAAGCACTTAAAGGTATCTTCTTTGATTTCAATAAAGCGACTATCAGACCAGAATCTAGCGCTAAACTAGATAATGCTGCTAAAATCATCAAAACTGACGGAGGTAACTACCTAGTTGAAGGTCAAACTGATGCTAAAGGTGCTGCTGAATACAACTTGAAACTTTCTAGACAAAGAGCTGCTTCAGTAGTTTCTGCTCTAGAAGCTAGAGGTGTTGATGCTAACTCTCTTAAATCAATCGGTGTTGGTGAAACTAAAGCTACAGTTTCTGAAAAAGCTTCTGATGCAGAAAGACAAGCTGACAGAAAAGTTGTTGTAACTGCTGTTGAAGATGCTAACGAGTGGAATGCAATCGCTAAGAAAGATTACGCTGATGCTCCAGTGAAAAAAGCTACTAAAAAATCTACTAAGAAAAAAGTAGTTAAAAAAAGAAAATAATTAATTTTTCTAAATAATAAATACCTCCAATTTTTTGGGGGTATTTTTTTTTTGTTGACTTTTAGTTAATTTTGTTGAAAATTTAAAAAATTAAAATGGGAAGAGCATTTGAATATAGAAAAGCTTCTAAAATGGCCAGATGGGATAAAATGGCCAAAACTTTCTCTAAGATCGGTAAAGATATTGCCTTGGCAGTGAAAGCCGGAGGAACAGATCCTGAAGCTAACCCTGCTTTAAGAAGATGTATCCAGAATGCCAAGGGTGCCAATATGCCCAAAGACAATGTAGAAAGAGCGATCAAAAAAGCAAGTGGTGCTGATGCGGAAAACTACGAAGAAGTGACTTACGAGGGATACGGACAAGGCGGTGTCGCTTTCTTTGTTGAATGTACAACCAACAATACAACAAGAACTGTTGCCAATGTAAGAGCAATTTTCAATAAGTTTGACGGTAATCTGGGTAAGAATGGTGAATTGGCTTTCATCTTCGACAGAAAAGGAATCTTCAGCCTGGATCTTTCTCAAATCAAGATGGATTGGGACGATTTTGAAATGGAAATGATTGATGGTGGTGCTGAAGACGTAGAAAAAGATGAAGATGAAGTAATGATCACTACAGCTTTCGAAGATTTCGGCTCCTTGTCACATAAATTAGATGAACTGGGGATTGAAGCAAAAAGCGCAGAACTTCAGAGAATTCCTAACAACATCAAAGAAGTCAATGAAGAGCAGTTCAAAGCCAATATGAAAATGCTTGAGCGTTTTGAAGATGATGATGATGTGCAAAACGTTTATCACAATATGGAAATCACAAATGAGCTGATGAACTCACTGTAAAAATAATATAGCATTCATATACAGTTAACTTTCAATTAGTTTCTTTGTATAAAACTATGAAAAGAAACGTTGAGCTAGTTGTCATATCGGATGTTCATTTGGGAACTTATGGATGTAAGGCTAAAGAACTGTTGCGGTATCTCAATTCTATCCAGCCTAAAACGTTAGTTTTGAATGGTGATATTATTGATATCTGGCAGTTTAAAAAGTCTTACTTCCCTAAACCTCATTTGAAAGTGATCAAAAAGATCCTTTCATTGGCTACAAAAAATACACAGGTCTACTATATTACAGGTAACCACGATGAAATGTTCCGAAAGTTTACGGATTTTGAATTGGGGAAACTGAAGGTCTGCAACAAGATATGTCTTGATATTGATCAAAAGAAAACCTGGATATTTCATGGAGATGTTTTTGATGCGTCTGTTCAGCATTCCAAATGGATTGCGAAGCTTGGAGGGAAAGGCTATGATCTCCTTATTGTCATCAATAATGTGGTCAATTGGTTTCTAGAGAAAATGGGTAAAGAGAAATATTCGTTTTCCAAGAAGATCAAAAATAATGTAAAAAAAGCAGTTAAATATATCGGTGACTTTGAATTGACTGCTTCCGAACTGGCCATAGACAATCAGTATGATTATGTAATCTGCGGGCATATCCATCAGCCACAGATCCGCGAAGTCATCACTAAAAAAGGATCCTGTACTTATCTTAACTCAGGAGATTGGATAGAAAACCTCTCGGCCCTCGAATATCATGATAAAGAATGGAAAATATTTTATTATGACGACCACAAAGATTCACTTAAAGATGACGAAGCAGAAGAGATCCAGGACATGGACAGTTCCGAGCTTCTGAAAATAGTAACCAATTTTTCTTAAATGAAAGTACTGTATGCTTTTCAAGGGACAGGAAACGGGCATGTTGCCAGAGCACAGGAGATAATTCCCATTCTCAAAAAATATGCTTCGGTTGATACATTGATCAGTGGCCACCAGTCACAATTAAAGGCTGATTTTGACATTAATTTCCAACATAGAGGTATTTCTCTTCTTTATAACAAAACAGGCGGTTTATCCTATCGCAAAACGTTTACCGAAAATAAATTTCTTGAAGCTGTAAAAACAATCAGAGAGCTGGATCTTTCACAGTATGATCTGATCATCAATGATTACGAGCCTCTGACCGGCTGGGCCGGTAAGCTGAAGAAGCTGCCAATGATTGAACTGAGCCATCAGGCTTCCATGAGCTTTCCTGAAACACCCAAGCCTGAAAAGAAAGATTTTCTGGGTGAGCTGATCCTGAAATATTATGTTCCCAGTGAAAGGAAAATAGGTTTTCATTTTGAAAATTACCATCCTCAGATCAAAAAACCGGTCATCAGGCATAAAATCCGAAACCTTAACCCGGATAAAAAAGGATATTATCTCGTTTATCTTCCCAGCTTTGCGGATGAAAATATCATCAAGGTTTTAAAGCAGATTCCTGTAGAGTGGAAAGTATTTTCCAAGCACAGCAAAGTACAGGTTAAAGTAAAAAATGTAGAAGTTTTCCCTATTGACGAGGTTCAGTATCTGAAATACTTTGAAAGCTGCGATGGCATTTTGTGCAATGCAGGCTTTGAGACTCCCGCAGAAGCGCTTTTTCTGGATAAAAAACTGTTTGTAATCCCTATTCATAACCAGTATGAACAGGAATGCAATGCCAGCGCATTGGACCTTATGGGGATTCCGAATTCTAAAGTGTTAAACCTTCAGGAAATTATGGAATGGGTTGCTTCAGACCATCACTTAAAAGTAGATTACCCGGATGATATTGAGGAAATTTTGGTCAACGAAGTTTTAATTCTTTAAAAAGACATCATCTACATTGCTCATCCTTGTCATCACAGCTCTTGCATAGGAACAGTGGGGATATACTTTCCAGTTATTTTCTCTGGCAAATTTTATAGCTTCTTCAACGAGATATTTACCCATTCCCCGGCCCTCAAATTCCGGATGAACCAGTACAAAGGAAATAATAAACCTATTTTCTTCCGGAAAAATAGTATAGGTAAGTCTTCCGACTTCTTTTATTTCATTGTTCAGCGTAAGGACGCCGCCGTTTCCTGATTTGTTGTTTTCAAATTTCATAATTCAAACTTTGTTTTAAAGATGCAAAAATTGCACCGATGGATCATGTTAACGGTGAATAGTGGATGGTGAATAGTGAATTTGCTTCGCAGTCAATTTTAAACTTTATTAAGTACAGAAAATATTTTTTAACATTACCAATTAAACCATTTACTTGCGAAGCAAATTGATCATTAGAAATATCAGTTATCCTTCCCCGTATAGTAGTTATAGTCCTTAATTACCACATTGATAAACTGTCTCTCCGTCATCTTCCTGGGATCTATTTCCAGTTTTAAAATACTTTTGATCTTATCCGAAAGCCGGCTGATGATCTGGCGGTCATCTACTTTCAGAGCTTTGGTATAATTATCCTTAATGATCCGCATATCATTATCACTTAACGCAATGACCTGAGGAAATGAAGGGATATAGTCTTCATTAATGTTTTCTAAAATGGTATGGGAAATATTAATGTTATTCTTTAATGAGATCACTGCTGTACCGGACGCAATATCGCCCAGCCGTTGGTTATTTTTGGAAACAATCATAGAGATCAGGCCGACAACACCGGCTGCAGATGTGTCGATCAGTCTGAAAACCCACCGGATCAGATAATCACCGAAGCTCGCCTGGTAGCCATCAATTTTTACTACCCGGATCTTCATCAGTTTTTTTCCGGGCGTCTGTCCTTCCATCAGGCTTTCTAAAACAACGGGATAAATATACACAGGAAATGTGAGAACAATATAAACTGCCATGACAGACCATTGATCCAGTCCGGACAATAAATACCCGAGATCAAAAATATTGAAAAAAAGATAAAATATGATAACGGCATAAGCAACCTTTATCAAAAGATCGATAATGAAGGCAAGCATTCTTTCTCCAACACTGGCAATATTAAAGTTAATATTTACATTTTGTGAGGTATTTATCGCAATTTGAGACATAATTTTTATTATTTTAGCCTTACAATTATGAGAGAAGTTTATTTCATTAAACAAAATAAAGAAAAATGGTTGGGAATTGAACAGGTTATTCAAGGGAAAATAAAAAAAAATCCTGATGACCTGTCTTCGTTGTATATCAACCTGATCAATGATCTTTCATTTGCACAGACCTATTATCCTAAAAGTAATACAACGGTATATCTGAATCATCTGTCTTCACAAATATACCAGAAGATCTATAAAACCAAAAGGGTAGAAGAGAACAGGTTCATCTATTTCTTCAGGACAGAAGTTCCCTTGCTGGTACATCAATACAGAAGATATCTTATGTATGCTTTTCTGTTTTTCACTCTGTTTACCTCGATTGGAGTACTTTCCGGAGCATATGATAAAGACTTTGCCAATATCATTCTTGGAGAAGACTATGTCAATGAGACCATAGAGAATATTAAAAAAGGTAATGCTGTAGGGATCTACCAAAGTGGTTCTACATGGGGAAGCACAATCGGAATTATTTTCAACAATATTGGAGTAGGTGCGAAATTATATATTTATGGCATAATGGGAGGAGTAGGGACACTGTTTGCTCTGCTTTCCAACAGCGTTATGCTGGGATCCTTTCAATATTTTTTCTATGATTACGGTGCTTTGAAAGACAGTGCAAGAGGAATCTGGCTTCATGGTGTTTTCGAGATCTTTGCAATGGTTGTAGAAGCTATGTGCGGTTTGATCCTGGGAGCAAGCATTCTGTTTCCGAGAACATTTTCAAGATTTAATTCCTTTAAAAAAGGGTTTAAGGACTCCTTTAAAATCTTCCTCAGTACCATTCCGTTTACCATTTGTGCAGGAATTATCGAAGGTTACGTCACCAGGCATGCTTTGAAAATGCCGCTGGTGGTAAATTTAGCCATAATCATCAGCTCACTTGCCATTATAGGGTTTTACTACTTTGTTTATCCTTCGGTGGTTTATAAAAAAATTAATAATCACAACCATGATGCAGTTTTATAAAAAAAGAGAATTTGGGGCTTTTATCAGTGACAGCTTTAATTTTTTCAAATTATACGGAAAAAACTATTTTAAAAACTATATCCTGATCAACGGGCTGCTGTTAATCTTAACAGTTGCTGTCGTGATTTTTGGCTTTAGAGAAATTTTCGGGCAGCTTGTCGGCTCTAATATCAGTGGCGAAAGCTATTATTTCGAAAGGTATTTCTCAGAGAATGCAGGAATGCTGATCGTCGCAGGAATACTGGTCTTTGTACTTTTTGTCCTTTTGGGAATAGTCAATTATCTGTATCCGGTTTTCTATCTGAAAAGGATTACTGAAGGAGCCCAAAAGGTAAAGACAGATGAGATTCTGGGTGATTTCAAAAGAAATGCCGGAAGAATTGCTAAAATGTGCATAGGAATGCTGTTTATCGTGCTTCCTATAATGATGATCCTGATAGGTTTCTCTTATGTATTGATGTTGATTATCATTGGTTTTTTCCTGATGCTGCTTGTTTATCCTACAGCATTCAATGTCTCTGCATTTCTGATGTATGATTATTTTAACACAAAAAGAGGTTTTATAGAAAGTTTGAGCTATTCCATAAGATCGCAGTTCTCTTATCCGAACGGGAACGAAAAATCTCCCTACTGGAAATATTGGGGTGCCTCTATTATCATGTTTGTTATTATGTACATGATTACTTCTGTATTTACATTTATTCCTTTGTTCTTTGTTTACGGATCACTTCTTACATCTGCTCCAAATGGGAGTTTTGAAGAGAACCCTTTTTCAGGAGCAGCGGGAATCATTTTCTTTATATTCTATGGATTTTCAATGCTTGCATCGTTACTCCTTTCCAATCTGATGTATATCAATGCGGGACTGATGTATTATGACAGCAGGACGGATCTTCACCAGAAAGTTGAACTTGAAGAAATAGAAACCATAGGCATTAATGAATAAACTTCTTTTTTTTCTGCTGCTTTTTATCTCCATTGGTCCTGTTCATGCACAGAATGGGCATGAACCTGCAACGGTAGAAGACTATATTGCAGACTCTTTGGGAACCGGGCATTATAGAAATATGCTCCGGGCAGATTCGGTACTGATCAGAAAACCGGTTACAGAAAACAAGATTTATCCAAAGAAGTTCAGAGAAAATATTCAGTCAAGATATAAAGGAAATGAATTTGATTATTCAGTTTCAAAACCGAAAGAATCTTTCTTTCAAAAACTAATGAGAAGAATAGATAAGTTTCTGCAAAGCATTTTTGGAGAAACCGTTTTTACTAATTCTGCAAAAATAACCACCATTCTTATCCGGCTTTTTGCCATTATTCTGGTAGGATTTCTTCTTTATTTTATCATTAAATACCTGATAAGCAAAGATGGAAATTTTTTCTTCGGCAAGAAAAATAAAAAAGTGGATATTAATGCACAAGAGCTTCATGAGAATATTCACGAGATTAATTTTCCCGAAAGTATTGTGAAATTTGAAAGGGAGAAGGATTATCGTTCAGCGGTTCGTTACCAGTTTTTATTTGCCCTGAAAAAGCTGAGCGATAAAAAGCTGATCAGCTGGAATCCTGAAAAAACAAATAAGGATTATATGATGGAACTTAAAGCAGAACATCTTAAAAATGAATTTTCAGGACTGTCTTATATATTCGACTATGTTTGGTACGGAGAATTCACTATTGATGAAAAGGCTTACCAGAAATTTAAAGACCAGTATCAGGCATTTAAACCGTAATTAAACAATTAACCATGAAAAAGACCTTCAAAATATATGCTGTGATATTCATCGTTGTGATGCTTATTCTGGCGTTGCTTGAAGTCAATAAAAAAGAAACAGTCAACTGGCGTAAAAATTTTAATATCAACGAAAAATCTCCGTTCGGCCTGTTTGTTTTTAATAATGAAGCGAAAGATCTGTTTAAAAATAATCTGAAAAAAACAGAAGAAGCCCCTTATGATTATTATAGCCAGAGAAAAAAAGCCCCGCATAATATCATCGTTATAGAAAAAGACCTGGATAAAGAATCCTGGAAGAAAATCCTGGATCAGGTAACAAACGGTTCAGATGTGATGATTCTGATGAGCCGGGTTCCAAAAGATATTTCAGACAGTATAGGCTATCACAGCTCAGATATTTCTTTTGAAGAGGAAAATGTACTGAAGCTTACGGATAAAGAATACCAGAACGATTTTATTAAACTAGATAAGTTTCCGTCGGGCAGAGGTTTTTCTTACATTAAACCTAAAGTGGAAGTACTGGGTAAAACAGTGGAAAAAAATAACTCTGATCAGGCGAATTTTATTAAGGTCAGCTTTGGAAAAGGAACAATTTATGTCCATAGTGAACCTCTTTTCCTAACCAATTATTATCTTTTAAAACCTGGAAGTTTAAAATATACACAGGATGTTTTTTCGTATCTTCAGGATAGGGAAACCATCTGGTTTGTGGAAAATGATACCAAAGTTTCCCGTTTTTTCATGAGGTTTGTCCTGTCCAACCCCGCATTGAAGTATGCATGGTGGATATTTTTAGGAGGACTTGTACTGTTTATTTTCTTTAATGCAAAAAGAAAACAGCGGATAGTCCCTGTTTTGGAACCGCTGAGGAATACTTCGGTGGATTTTGTGAAAAGCATTGGAAATCTTTATCTTCAGGAAGGAAATTTCCATGATATGATGGCTAAAAAAGCCCAGTATTTTCTGAATAAAATAAGAATGGACCTGTTGATCGATACCCAGAATCTGGATGGAGAATTTGCTAAAAAACTTCATTTAAAAACAGGAAAACCAATAGAAATGATTGATGAAGCTATAGCTTTGGTCAAAAAAGGACAGGATCCTTATGCAAGCGTAATGAAAGAAGATCTTGTAAGAATGAATAAACTCCTCGATGAAATACTCAAATAATATAACAGACTAGTATGTAACAATGGATCAATAGATTACAGGATAAGCAGATATATTGACTGCCGATAAAAATACTGACTGTTAAGTCGTTACATTGTTGTTGAAAAAAAATATAATTATGGAAAACCTTGAAAACCAGAATGTAGAAAATCAAAGTTCTATCAATTTAAATAAAAACGAAGACCAGTTTCAATCGAGAATTGACATGATTGAGCTGCGTGCCAGCCTAGACAAAGTAAAAGCTGAAATAGCCAAAGTTATTGTTGGACAGGAAAGCATGGTCGAGCATCTTATTGCAGCCCTTTTATCAAACGGACATGTACTGATTGAAGGTGTTCCGGGGGTGGCGAAAACTATTACAGCCAAGCTTCTGGCAAAAACTATTGACGTAGGTTTCAGCAGGATCCAGTTTACACCGGATCTTATGCCTTCCGATATTCTGGGAACCTCTGTTTTCAATGTGAAAAACTCTGAATTTGAATTTAAAAAAGGCCCTATTTTTTCCAGCTTTATATTAATTGATGAGATCAACAGATCGCCGGCGAAGACCCAGGCAGCATTGTTTGAGGTAATGGAAGAAAGACAGATCACCATGGATGGAACCCGCTACATTATGGATGAGCCATTTCTGGTAGTGGCTACCCAGAATCCTATAGAGCACGAAGGAACCTACAGGCTTCCCGAAGCACAACTGGACCGTTTTCTGTTCAAAATCAATGTAGGATATCCGAATCTTGAGCAGGAAATAGCCATTATCAGAAACCAGCACGAAAGCAAAAAAGAAGATAAAACCGAAGGCGTCAACCATGTCATTACTGCCGAGCAGCTGAAAAGCTATCAGCACCTGGTAAAAGAGATCATCGTAGAATCCCAGCTCATGGAATATATTGCCAAAATTATTGTCAATACAAGAGAAAACCAGTTCTTATATCTGGGTGCTTCTCCAAGAGCTTCACTGGCCCTGCTTACGGCTTCCAAATCTTTTGCAGCCCTTAGGGGAAGAGACTTTGTAACACCCGAGGACATCAAAGAGGCAAGCTACGCCGTATTAAGACACAGAGTGATCGTTTCTCCGGAAAGAGAGATGGAAGGCCTTACAGCAGATGAAATTATACGCCAGATCTTAGAGGGAATAGAGATTCCGAGATAGATCATAGGGATTAGGATTTAGGGATTAGGTATAACAGGTAATTATTTATCACAGTTGATTCCCTAATCTCTAAATCCTATCCCCGAATCCCTAGCAAAAAATGAAAAACCTATACATCAATACACGATTTTTCTTTTCGCTCATCGGAGTGGGGATACTGTATGTCCTTGCATTTTTCTTTCCGGTTCTGATGTGGGCGGCTCATATTCTGTTGCTGCTGTGCTTTCTTGCGGTAATGGTAGATTATCTTTTACTGTTCAACCAAAAGAATGCAGTGCTGGCTCAAAGAATACTGCCGGAGAAGCTGTCCAACGGAGATGAGAATTTTGTAAAAATCGACATTAAAAATAATTACAGCTTTAAGATCAGTACAAGGATCATTGATGAAATTCCGTTTCAGTTCCAGAAAAGAGACTTTCTGATTACAAAAAATATTGAATCAGGTAGAAATACCTACTTCCAGTACAGCCTGGAACCAAAAGAAAGAGGAGAGTATAGCTTTGGAAACCTGAATGTTTATGCTTCTTCACCATTAGGCTTTGTGGCCAGAAGGTTTAATTTCCAGAAAGATGCTATGCTGCCTGCTTACCCGTCTTTTGTTCATCTCAGAAAGTATGAGCTGATGGCACTGCAGAGCGAGTTTATGCTGGGAGGGATCAAAAAGATAAGAAAACTGGGACATACCATGGAGTTTGAGCAGATCAAAGAATATGTTCCCGGAGATGACATCAGAACAATCAACTGGAAAGCCACCTCTAAAACGAACCGGTTGATGGTCAACCAGTTTCAGGATGAAAAATCTCAGCGTATTTTCATTCTGATTGATAAAGGAAGGACGATGAAAATGCCTTTCAATGGATTAAGTCTGCTTGATTACTCTATCAATGCAGCTATGGCTCTTTCCCATATTATCCTGAAAAAAGGCGACCGGGCCGGAATGATGACCTTTTCAAAAAAGACGGAGAATAAAATCGCGGCTGAAAATAAATCAGGTCAGCTGAAAAAGATCTCAGAAGCCCTGTACAATATTAAAACTGACTTTTTTGAAAGTGATTTCAACCGTCTGTATCAGGATATAAAATATTCTCTGAACCAGAGAAGCCTTGTTTTGCTTTTCACCAATTTTGAAACTCTTGACGGATTAAACCGGCAATTGAAATACCTCCGGGGTATTGCCAAAAACCACTTGTTGGTTGTTGTGTTTTTCAAAAATTCAGAACTGCATACTCTTATCCAAAAAAATCCTGAAAGCATGCAGGAAATTTATGACGAAATTATCGCTGAAAAATTTGAGTTTGAAAAGAAGCTAATCATTCAGGAACTTAGGAAATATGGGATCTATACGGTGTATACCCTGCCTGAAAACTTGAATATTGACGTTATCAATAAATATCTTGAGATAAAAGCGAGAGAAATTTTATAATTTTGCTTAATAAACCTGAGGGTTCAGTTATTCTGAACGGAGTAGAGGAATCTTACAATAAAATTTAAAAATGAAAATAACACTCAACCGACTCAACGACGATTTTTTATTTGAATGTACCAATTCCCAAGGGAATTCTATCCTTTTGGACAATACCTCTCAACCGGGAGCTAAGGGCGTTTCTCCTATGGAAAGTGTACTCATGGCTGTCGCCGGATGCAGTGGAATAGATGTAGTGGCTATCCTGAAAAAACAACGTCAGGAAATCACCGGTTTCAAAGCAGAAGTAGAAGGTGAAAGAATTCCTGTAGAAGATGCAAAACCATTCAAAGCTATCAAAGTGAAATTCCTTCTGGAAGGGAATATAGACCCTAAAAAAGCATTGAAAGCAGCTCAGCTGTCCTTTGAGAAATACTGTTCCGTATCAAAAACTTTAGAACCCAATGTAGAGATCGGGTATGAAGTTCTGGTAAACGGCGAGAAAGTTTAACTCAAGAAAATAAAAAGCAAAACCCCGGACATCTTATCCGGGGTTTTGTTTTATTATAAAATATCCTCTCATTGAATGAAAGGGTAAAATATGGAAAATGATTTTTTTAGTTTTTGATGATTTTTTTTGTAAATGTTTCTTTTTCTGTAATTATTTTGAAAATATATATTCCGGAAGTATTACCCTGAATAGAAACTTTTGTAGTTTGGGAATTAATTTCTGTTTGTTTCTGAATAATTTTTCCCTGCGCATCATAAATTTCAATTGAATTGATCTTAGAATCAGCAGTGACGTTCACATCTCCCTTTGTAGGACTAGGAAAAATATTTACAGTGTCTTTGTCTTTTGAAATATTATGTGTTGATAATACTGGCCCGGTAGTGCTGCAGTCTGTGTAAACAGCGCACGTAGTATTATTCATTATATCCAGTTGATCCTGCATGGCGACAGCCTCGCTTGCGTCACAACAGATAAATTGGCTTGGTGATGCAATAAAATAATCGATAGTTTCATTCACTCCATTTTTGATATATAACCTTTCCAATACAGAAGATGCTAAGAAGATGCTTTGCATGTTGGGACAATTATTTACGTTCAGACTTTTTAAATAATTATCGCCATTTGGAAAAGGCATATTAGTATCATAAAATTCATTGTAGCTATAGTCTTTTATGAGAATTGATTGTAGTTTTTGATGACCGTTGAAATTTAGATCAATAAATTTATTATAGCCAAGTGCTATAAGTTCCAGATTGGGAATATTATGAATATTTAATGCTGTTAGACTGTTATTATAAATATGCAGTTTTTTTAACTTGTTTGAATACCCTTGAATATTGGTCAATACATTGGCAGTACAGTCAAGTATTTCTACACTGGGTATTTTAGATAGGTCTACATTTGTAATTCTGTTAGCGGTTACCGTTAATATTTTAATATTGGGACTGTTGGCCATTAAGATATTATCTGTAGTAGTAAGTTGACCTTTATAGGCTTTGATTTCTTCTAAAACTGGGCAGTTTTTAACGTTCAGATTAGTTAGCATAGTTCGGCTTACATTTGTAGAGATCAAACTTGAGCAACCTTCAAGATTTACATCTTGTAAAGCAAATGTTTTTGGTGATGCGAGATAATTATCCCCATTATATCCATCATTAGTATGATTGAATTGTATTAAAGACGTGCAATTTTTTAAATTGACTCTTTCAAGAGCATTCTGATATTCTAAGCCGATATAATTTAAAGAACTGCAGTTTTCTCCTTTTAGATATTTCAGTCTCATCCCGGATTCAGGAAAATTAGCTGGACTGGAAAAAGGGACTTCTATATTTAAACTCAACATAGTTAGATGAGGCATATTACTTATGTCAATTCCTCTCAAAGGTTGATCATCAAATAGAATAGATTCCAAATTTGGAGATCCTTTTAGATCAACATCATATAGATTTCCCCAAAAATGGGTAGAAATTCCCCCATAATTTTCCTGTCCCGCCCCAGTGTATTTAATTTTCTTCAGGTTGCTCATTCCAAAGCTATTAATGGAACTTAGATGCATAGGAGTATTATAATAAGCTTCATTCAGATCTAATTCTTTGATTTGAGAGAGCTCAGACAATTGTAAAATACCATCTCCGTTTGCATCAATCCTGAAGTATTGGTTACTAAGGTTTTTTGCAACCATATTGGTCGGAGAGGCATAAAGCAATGCCGTTGTAAATGCCGGGTTCATATAAGGAACGTCATAAGTATTTTGAGAAATACTTCCTGTCGAAGGCAGAATATCTGAAACATCTTTACAAATGGTTGTAAGTAAAGGATTGTTCGTAACATTCAAAGACTGAATATTTACTGTTGTGCCGTCTTGAAAAGAAAGACCACTCAGGTGATTTCCGGATAAATTTATATTACTTAAACTTATAAGGTTCGCAAGATTGATATATTCGATAACATTATTGCTCAAATCAAGGTTCTTTAAACTCGGATTGTACTGCAGATACACTTCCCGAAGTTGATTGTTATTTGACTTTACAGTTTCAAGATTTTCTAACCCCTGGAGTTCCAAAAACATTAGATTATTATTTGAACAATCTAATTTTGCAAGATTCTTAAAATGAAAAATACTATTAAGTTCACCAATTCCTGAGCTTTGGATATTTAATTCTGAAACCTGTTCTGCTTCGTTCTTGTCAATATCGCCATCGCCATCAGCGTCTACGGCAAAATAATTTCCGGATAAATTTTTAGCAATGGTATTGCTGGCTGATGAAGAAAGGAGTTTTGCTTTAAAATTTCCACTAGTCTGAATACTTTGCGCTTTTAATCCTAACAGGATCATCAGGAAAGAAAAAAGAAATAATTTTGTTCTCATTATGTAATTGTATTGTGTTTTAATTTTGGATGATTTCTCACCTCATTTGAGATAAAAAATAATTATACCTGATAAAAATATCATCAGGAAAAAGAGTACAGTAAATAGTGGTTAAATAATTGTTTTAAATGATTTTTCTGAAAGTGAAAAAGAAGCCAGATGTAGGTAATAACAGAGAAACAGAGTATTCTGGTTCAGTTTCCCTAATAAGAGTATTAGGAAAGTAAAAGGGAATTTTGCTTTCATTTGTGTTTTTGTGGAGATAAATATAATTAAAATTATTAAGAATCCCCGCTCATCAATTAATTGATAACTAAAAGAATTGAAAAAGCCCCTTAAAAAAGAGGCTTTGAATTATATAGTCATTCTTGGTTTCATAAGCTTGGCAACCGTTGCCGTCCATCCGGTCTGATGAGAGGCTCCTACACCGCGGCCGTTGTCTCCGTGGAAATATTCAAAGAATGTAATATAATCTTTGAAATGTTCATCATAATTAAACTTGGCATTGCCTCCGTTAAAAGGTCTCTGCCCGTCTTCATCCTTTAAGAATAGTGAACATAATCTTTTGCTGATATTCTGTGCCACTTCATCCAGGTTTTTCTTCTCGCCGCTTCCGGTAGGAAATTCCACCTTTAAGCTGTTGCCATAGTAAAAATGAAAACGCTGTAAGCTTTCCACGATCAGAAAATTGATCGGGAACCAGATAGGACCTCTCCAGTTACTGTTGCCTCCGAACATCCGGCTGTCACTTTCTGCAGGCGTGTAATACACTACATTTTCCGTCCCGTGAACAGAGAATACAAACGGATTTTCTTCATATACTTTCGACATGGCACGGATCCCGTAAGAACTTAAAAATTCGTTCTCATCAAGCATTCTTTTCAGAACCTTTGTCAGCCTGTTCTTACGTAAAATGCTCATCAGATGCTTTCTTCCCTGTCCTTCCTCATCCCAGTGAGAAACAAGTTTCGTGAGTTCCGGTTTGTTTTTTAATACCCAATCCATTCTTGCCTGGAAATTAGGCATTTTCTCCAATAGTTTATGGTCTACAATTTCCACGGCAAACATTGGGATCAATCCTACAATACTTCTTAACTTCAATGAAACACTGTCTCCGTTACCGAGTTGCAGTACATCATAGAAAAATCCGTCCTCCTCATTCCATAAACCTTCCTTACCGTCACCCAGATTTTCCATGGCTTCAGCGATATACAGATAATGTTCAAAAAACTTAATCGCCATATCTTCATAAACCTGGTAGTACTGTGCAAGCTCCATGGCAATCCGCATCATGTTAAGCGCATACATCGCCATCCAGCTTGTTCCGTCGGCCTGTTCCAGATGCTGTCCGTCTTTCAGCACCATATTGCGGTCGAAAGCTCCGATATTATCAAGACCAAGGAAACCGCCGCCAAAAATATTCTTACCGTTTTTATCCTTTCTGTTCACCCACCATGTAAAGTTCAGGAGGAGTTTCTGGAAAACTTTTTCAAGAAATAAAAGATCAGGTTTTCCGTTCTGCTTTTCATCAATTTTGAAAACCCGGAAGCATGACCATGCATGTACCGGTGGATTCACGTCGCTCAGGTTCCATTCATAAGCAGGAAGCTGACCATTGGGATGCATATACCATTCCTTTGTTAAAAGCAGAAGCTGTCCTTTAGCAAATTCACCGTCAATAATGGAAAAAGGTACACAGTGAAAAGCCAGATCCCATGTCGCATACCACGGATATTCCCATTTATCAGGCATAGAAATGATATCCTTATTGTGAAGATGGTTCCATTCCGTATTTCTTACATACTCATTGAAATTCCTGGGA
Organism: Chryseobacterium sp. NFX27; assembly: GCF_049887855.1. NCBI lineage: Bacteria > Pseudomonadati > Bacteroidota > Flavobacteriia > Flavobacteriales > Weeksellaceae > Chryseobacterium > Chryseobacterium sp. NFX27. The sequence goes on along the minus strand of NZ_JAGEKK010000010.1, from coordinate 56,220 downwards.
GCTTCGTGGTTGGGGTCACCTTTCAGCCATTTTCCCACATTATAATGATAGAATTGTTTATTCCAGAGAAGTCCTGCAAAAGCCTGTCGCTGAACATTCCTTTCATCTTCGGTTGTTGTTTCACTCTGGATATCATTGTAGAACTCATCGGCTTCGGCTGTTCTTGTACTGAAAATTTCATCGAACTTATCGAAAGGTTCGTCTGTTTCATCGGGGCACAATCTGAAATCAAAAGTTTTGGATTGTCCCGCACCAATCATTTCATCAATAATAAAAGATGCTTTGGTCCCTCTCTTTTCAGGATTTACCGTATTGCTTCCATAAATAATATGATCATTGATCCCGTCTTTAAAATAGGTGTTTCCGGGATAAGGGGCTCCGTATAATTTGGGAGTATTTGTTTCATTTTCGCAGAAAGCACTTTTCGCAGCCAGATTCCTTGAATAGAACTTCTTGATCGAAATGCTGTCATGGTTAATATCAATGCAGCCGTCATATGAAGCATGCATCTGGGCTTTGTAGGTATTGTAGCCCCATTTCCAGTTATTCCGGAACCAGGCAGTCGGAGCTATCACAATGGGAGCATCCTGATTGCTTCGGTTATGGATGGTTACCCTAGCAAGAATATCATTATGGTCTGCTTTACAGTATTCAATGAAGATATCGAAATATTCATCATTATTAAAAATTCCGGTATCAAATATTTCGTATTCCGGTTCCTTTTTACTTCGTCTGCCGTTTTCATCAACAAGATCATCATAAGGAAAGGCATTGACAGGATATTTGTACACCATCTTCATGTAGCTGTGGGTAGGTGTATTATCTAAATAATAAAAAATTTCTTTGATATCCTCGCCGTGGTTACCCTGGGGGTTGCTTAATCCAAAAAAACGTTCTTTTACAATTTTATCTTTTTTATTCCAGAAGGAAAATGCAAAACAGAAAAGCTGTTTCACATCGGAGATTCCTGCGATACCCTCTTCGCCCCATCGGTAGGCGTAGCTTTCTGCATTATTATGGTTCGCGTAATGCCAGGCATTTCCGTTCGGGCTGTAGTCTTCACGTACATTTCCCCATTGTCGGTTGCTGACATAGGGACCCCAGTTTTTCCATTTAGCATCTTGTAATCTTTCTTTCTCAACAGTCATATTTCATCACTTTTTCAATACGAAGTTAGTTTTTTTGAAAAATAATTCCAATTCCTTTCACCTGAATAATTATTAACATACCCTTGAAACGCTTATTATTACAGACTTTTTTAATAATAAATATTTTTTCTTTTTAATTTTAAAAGAAAAGACTTATCTTTGCAGAGCGTTCATTCAAATATTGAAAATGTTATCAAGAAAGGTTGAGGGATTAGACCCTATGAAACCTTAGCAACCCTTTGTGCAAGCAGAGAAGGTGCTACGTTCTACCAATTTATTTTGGACAGATAACTTACTGAAGTTCTTTTCAGCCATTTCCTGTGGCATTTTCAATTGTATTAAAATAATAATAGAATTGAAAACAGAACTAAACTATATTAATCTTTCGTATCGTACCCATTCCCAAAAGGAATACCATATCCCGTTGACCTATCAGATCTTCGGGAAAGACCTGTATACAGCACCCGTTATATTAGTAAATCATGCCTTAACCGGAAATTCAAATGTTTCCGGAGGAAAAGGATGGTGGAAACAGCTGATTGGTGAAAATCAGGTTATTGATACGAATAAATACACAGTTCTGTGTTTCAATATTCCCGGAAACGGGTATGATCATTTTTTAATTGACGAATACGAAGACTTCACGCCATCAGATATTGCTGAAATATTTCTGAAAGGCCTGGAAGCTTTACATATCAAAAACCTTTATGCCATTATTGGAGGCTCTCTCGGAGGAGGAATTGCATGGGAAATGCTTACCAAACAACCACAGTTGGCAGAAATCCTTATTCCTATTGCCTGCGATTTTAAAACCCACGACTGGCTTCATGCCCAATGCCTGGTTCAGAAATTTCTGCTGAACGGAAATGACGAGCCCCTGCAGAAAGCAAGAATTCATGCGATGCTGTGTTACAGAACACCTCAGTCATTAAATGACAGATTTCAAAATAGATACGATCAGGAAAAACAGAGATTAGAGTCAGAAGATTGGCTCGTTTATCACGGGAATTCATTAAACGAAAGGTTTAGTTTAAGATCTTATAGATTGATGAACCATCTGCTGATGAATATCAATACTGAAGAAGAACAGTTAGATAAAATAGGTGCCCGAATACACCTTATCGCTGTAGATACAGATTTATTTTTTCCCGCTTCAGAAATCCGAATGTGCTTTGAACAGCTGAAAGAGAAAAAGAAAGAAGTTTTCTATCATGAAATACAGTCAATTCACGGGCATGATGCCTTCCTAATGGAATACGAACAATTAAATACTATCATAAAAAATATTTTGTAGAATGAGAAATGCTAACGAGATAAAGTTTTTAAAAAACAGATCAATCATCAAGTTTGAAGGAGAAGATTTCCTGGGTGAAATCGGGATCGACGGAAGAGTTTTTAAAGCGCTTACTTTGGCGCGTATCAGTGTTGGAGTGATCTCCCAACAGGCCATTGAAAACGGAATATCCATTCTGGTAAATGAAGCCGATGCAGAAAAAGCAGTGACCTGCCTGATCGATGAGTTTGAGCCGGAGAGAAAATCAGGAAAGGTTTCACAGATTTACAGCATCAATAATGTTTCCGTACTTGGATTTGTAGCGGAAGATTTCAATAAAGTTCTTGCAGAGCTGGCCAGAAACAATGTTTTTCCCCTTCTTCTCAACCAGATTGCAGGAGAAAACAGAGTCAATATTGTTGTTACCTCTTCCCAGGATGAAAAAACGAAGAACATCATTGAATCCGAAATATTCAAAAAACCTAAAACAGTTCATCTGGCAATCATTGGCCACGGAAATGTTGGAAAAACATTAATAGAGCAGGTTTTACAGTCGTCTGAAGAAATCAGAAGACGTAAAAAGATAGATCTTAAAGTAGTTGCAGTAGCCAATTCAAGAAAAATAGCTTTCAATAAAAAAGGCTTCAATGCAGACTGGAATGATGAGGTTTTAACAGCAGAACATCCGTCAAATGTAGAGGAGCTCATCAATTTTTCAAAAGAAAATCAGTTGGAAAATCTGATCGTCGTAGACAATACAGCAAGCAAAGATTTTGTGAAAAATTATCATGCACTGGCTGAAAACGGTTTTGACCTGGTTTCATCCAATAAGATTTTCAATACACTTCCCATAGAAGAATACCGTAAACTAAGATATACGTTGAGTAAAAATAACAGACGTTATCTGTATGAAACCAATGTAGGAGCCGGTCTCCCATTGATTGACACCATAAAACTGCTGCATCTTTCAGGAGAAAATATTACAAGAATAAAAGGAGTTTTCTCAGGATCACTAAGCTATATCTTTAATAATTTCTCGGTGAGAAATGATAAATTTTCAACCATTATCGGAGAAGCAATGGAAAAGGGATATACAGAACCTGATCCGCGTGAGGACCTTTCCGGAAATGACGTGGCAAGAAAACTTCTGATCCTGGCAAGAGAATTAGATCTTATCAATGAATTCCAGGATATCAACATCCAAAATCTAATTCCTGAAGATCTTCTGTCCGTAGATAAAAATGAATTTATCTCAAGGCTGGATGAACTGGATGAAGAGTACCGGAAAATTAAAGAAGGGCAGGAGCCCGGACATGTGCTTCGTTATGTGGGCGATCTTCACGGTGATCTTCAGAAAGACAAAGGACAACTTGATGTGAAATTGGTTTCTGTACCCGGCACTTCTGCATTAGGCCAGCTGAAAGGTTCAGACTCTATTTTTGAAATCTATACAGAAAGTTATGGTGAAAACCCAATCGTGATTATGGGTGCCGGAGCCGGAGCTCAGGTAACAGCAAGAGGCGTTTTCGGAGATATTTTAAGAGTAAGTGAAACCAAGTAAATCATTGTATCAATCTAACAGTATAACAATGTACCAATAATGCTGTCTCAGAATTGATGCAGATCTCATAAGTACAACGATGTACTGATATATTATTAAATTAAACTATATGGAGAATTTTGAAACATCAGCGATAAGAACCCAGACTGAAAGAACCCAGTTTGATGAACATACAACACCATTATATCTTACATCCAGTTTTATATTTCAGGATGCAGAAGATATGAGAGCAAGCTTCGCTGAAGAAAAGCCTAAAAACTTATACAGCCGTTTTTCAAACCCGAACGTGACAGAATTTACCGATAAGATTGCCATAATGGAAGGGGCAGAAGCCGGTTATGCATTTGCAACGGGAATGGCTGCCATTTATTCAACATTTGCGGCTCTATTGAATGCCGGCGATCATATCGTCAGCTGCCAGTCGGTGTTCGGGTCTACACATACCTTGTTTACAAAGTATTTCCCGAAATGGAATATCGAAACTACTTATTTTAAAGCTGGAGATGCTGAAAATGTAGAACAGTATATTAAGCCCAATACAAAAATCTTATACCTAGAAACCCCAACCAATCCGGCTATTGAAATTCTGGATCTTGAGTTTTTTGGTCAGATTGCAAAAAAACACAACCTTATTTTTATTGTAGACAACTGTTTTGCAACACCTTATCTGCAACAGCCAATTAAATATGGGGCAGATGTTGTTGTACATTCTGCAACAAAACTTATTGACGGTCAGGGAAGAGTATTAGGTGGAGTAGCTGTAGGAAAAGCCGACCTTATAAGAGAGATCTATCTTTTTGCAAGAAATACCGGACCGGCGATGTCTCCTTTTAATGCATGGGTATTATCAAAAAGTCTTGAAACACTGGCTATCCGTGTTGAAAAGCATTGTGAAAATGCTTTGAAAGTGGCTGAGTTTTTAGAAAGCCATCCCAATGTAGAATTAGTAAAATATCCTTTCCTAAAATCCCATCCAAGTTATGAAATTGCTAAAAAGCAGATGAAACTGGGCGGAAATATCGTAGCTTTTGAAATTAAAGGAGGAATAGAAGGCGGAAGAAACTTCCTGGATAAAATAAAATTATGCTCGCTTTCTGCCAATTTGGGAGATACGAGAACTATCGTAACTCATCCTGCATCAACCACACATTCGAAACTGACGGATGAGGAAAGAAACGAAGTAGGTATTACCGCAGGTTTGGTGCGCTGTTCCGTAGGCCTTGAACATGTAGATGACATCATAGCAGATTTAAAACAGGCTTTAGACTAACTGGACAATGGTTAGCTTAGTTACGGCAGAGCAAATTCTATTAATAATAATTAGCGATCAAATGATAATTTAAAATGAAAAATTCAGAACAACTATACCAGGCCATATCTGAGAGAATATTAATTCTTGACGGAGCCATGGGAACTATGCTTCAGCGTTACAAGTTTGAAGAAGAAGATTATCGAGGGGAGCGTTTCAAAGACTGGGAGCATCCGGTAAAAGGAAATAATGACCTGCTTTCCCTGACACAGCCTCAGGCGATTGAAGAGGTTCATAAAAAGTACCTGGAAGCAGGAGCAGACATCATAGAAACCAATACATTCTCAGGAACCACTATTGCCATGGCAGATTATCATATGGAAGACCTGGTGTATGACCTGAACTATGAGTCCGCAAAAATTGCCAGAAAAGCATGTGATGAATTTACAGCTAAAGACCCAAAAAAGCCCAGATTTGTTGCCGGTTCCATAGGACCTACTAACAGAACGGCAAGCTTAAGCCCGGATGTAAATGATCCGGGATACAGAGCGATCACCTTTGAAGAATTAAGAATGGCCTACAAACAGCAGTGCGAAGCTTTGCTTGATGGTGGTTCGGACATTCTTCTGGTAGAAACCATCTTTGATACCCTGAACGCAAAAGCGGCTCTTTTCGCGATCGATGAAATTCAGGAAGAAAGAAATATAAAAATTCCTATTATGGTTTCCGGAACCATTACTGATGCTTCAGGAAGAACATTAAGTGGACAGACTGCAGAAGCATTCCTGATCTCAGTGTCACACTTAAATTTACTGAGTGTGGGGTTCAACTGTGCCCTGGGAGCGGATCAGCTGACTCCTTATCTGGAAACGTTAGCGCATAATTCAGAATTCTATGTTTCAGCTTATCCGAATGCCGGACTTCCCAATGCTTTCGGAAAATATGATGAAACACCTGAGGATATGGCTAGACAGATCAAAGAATATGTGGAGAAAGGATTGATCAATATTATAGGCGGATGCTGCGGAACCACGCCGGATCACATCAGGGCTATTGCAGATCTGGTGGCAGAATATTCACCAAGAAAATTGAAAAAATTTGTCTGATTTAATAGATTTTTTTAATTAAATATGGGGTAAGTGCTTGATTATAAATGTTATCTTTAAATAAGTCACAAAATTTAACATTATGGAAAAGCCAAGTTACTTGAAAAATTCAGAGGATATAAGACTTTTTAATGAACTGAGAAAGAAAGTGAATCAGCGTTTAGAACAGATTCCCGAAAACAGGGACATTTATATACAGATCAAAGCAGTTATCCTGCCTTTGGTCTATTTTGCGTTGTATTTCTTTGCTTTATTTAATGCGGACAAATCCTGGATGTATATCGGAAGCTTTGTTTTAATGGGGATATGTTTAGTCCTGATTTATTTAAACCTGATCCATGAAGCAGCCCACAATAACATTTATAAAAGTAAAAGACTGAACTCTCTCGTGCTGCGTATTTTTGACCTTGTAGGAGCTAATTCATACATCTGGAAAAAAAGACATATTGCCAGCCATCACGCCTATCCGAATGTGGACGGATGGGATACGGATATAGAACAGAGCGGTCTGCTGTTAATTGTTCCGTGGGTTAAAGCAAAAGGAATCCAGAAATATCAACATAGATTTTTCTTCATGGTGTATCCTCTTTACCTGTTCAATTGGATGTTTATCAGGGATTTCAGAGATTTTTTTGATAAAGAAAGAGTGATTTTAAAAACTCAGGGTTCCATTCCCTCCATTGAAAAAATAAAAATGGTGATATATAAGCTGTTCTATTTCTTTTATCAGATTGTGGTTCCCATCCTGTTCTTTAAAGTATCCCTAGGCCTGGCTTTGGGAGCCTGGAGTCTTCAGATCATTGCGGCAAGTATTTTTGCGCTGTTTGTATTACTGCCATTGCATCCGCTTCCTGATAACGCTTTTCCAAAGCTGGATACAAAAAACGGGCTTCCGTTCAGCTGGCTTCGTCATCAGTTTGAGGTGACCAATGATTTAAAAGAAAATAACTGGCTGGTGAGAAATGTTTTAGGAAATTTTAATTTTCATGTGGCCCATCATCTTTTTCCGAATTACAGCTATATGTACTATAACGAGATCACAGAAGAGATCGAAGAATTTGCAAAAGAACATGGCTTGGAATATAAAAGATTTCCAATTTTTACTGCTTTAGGCAAGCATGTAGATCTGTTGCGGCAGAATGCAAACAATGCCTATTATATTTTAGAAGAATAAAAATTAATGAAATATTTAAGATTGTCGGGCCTTGAGCCTCTTATTATAACGCCGGAAAGTAATTTCATCAATGTTGGTGAGAGAACCAATGTTGCCGGCTCCAAAAAATTTTTAAGACTGATCAAAGAGGAGAAATTCTCGGAAGCACTCGATATAGCCCGCCATCAGGTAGAAGGAGGAGCTCAGATTCTTGATGTCAATTTCGATGACGGATTGATTGATGGAAAAGCTTCCATGATCAAATTTCTGAATTTGATAGCTTCAGAACCGGATATTTCACGAATTCCCATCATGATAGACTCGTCCAAATGGGAGATTCTGGAAGCCGGGCTTCAGGTGGCACAGGGTAAATGTGTTGTCAATTCCATCAGTCTCAAGGGCGGTGAAGAAGAATTTATCAAGCAGGCCAAAGCCGTTAAAAGATACGGTGCGGCAGTTATTGTAATGGCATTTGACGAAACAGGTCAGGCAGACAATTATGATCGGAGACTTGAAATTTCAAAGCGGTCGTATGATATTTTGGTTAATCAGGTGGGTTTCCCAGCTGAAGACATTATTTTCGACCTGAATATTTTCCCTGTAGCAACAGGAATGGAAGAACACAGAAGAAATGCCATCGATTTCATCGAAGCTACAAGATGGGTAAGGCAGAATCTTCCTTATGCTTCCGTGAGTGGTGGGGTAAGTAATGTTTCGTTTTCGTTCCGTGGAAATGATACCGTAAGAGAAGCCATGCATTCCGTATTTCTTTATCATGCCATTCAGGCTGGGATGAATATCGGGATTGTAAACCCTTCCATGCTGGAAGTATATGATGAGATCAATAAAGAACTTCTGGAGCTTGTGGAAGATGTGATCCTTGATAAGAGAGAGGATGCTACGGAAAGGCTTCTGGAGTATTCTGAAAAAAATAAATCCGTCAAAAAAGAAATAGTTGAAGAGCTGGAATGGCGTACAAGGCCCTTACAGGACAGGATTACCCATGCTTTGGTAAAAGGAATCGACCGCTTTATCGAAGAAGATGTAGAAGAAGCCAGAAAACAGGCTGCAAAACCGCTGCACGTTATTGAAATAAATCTTATGACCGGAATGGGCGTTGTGGGAGACCTGTTCGGAAGCGGAAAAATGTTCCTTCCGCAGGTGGTAAAATCTGCCAGGGTAATGAAAAGAGCTGTGGCTTATCTGCAACCCTATATTGAAGCGGAAAAAGACGGCACAAGGCCTGCCAACGGGAAAATTCTGATGGCTACAGTAAAAGGTGATGTCCACGATATCGGAAAAAATATTGTGAGTGTGGTATTAGGGTGTAACAATTATGAGATTGTGGATCTTGGGGTAATGGTTCCAGCTGAAAAAATTATTCAGGCTGCTATAGAACATAAGGTTGATGTAATAGGATTAAGCGGACTGATCACACCAAGTCTTGATGAAATGGTATACATCGCTTCAGAATTGGAAAGGCAGAATCTCAATTTTCCTCTGTTAATTGGTGGTGCAACCACATCAAAAGCCCATACGGCTGTGAAAATCGATTTAAAATATAAAAATGCGGTAGTTCATGTGAACGATGCCTCAAGAGCAGTAAATGTAGTAAGCTCATTGTTAGGAGACAGAAACAAAGACTACGTTTCAGAGCTGAAGGACGAATACTCTGATTTCCGTGAAAAGTTTCTGAACAGACAAATTGATAAAGATTATGTTTCTATTGAAGAAGCCAGAAAAAGTCATTTCAGCATCGATTGGAAAAACGAAGAAATTTTTACACCGAATAATTTAGGGGTAACCGTAATAGAAGATCAGGACTTAAATGAATTGCTCCCGTTTGTTGACTGGTCGCCATTCTTCAGAAGCTGGGATCTTCACGGGAAATACCCGAATATTTTTGAAGATGAGGTGGTAGGAGCCCAGGCTAAAGAACTGTTTAAAGATGCACAGGTTATTTTAAAAAGAATCCTTGATGAAAAACTGCTGAAAGCAAAAGCGATCTTCGGAATTTTCAAAGCGAACTCCAATGAAACGGATGATATCTTAATCTTTAACGAAAATAATGAAGAGCAGGCCAGGTTCCTGACTTTAAGACAGCAGGCCCAGCGTTCAAAAGGAAAAGAATATTTGGCATTAAGCGACTTTATTGCACCCCAGGCTTCCGGCAAAACAGATTATGTAGGAGCTTTCTGCGTTACTACAGGCTTCGGTACAGATGAACTTGCGGAAGAATATGAAAAAGCAAATGATGATTATAATGCCATCATGGTAAAAGCTTTGGCAGACAGATTTGCAGAAGCTTTTGCTGAATTTTTACATAAAAAGGTAAGAACAGAATACTGGGGCAATGCCAACCAGGAAAATTTAAGCAATGAAGAGCTGATTGCAGAAAAATATAAAGGGATCCGCCCTGCACCGGGATATCCTGCATGTCCGGACCACCTGGAAAAGAAGACCATCTGGGACCTTTTAAAAGTAGAAGAGAACACCGGGGTTTTCCTTACCGAAAGTCTGGCGATGTTCCCGACAGCATCCGTTTCCGGGTATTATTTCGGAAGTCCGCATGCGAAATATTTCGGCCTTGGAAAAATCACAGAAGATCAGCTTAAGGATTATGCAGAAAGAAGAGGCTGTAGTATTCAGGAAGCAAGAAAGTGGTTGTCACCCAATTTAGCGGATTAAATAAATATATCAACAGGCACTTTAAAGCTAAAATAATAACTAAACTATAAAATGAAGATCACTGAACATATTAAAAATGCAAATGGCAAGACTTTATTCTCCCTAGAAGTTGTTCCGCCTCAAAAGGGGATCGGAATTGAAGATCTGTATACCAATATAGATCCGCTTATGGAGTTTAAGCCCCCTTTTATTGATGTAACCACTTCCAGGGAAGAATATATTTACATTGATAAAGGAAATGGCCTGATGGAACGCCGGATCACCAGAATGCGTCCCGGAACCCTGGGGATTTGTGCCGCCATCCAGCATAAATATAATGTAGATACCGTTCCCCATCTCCTTTGCGGCGGCTTCACCAAAGAAGAAACCGAATACCTTCTTGTAGACTGTATGTATTTGGGGATAGATAATATAATGGCCCTGAGAGGTGATGCTATGAAAGGACATCAGTACTTTGAGCCAACACCCGGAGGCCATGCCAGTGCTATGGATCTCGTTCATCAGATCAATGATCTGGGAAGAGGAAAATATCTTCACAATGATGAAAAAGCCTGTGATGAACTCAATAAATTCTGCATAGGGGTAGCCGGTTATCCGGAAAAGCATATGGAAGCACCCTCCATGAATTATGACCTGAAATGGCTGAAAGAAAAAGTAGATGCCGGAGCAGATTATATCGTTACACAAATGTTTTTTGACAACAAAAGATTTATTGAATTTGTAACGAAGGCGAGAGAGATGGGAATTACCGTTCCTATTATTCCGGGAATTAAACCTATTGCGACCAAAAAGCACCTGAAAATCTTACCGCAGGTCTTTAAAATAGACCTTCCCGAAGAATTGATTAATGAAGTGGAAAACGCTAAAAATAATGAAGCGGTAAAACAGATCGGGGTAGAGTGGGCCATTGCCCAATGCAAAGAACTGCTTGATTTTGGAGTTCCTGTGCTGCACTTTTACTCCATGGGGAAAAGTGATAATATTAAAAAAGTAGCCGGAGAGCTATTCTAATAGAGTTCAAAATGAAAGGAGCCCTGCTATTCAACAGCAGGGTTTTTTATTTAAAGGATAGGATGCCTTTCAAATTCTTTCTCACGGTCAAATAAATATCGGTACGTAGCCAGCTTCCTGGTAACAGTTGTATCAAGACTCTCTGCTATTTTGATCATTTTCGGATTGAAATCTCCTATCCACTGAAGTTCTGTAGTTTTAAAATCCGTATGTTTTCTCAGATGCTGTGTTCCTTCCCAGATCATATAGCCATCGATCCCTTTCTTCTGCCATTCCGGAACAACCCCGAATACCAGTCCTACCATTTTTTCATTCTTTTTGAATTGCTTTATCCACAAAAATTTAAGCTTTTCCAGAATTCCGAACTTCCCGTTCAGATATTTGAACCACTGGTTCACATCCGGAAGATTCATCCACATGGCAATAGGTTTTTCATTTTCATATACAAACCAGGAAATATGTTCATTGATGATAGGTTTCATGGTTCTGAACATTTTGAGGACTTTTGCTTCTTCCAGCTGTTTGCCTTCACCGTGGGAGGCCCATGCCTGGTTATAGATTTCTGTAAAATCTTTTGCAAATTTGGGCAGATCATTCTTTTTCATCGGTCTTGCAGAAATGGCTGGATTTCTGCTGTGCTTGGTATGCATCAGCGTGAAAATCCTTGAAACTTCCGCGAAAATAGGCCTTGAAAAACAAAGCTGTTCAAAATATATTTTGAAGCCATAATTCTCAAAAAGTTCTTTATAATAAGGAAAATTGTAATTCATTCCGAAAAGCGGCTCAGCGAAGCCTTCCGTCAGAAGTCCCCAGAATTTATCCCGTTCCCCGAAATTAATCGGTCCGTCCATTGCTTCCATACCTCTTTTCTGAAGCCAGTTTTTGCAGTGGTCAAAAATAAAATCCGCTGTTTCCTGATCATTGATACAGTCGAAGAAACCCATTCCTCCCGTAGGCTGTTTCTGTTCATAAAGACTGGAGATGAACACGGCCACTTTTCCTACCGTTTCATTCTCTTTGTTTTTAAATAAAAATCTGGCACACTCCCCATCCAGGAAAGACTTATTCTTTTCAGGATCAAAAATCTCCTCGATATCCTGATTTCTGGGTCTTATATAGTTTTCGTCGTGCCTGTAAAGTTGGGCAGGAAATTCTAAAAATTTCTTTTTTTGGTTTTCATTCTGTACTTCTTCGACAATAATCATAAGGCTAAGTTGAGAAAGGATAATGTTTTTCGTTCAAAATGAAATTGATGAACAGATTTTATCCGTATTTTTGTTGCAAATTAAATAAAAATGGTTGATTTTACCGATAACGACGATGATATTTTCACAGGAAAAGAACATACGCCTATTAGGAAAGATGCTTTTGATAAATCGCCACAGGAAAAAATAGAAAAAATTACCGAACTTTTCGGTGAAATTATGGAAACACTGGGGATGGATATGACGGATGATTCTTTAAAGGATTCGCCCAAGCGTGTTGCCAAAATGTATGTCAATGAAATTTTTGGAGGGCTTCTTCCTGAAAATAAGCCGGGAATTTCCACGTTCTCCAATAAATATAAATACCGACAGATGCTGGTGGAAAAGGATATTACGGTATATTCTTTCTGCGAACATCACTTTCTGCCAATCATCGGAAGAGCACACGTTGCCTATATTTCAAATGGTGAGGTGATAGGGCTTTCCAAGATCAACAGAATTGTGGATTACTATGCAAAAAGACCACAGGTTCAGGAAAGACTGACGATGCAGATTGTAGATGCTTTGAAAGAAGCATTGGGTACCAAAGATGTAGCATGTATTATTGATGCAAAGCATTTATGTGTCAACTGCAGAGGAATAAAAGATACGGCAAGCTCTACCATTACGGCAGAATTAAGTGGTATTTTTAGAACCAACCCGATCACCAGACAGGAATTCCTGCATTATGTAGGAAGCCATGCCAAATTAGATTATTAAAAATATGAACTATCAGATTCTAAAAAATATTGTTACTGCCGAACTTCAGAGATTTGAAACAATTTCTGAGGAAGAATGGTCTTATAAAATTTCACCGGAAAAGTGGTCTAAAAAAGAAATTTTAGGTCATCTTTGTGACAGTGCCCTGACTAATATCAGGAGATTTGTGGTAACACAATACAAGGAAAATGATAATATTGTATACGATCAGAATTTTTGGGTAAAAGCACAGAATTATCAGAATATTCCGGTTACAGAATTGATAGGCCTTTGGAAATCCTTAAATTTTCAGATCGTTCATACGGTAGAAAATATTCCTGATGAAGACCTGAAAAGAACCTGTGATACTACAAAAACAGTTCCTCAGACCTTTACGTTGGAGTACATTATTCAGGATTATATTGATCATCTGCAGTATCACTTAAAAGCAATTTAATAATGGTAATATTTAAAAAAGTTTCAAATAAAATTTTTCTCACGACAATTATTTGTTGTGGACAGAATTATTTTAACTAATTTTTAAATTCTTTAATCATTGAATCTTTTAACTTTAAAAAATGCAATTAAAACTATATAACTCCCTTACAGGAGAAAAAGAAATATTTAAACCAATTTTAGAAGGCAACGTCGGCATGTATGTCTGTGGTCCTACGGTGTACAGCAATGTACATTTAGGAAACGTAAGAACATTTCTTTCCTTTGATTTTATATACCGTACCCTGATGCATTTGGGGTATAAAGTAAGATATGTAAGAAATATTACAGACGCAGGCCACCTTACAGACGACGGGAATGTAGATAACGACAGATTCGTAAAACAGACCCGCCTTGAAAAGCTGGAGCCTATGGAAATCGTACAGAAATATACAGTCGATTTTCACAAAGTGCTGGAAATGTTCAACCTGCTGCCTCCCAATATTGAGCCTACAGCAACAGGACATATTGTAGAACAGATTGAATTAACACAGAAGCTTATTGAAAGAGGTTTTGCGTATGAAAGCAACGGTTCCGTATATTTTGATGTTCTGGAATACAATAAAAGAGGCTTGAATTACGGAGAACTTTCAAAGCGTAATATCGAAGAGCTTTTTGCCAATACCCGTGATCTTGACGGACAGGGTGAAAAGAAAAACCCTCAGGATTTTGCCTTGTGGAAAAAAGCATCTCCTGCACACATCATGAGATGGAATTCTCCCTGGGGCGAAGGTTTTCCGGGATGGCACCTTGAATGTACTGCCATGAGCACAAAATATTTAGGAGAGAAATTCGATATCCACGGCGGTGGAATGGACTTGAAATTCCCGCACCATGAATGTGAAATTGCACAAGGAAAAGCTTGCAATGATACGGCTCCTGTTAATTACTGGCTGCATGCCAACATGTTGACTATGAATTCCCAGCGTATGAGTAAATCTACAGGGAATTATATCCTTCCGATGCAGTTGGTTACAGGAGAAAATGATTTTTTTGAGAAATCTTTCCATCCGTCTATCGTACGATTCTGTTTCTTACAGGCACATTACAGAAGTGTGCTGGATATTTCCAATGATGCGATGATTGCCAGCGAAAAAGGTTTCATCAGGTTAATGGAGGCTGTTAAAGTACTGAATTCTGTTACTCCGGATAATGGCAGACAGTCTGAATTTAATCTTAACGAATGGAAGAATAAATGTTATGATGCTTTGAATGATGATTTCAATTCTCCTATTCTGATTGCTCATTTATTTGAAGCTGTAAAATATATTTTTGCTTTAAATGAAGGTAAAGAGACCATCTCAACTGAAGATTTTGAAGACTTAAAATCAACGTTACATGCATTTATATTTGATGTCTTAGGACTTCAGAATATCGAAGAGAATAATAATGAGAAGCTTGACCAGACCTTAAAAGTTTTAATAGAACTGAGAAACCAGGCAAGAAAATCAAAAAACTTCGACCTTTCAGATCAGATCAGAGATAAACTGCTTGCTGAAGGCATCGAATTAAAAGATGGAAGAGACGGAACAACTTACGTTCTGAATTAATCCAAAATACATAAGTACAGCTCCCGCTGGTGACGTGGATTCCGCAGATAAAACTGTTGCAATCCGCGTGATCAGCGGGAGTTCTTTTTTGCCTATTCTGCTTAAGGCCCAATTTTCTTATGACACGAAGCTGGCAATCTTTGCCTACTAAAAATAATATAGCATAATGATCAATCTTTGCGTTTAAAAAACATAAATATTATTAATCTTCTCTACGCCACGCATGCTACTGTCATACGGTAGTGTTATTTGTGAAAACATTTGTGCAAAGGAAAATGACGATTACCAAAACATCAACGTTTTCATTAAATGATTGTAAATATTATGTAAATGATATTATTTTTTTATGATTCAATTTGTAAATTATGTAACTTAGTTGGACTAAAATAATCACGAATCTAAATTCTACATTGTATGAAAAAACATTTATTCCCTCTTTTCCTGCTTGTGTTTGGTGCAAATGTCCAGGCACAGCAGGACTTTTTTGCTATTGCCGGAAAAGAAACTTCCAGTATAGTTTTTAGTGATTTCCGTGTTATGGATGCGGCAAGCGGTGCTTCCGGAGAAAAATTATTTTCGGCAGATACTGCAGCAAAGGTATTTTCCCAGGACAGGAAAGGCATTGTATCTGAAGATAAGAATTCCTACAGCCATTCCCAGGCGGTTACTATGGCGGCTCTGGCCTATGATTCTTCCCATAATAATCTGGTATATATGCCGATGTTTTCTTCCAATATTTATGTTTTGGATGTCAGGACTAAAGAAATTAGTCTGATAGAAAATACTGTTTCAAAAGTAACTTCCTGTGATATCAATTCCCATATGACAAGGATGACTACGGGATATGACGGAAATATTTATGCTCTTAATAATGCAGGAACACAGTTCCTTCAGATCAGCAGAAAAGGAAGTCAGTACACCGTCAGTGATCTTGGGATTATTAAAGACGATGCTTCCAATGGGAAGAATTCATTTACGGCTATTGAAACAGGTTTCGGAGGTGATATGATTGCAGATGCTGACAATAACTTTTATGTTTTCTCAGCTTCAGGAAATGTTTTTAAAGTAACAGTAAAAGAACTGAAAGCAAAATTCGTGGGTAAGATCTCCGGTATTCCTGAAAATTATTCTGTAAACGGATCTGCTGTTAATGCTAAAGGAAAAGTAATCATTGCAAGCGCTAAGGGAGACAGCTTATATGAAGTGGATCTGTTGACTCTGGAGGCTAAAGCTCTTCCAGGAGGAGAAAAACCTCATATTTATGATCTTGCGAGCAGATATTTTGCCAATGACAGAACTTCTTCGGTAAATACGCTGGCTAATATTGATATCTATCCGACCAGAGTAGATGAACATTTTATCAACGTTAATGTAAATGATAAGGCTGTAAAAGGAAATTTAAAACTTAGTGTTTTTGATATTTCCGGGAAAAATGTGATGGAACAGGGCCTGTCTGTAAAAGATGGCTCGCTCAATCAGCAGGTTTATCTCAAAAATTTAGTTAATGGAGCTTATATTATAAGCATTATAAATGAATCCGGTAAAGTAATATTAAGTAAGAAAATTATTGTTACAGAATAAAGCTTAGATTATTGATGTAAATTCCTTTTAACTCTAATAAAATATAAAGCCTTTTCAAGTTATTTTGAAAAGGTTTTTTAATGATTATTTGATCTTCATAAGTTTTATTTTTCGATATTAAAATGTATTTTTATAAAAAAATATAGATGAAGCTATACTTTAATGTAGGATATAATGCAAAGGCCGGACAAAATCTACAGCTCCTGATTGTGGATGGGGAAGGCGCTGTTATCCAGACTCATATCCTGTTTTATGCAGAAAACGGTATTTGGAAATGTGAAGTAGATTATTTCTCAAAATCAATCTCCTATAAATATCAGCTTACCGATGAAAAAAGCAATATTATTAGAGAGGAATTTGTACTCCACAATCTTAATTTCCCTCATAACTACAAGGAGTTTATTATTTTCGATGAATGGAATAACAAGAACTTTCCTGAAAATTATTTAAACAATAAAATCCTTTATAATAAGCTCAACCAGTTTATTCCTGAAAAAGTTGCCGTTTTAAAAAAACATACCCATTTATTCAGGGTTGAAGCACCTGTTTACAATCCGGACTGGGAAATTGCCCTTTTTGGAAGTACAGCTTCTCTGGGAAACTGGAATTATGATAAAGCAATCCGCCTTTCACAGACAGATTTTGGAATCTGGGAAACCTCTGTTGAAATCCCGGAGAACGAATTTATCCAGTTTAAATATTGTCTTTACAGTAAAAAGGAAGGGAAAATTATTGATGTTGAAACAGGCGAGAACAGATTTACAGTTGCCAATCCGTTTAAGGATGTTTTGCAGATTGTTTCCAGCCATTATTTTAAATTCAAGTCTTACCAGATGTATCACGATGCCGGGGTGGCAGTTCCTGTATTTTCTTTAAGAAGCGAGAGCGGTTTCGGAGTAGGAGAATTTTCCGATCTTAAAAAGCTGGCTGACTGGACAAAGGAAACCGGATTGGGAATTATTCAGATCCTTCCCATTAATGATACTACCGCCAATTACTCCTGGACAGATTCTTATCCTTACGCTGCAGTTTCTGTTTATGCTTTGCATCCGCAGTATATTTCCTTAGAAAATCTTGATTTTGCTTTACCGGAAGAATTAGTTTCTGAATATCAGTCTGAAAAAGAAGCATTAAATACTCTTGATCTGATTGATTATGAAAAAATGATCCAGGGAAAATGGAAATTTTTAAAAGCAGTTTTCAATGCAGAGAAAGAGAGAATTTATAAGGACAGGAACTTTAAAAAATTTATAAAAGATAACGATTACTGGCTGACTCCATATGCTGCCTTCTGTGTGCTTAGGGATAAATATAAAACTCCGAATTTCAACGACTGGAAAACCCATAAGAAATATATTGCAGGAAAAATTTCACAGTTTTTTACTACAAAAAGTAAAGATTATGATGCTTCCATGCTTCATGCCTGGGTACAGTATCAGCTTCATTTACAGTTGAAAGATGCCGTAGATTATACCCACAGCTTAGGAGTGTCTTTAAAAGGGGATCTTCCGATCGGTATTTACAGGTATTCTGTAGAAGCGTGGACGGAACCCGAGCTTTTCGGAATGGATTTTCAGGCCGGAGCACCACCTGATCAGTTTACAGAGCTGGGGCAAAACTGGGAATTTCCGACATACAATTGGGAGGCAATGAAGGAAGATGATTACCGCTGGTGGAAGAACAGGTTTAAGGCACTTGAGCAGTATTTCGATGCCATGAGAATCGACCATATCTTAGGATTTTTCAGGATCTGGAGAATGCCAATTTCTGCTACACAGGGGATTTTAGGCTATTTTTATCCTGCGGTTCCAATTGTTCTTGATGAGTTTAAAGCAAGACATATTCCTTTTGATTTCAACAGATATTGTAAGCCTTTCATCAATGAAAAAATTTTGTGGGAGTATTTCGGAGAAGAAAGCAGCCAAGTTTTTGAATTTATTAACAGCAATAATGACGGGACCTATTCATTCAGAGAAGAATTTGATACCCAAAGAAAACTGGCTGAATTTTTCAAAAAAAATCCTAAAGGCTCTATAGAGGAAAAGCTTATTTCTTTATGTGCTAATGTTTTGTTCCTTACTGAAGAAAGGAATGGTGAAACGGTTTATCATCCAAGATTTAATGTATTCAATACCGACTCCTATACCTATCTTCCGGAATGGGAAAGAAAAGCAATTTATGAGCTGTATCATGATTATTTCTTCAGAAGACAGGATCATCTGTGGTATGAAAAGGCCATGGAAAAACTTCCGGTTATTCTTAACGCAACGAAAATGCTGATCTGTGGTGAGGACTTAGGAATGGTTCCTGCCTGTGTACCTGTTGTAATGGATGAATTGGCGATCATTGCTTTAAAAGTGCAGCGAATGCCATCGGAGAATATTCCGTTCTATAATCCTAAAAAAGCTGATTATATGAATGTAGTGACGGCTTCCTCACATGACAGCTCAACGCTGAGGCAATGGTGGCAGGAAGATCCTGCACTGACGCAGAAGTACTTTAATCAACAGCTGATACAGTACGGAAAGGCTCCGGAAGAAATGGATTCCTATCTTGCAGAGATCATTATGAAACAACATCTTTACACTGAAGCGATGCTGGCTGTTTTCCCGATCCAGGAGTTCCTGGCAACGGATCCAGAGCTGACCAATCTGAACATGGATCATGAAAGGATCAATAATCCTGCGGTTTTCCCTCATTACTGGCGATACAGAATGCATCTAAAACTGGAAGATCTAAAAGATAAGAAATCTTTCAATGAAAAAATAGCCTATTGGATAAAAGATAGCGGAAGGTCATAAATTTAACATTTGATTATCAGTGAGTTAAAAGTAAATTAAAAGAAGTTTCATCTTAGGATTTAACTTCTTTTTTTTATTTACATCCAAAAGATAGAATAGAGATATTCTGCTATATACTAACCAATTAACGATTAGAGATGAAAAAAATACTTTTGGGATTTGCCTTGGGACTGGCAGCTTTGTCTTCCGCCCAGCAGTATCCAAATAACGGATGGGGAGATGACGGATATTACCAGAATGGAGATGGATATTATGATGATGAGGACGACAGAGATTATTTCCCGGATGACTATTACTATAACTATCCTCAGGATTATTACCCAAGCGATTATTACCAGGGATACTATAACGATTACAGAAACAGTGTTGTGAATATCAACTGGAATGTATTTTTCAGAGATAACAGGTTAAATAGATGGCAGATTGATCAGATTTTAAGTCTTAACAATCTTTATGTAAATTTTTCTACCTGGAATAATTTTTACAGATACAATCCGGACAGATGGTATTATGACAGATTTTATGCATTGGAAAGAATTTTAGGACCCAGAGTATTTGTTGTTTTCCAAAACAATTATTACCGTGGAGCCAGCCCGATTGTTTACTTTCAGAATTACAGAAGAACGTATTATGCACCGAGATATGCAGTAATGCCGAGATACAGAAATGTAAATATCAATGTATACAGAGTAGACAGGTCGAGATTCCGAAGAACGGATAATCCAACTTTTAATGTGATCAGAACAAGCAGATCTGATGGATTCAGAGGATCCAGGGATCATCATAATTCCGGAGGCTTCCGTAAGCAAGCTGAAAATAACAACGGTTTCCGCAGTAATGAAAATAATGGAGTAAGAAATAACGGAGGATTCAGAGGAAGTTCTGAAAATAAAGGAGCAAGAGACGGGTTTGGAAACAATGGTGGTAATGGTGGTTTCAGAGGAAATGATGAAGCGAACAGAGAAAGAGCTCCGAAAAGAGAAAATAACAGTGGAGGCTTCAGAGGAAACAACGGAGGTTCCAGAACTGAAAGCTCACCTTCAAGATCACAGAAGAACAACAGCAGTGAAAACAGAGGTGGTGGTTTCAGAAACAGATTAGTAAGCAACAGATAATAATTTTCATATATTATATTTAAGTGGTGTGAAGGGCAGGTTTTAGGATCTGTCCTTTTTTTATGTATTGTTTATTATTTTGATATTAAAATTTAACATTTTTTATGAATATTTCGATTTAACTTGTGTTTTAACTATTAATCAAAGATATATATAACAATTAATTAAATATTTTTTAAGATGAAAAAATTAGTTTTAGCAATAGCATTTATCGGAATCGGAGGTTTTGCAATGGCACAACAAACCACAACAGCTCCACAGGACAAACAGGCAAGAAGAGCAGAGATGCATCAAAAAATGCAGCATAAACATCAGGAGCATCTTGATCAGATGCAGAAAGATCTTAATCTGAACGATTCTCAGGTAGCGCAGATTAAAAGCCTTCATGAAAAAAGAAAGTCTGAAATGAAAGCTGACTTTGAAAAAAGTAAAGAAGCAAGACAGGCTAAAATGGAAGATATGAAAGCCAAGAGAGCCCAAATGGATGCGGACATGAAAAAAATCCTGACACCTGATCAATATGATAAATGGCAGGCTGACAGAAAAGCAAAAATGGAGCAGAGAAAGATGGCAATGAAAGATAGAAAGATGATGAAAAAGACTATGAATACTGCAGCTCCGGAAGCAAAATAACAATTCATAATTTTGATTTTTTAATGTGTGAAGGACGGGTTTTATCCCGTCCTTTTTGTATTAATTTTCATTAAAACTTTTGATTTCGGGCTTTTATTGCGTATTTTTGACTATAAATTTATACTTATGATCAGCGAAAAAATTGCAACGTTAATTAACGAACAGATAGCTCACGAACAATATGCAGCACAATATTATCTTTCAATGTCTGCCTGGTTTTCAGGAAAGGACCTTGACGGAATTGCCAATTACTTCAGAGTTCAGAGCAAAGAAGAATTGATGCATGCGGATAAAATGTTTGATTTTTTAAATGACGTAGGCGGGGAAATCATCATCGGAGAAATTGCAAAACCTCCACATGAGTTCGAAAATGCTACTGATATTTTCGAAAAAGCACTGGAGCATGAGAAAAAGGTAACCAGAAGTATTTTCAACATTGTGAAAAATGCCAATGATGAAGGAGATTTTGCAACAACATCTTTTATGCAGTGGTTTATCAATGAGCAGGTAGAAGAAGAGGCTAGTGCTTCACAGTATGTTACAAAAATCAAGATGGTGTGCGATAATCCATCTGCACTATATCTTTTTGATCAGGAATTGTCTCAGAGAGTTTTTGTACCTGCGACAACAGCTTAAATACATTATATTGTAGAATCCGCCCCGCCGTTCGGAGAACGGCGGGGCGGATTATTTTAGGGACCTTCTGAAGTTATCCACAAATATTTGTGACAATAATGCATAATTGTTGATAACATCTGTTATTTTAAATTTGCTTACTTCTTTTATTTATAGGTATTGTGAAGTGTTTTAAGAGTTATCCACATTGTTTGTGGAAAACTACAGAGTCAGACCTTTTATTGTGATAGCTCGTAGCATATGAATTGAAATTTTCTCTTTAGAAAGAGTTTAAAAAGGAAAGCTCATTTTAATTTTGATAATTCTATCCATTCATTAAATGTAGCTTCTCCTCCCAGACCCTGAACAAAATAGGTATTGTTCTCATTTTTAATTTTGAAATTGGCATTTTGTGACTTACAGTTTTCTTCATTTCCTGAATAATATAATTCAAGCATATCATTATTTGCAATAGCTTTATAGTCACCATTACATCTGATAGGTTCATGATAGGTACTGGTAGTTAGAACAGCAACATCATTTTTTATAACGAAATGATATGTAATATTGGCCATACCGGAAGTCGTTTCTTCTGTTTCTACGGCTGCTGAGAATTCTCCCTGAAATTTAGGTTCAGATAGTTTTACATTTTCAGTAAGCTTTGTAAAGTATTTTTTATTTTCATCATGGGTTTTGCAGCTGATTAAAAATAAATAGAGCATTACTAGTACCCATTTTTTTACTTTACTATCTTTATTCATTATTATATTTCTAAAATTAATTAATTCTGTCATAAGCATTTTGGGGATTTTATTTCAGGCTTTATTTCCCACACTTACTCATAATAACAGGATTATCATTGCTAATAAGAGGTTCTGTATACTGTCTTTGCTTATTTACTTTATTATAGAATCCAAGCCAATTAAATTCAATTTTGTTATTACCTAAATTTTTTACAATAGCAATTTCCTTGTCATTAAAGTAGACTTCTGAATATACATCCTTTGAACCTTGTCCTTCTAATAATTTTAGTTTATACTTAGTAACATTTTTTTCAGTTTTATCATTGATTTTTATTAAATAAATATAATACTGGTTAGGTTCAACAGCCATAATCAATTCATTATCTTTGATTGTAATGCCTATTGGACTTTCACAATTTACATTCCATGTGCCAAGTAAATTAGCATGAGAAGACTTATTGTTTGATTTCTCACAACTCAAAATAGATATCATTAAAAAATATCCGATTTTTAAATTCATGTTTTCTTAATTATATTAACAGATTATACATATCCTTAATCTCTTTTAATCATTTTTGATCATCAGCAACTCTTTATCATAATTCCATTTATTATCAGCTACAACAGGACTTTTTAAATAATATTTTCCCTCTTTATGTATGATAGAACCCAGATTAGTAAGATTAGAATGGTCAGAAAAGCCATCTCCATCAATTGCTTTTATGTATTTTAGAGTTAATTGGTTTCCATTTTTTTCTATTTTGCATAAATCAGTGAAATAGGTTTTGTAACCCATTCCCGAAAAAGTACACTTCCCATTAGTAATCTCTATATCATAGTTTATTGACATTTCTGATACATTATCTAATTTTCCATAATCTATATTTAATTTATAAGTGCCTAGCCAATGGTTATTTTCTGTTGAGTTTGGAGGTTGTATTTGATTGATTGACGTTTTTTTTATAACTTCTGATTTAAAATATTCAGGGAAGTTATTTCTAAAAAAATCAGAATTAATATAAGGAGGTAACACCTCTGATTTAAGATCTTTTAATAATTTCCATTTTTTTTCGACAGAATTATAAATATATATATATGCTATACTTTCTTTTTTAGCATATATACTCTCCTCGGTACAACTTCCATCTAAATACTCTTTTGCAATTTGGTATGAAAAAATATTATAATTATCGCTTTTATTTTTTAATAAATTAGAGATCTTTACATTATCCTTTTCTAAATTAATATTATTGAAATCGTAATCTTTTAAAAAAATATTTTTCCAGAAGTTTTGTAATACCTCGGTCTTAGGAATGTAATGGATTGTAAAATATCCTAACTGATTACAATCTAAGTAAGATCTTAATGGATGATCTGCAATGTTTGACTCGTCAATAATTAATGAATATTGAGGAACTCCAAATTTTTTATTAAAAAAATCTATACTTTTAGTTTCTTTTTTTTCTTCATTTTTTCCTGAATGCTGATTTTGTGCATCTCCTTTACAAGAAATGAACAGAAACAGGACTAATGTGTAAATTACTTTATTTAATTGCATTCCCTTTATTATCAAATTTTGTTTTCATATAATCTTCAGGCTGTAACCTATCCTTACCAAAAAAAGTAGCTGCCCCACTTCCATTAGAACATGCTTCAATATGTACATGCCAATTTTCTTTGTTTATACCTCTACCCGGAACTCCATTTGGTAGACTTCCATCCGATGCATTTCCAGTAGACCCTGATAAAGCTATTTTTTGACCATGTTTGACCGTTTCTCCTTCTTTAACATATACTTTATCTAAATGACAATATAATATATATACTATATTTCCATTTTTGTCTTTGGACTTTATATTTATGACATTACCAAGTTTTTTTTCTCCATATTGATTGGTTTTAAAAGAGGTAATTATTTTTTCTACCTTACCACACATTAATGAATGTACTTCTTTATAGATTGGCCCGGATAATATATCTACGCCTTTATGTCCTCTGCTGGATCCTTTATCAAATCTATTATTATTTTTTCCTCCGTTGTCGCTGCTTATTATTGGACTTTCCCATACATCTGCATAATCAAGACACTGCGAACCATCCTTAGAACATAATGAAATTTCTGATGGATTGTTTTTATCATTATTCTTTCCACATTCAAAATTACTTTCTTTATTTGCGGTTCCTTCGGTAATATAAACTTGGACTTTTGCTTTAATTTCGGATTTCCAAATTTTACCATCTTTATTAGTATCTAAGCCGTCATTCTGTTTATAAGCAGTTACTCTTAAGTTTCTGAGTTTTTCGGGTTCATTTGTCCTTGTAGTTAATTTATCTAAAGATGACGCAAAAACTATATGATCATCTTTACGGGAGGATACTGGAAATAATACTTGTAGATAAAAATCAACAAATTCAACTGTTTTATTTCTTAAAGGTTCAAAATATTTTTTAACGTAATCTAACTGTTGTACTGCTGTCATATCAGCAAATTCTTTTACTCTTTTTAAATACCAATCTTCTTTTTGTTTTGTTTTTTTATTATATTTTTTTCCATAGTAATTCTTAACATTTTCTACAGTAATTTTTTTCCCAAGCAAACCTGCTGCTGTGTTTGGCATGAACTGTATTAACCCTGTTCCTCCAGAATCAGCTTGGTTAGGGGCATCAGGCTTAAATGTTCCGCCACTTTCCCAACGGAAAACAGCCATTAAGTTATTGGCCATTTGTATTTTATTTTCCTCACCCCATAGATCTTTACATATTTCTACAACTTTCTTCCTGAATTCACAGTTTACATTGGGATGACCGCCCCAAATTAAATCATAATCTCTACAAACACATGTTCCAGTATTAGGCTGTGGCGCCTGCTCACTTCCCACAATCACCGCACCAGTATAGCTGGCTTCTTTTAGAAGAATACTTTTAGGAATTAATGTGGTGTTACATAAAGTATCTGAGCTGCTGCCATTCAGAAGTTCATTGTCTTTTTCATCATAAATAATGGCATAATACTTCTTAGTTTTTTTATTCTGTTTGGCGTCTTTCAGTTTACCCCAGTTAATTTGGGCTGCTAAAGTTCCATCTTCTCCTACTGTTCCTGTAGTTAAGAGTTCTTTACACTCCTGATCTATCGCCCAGTTGATATCTTCAAATATTTTTATTTTCAGTTTCGTTCCCTTAGGATAGGTTGTACTGGCGTATACCCAACTGATAATGTCATAGTCTACAGGCATATGTCTGGCTCTGCCATTCTGCTCTCCTATAATAGCTCTGTACACTGTTTTTTCATTATTTACAGTGAGGTATTTGCTTGTTTTTTCCACAGGAGTAATATCTTTCAGAGGACTGTTTTCAAAGCCCAACAATTTTGCCTTACCATACAGTTTAACTTCTGAAGATAAATCGTTGGCAGTTCTGTCTTTTACTTTTTTAGTAAGCTCAATGCGGTGTGAGGCATAAGTTTTATCATTTTTTCCTGTGATTTTCAGCTTGTTTTCAGTATTTGAATACCCAAGATCATCACCAGATACATTGTCAGAATCGTAGATAGCAAGTTCTATTTCTTCACCTTCAATATTTTCTCCTTTCACACAGAAATCTACTTTCTGGCCCCACGCTGCGTGGCTGATCTCACTTCCGCCGAAATCATTCCAGAATCCCTTGGTTATTTTTGCCTCAACTACATTTACTTTCTGTGTCACTCCCTTACCCTTTATTTTACTGGTAATACTTAAAGTTCCCGGAGTTTTTGGAGTAAAAGCTATGGATTTTCCGGTAACTGGGGTAGAGAATCCTTGCCAGTGTATGGTTTCATTGGGAAGAAGGTCTGCAAATACCATTTTATCCACAGTGGCTGTTATAGGTTTTCCTACTTTCGGAGTTCCGCTTAAGGTGAAACTGATAACGTCATTTTCCTTCACTTCAAAATGCCAGTCATCATCTTCTTTTTTTGCATTTTTTCCGGTAGCGTTGGCGGAGATGCTGTAGGCTTCCACGATATATTTTCCCGGAGCCATCAATTTGGAACCTGGTATGGTGAAGCTTTTTCCGGTTCCCTGGAGAATACCGTTAAGGTTCCATTTGATTGCTGAAGATTCATCAGAAGTAAGGTCATAGGGAGAATTATCTGCTCCGAATTTATATTTCATTCGGGAAACACTGAAAGACATAGCAGTTCCGGGTCTTACAACCTCTGCGCCATGACTGATGCCCAATACAGCATTGCCTTCCGTTTCTCCGGCTATCTGCTTTTCTACGATTTCACCTTTATCATTGGTGAATCTTGCTGTAATGGTATATTTTGCTTTGGTGTTTGTAGGTGTGAAGGTGAGGATTTCTCCATTCTCCTGAACGCCTTCCGTAATGGTATTCCCACTTCCGTCCTGCACGGATAGTGTAAGTTTTGATTTTTCTTCTGCCGTAAGATCGGGAATGAAAAATTTAGCTTTGAAAACTGAAGGAACTCCTTTTCGGAATTTTCTGTTTTTGGAAGGATCGATTCGCGTAGTAAAATCAGCGGATGTACATTCAATATCGATCAGCGTATTTTCAACCACTTCCACATCAATGGAGCAGGAAGGATCGCATTTGTCATATTTTCCTTTTTCAAAATCCTGATTTTTAGGTTTTCCGTAACCTTCTATTCTGAATTTCCCCAACCCTTCAAAACTCTGTGAAAACTCTGTTCCGATTTGCTCTCTCAGGAAAATTCTGTTTTCTTTCTTCCCTTGATGATCACTGTAAATTATCCATGAAGTAAGCTGTTTGTTACCGTTTTTCAGATTGGCCTTAAAAGAAGCTTCTTCATCTTTTCGGAGATAAATAATACTGCTTTTATTTTTAGAATCGATTTCTTTAAAAGCTGTTCTGTTTTCTATTTTAGTTAAAATAATAGAAGTCACGGAAGGGTACTCTTCTCTTTTCTTAGGCTGTTCTATTGCCGGATTGACCATGGCAAGTTCCATCGAATTGGTATTGTCGGCGTGGGCATTACTCACTGAGTCGGTTTGTCCATGCTTAAATATCTTAATTGTTCCACCTGCGGTACATTGCAGTTCCGAGATTTCCGTAAGGGTGTTTTTGCCCATGACCTGTGTGCTTTCATAGGTCTTGATCCATTTTGGAGCCGGAGTTAACGCACAGGGGAGATAACCTCCCGATGAAGGTTTCAATTTACATTTTCCAAAGGTGGCAACGGGAGGGATAAACGTTTTATCCTCTTCAGTCGCAGCTAATTTACCCTGCTCATCATTCAGAACAATAATGGAGTGGGTGGTCACCTGTAAATCGGCAGTCTGTTTTGGATTTTCAGCTTTGTCGCACACGCATTTTGCATTGTGAACGACAAAATATTTTCCGTCATGGTCGCTTTTGGAAGCTTTCTCTTCTTTTTTCTGCTCTTCTTCCTTTTTCTTTTCCTGATCTTGTTTCTGTTCAGCACTTTTTTGCTCTTCTACCGGATCGGGTGGAGGAGTCTCACCATTCATGGTATAAATTTCATCCTTTGGCGGAGTCTGGAGAATGAACCCTGCATAAGGGATATCGGATGCCGGCTGACCGGAGCCAGCATAGTCATTATGATACTGTTTAAGCTTTGTCCAGTCTTTGATACCCAGTTTTTTAGCGATATCCTGCAGCGTTTCTCCGCTCTGAACTGTATATGGAATAGGTGCTGACATATTCTTATTTTGTTTCTAGGGTGATGGTGTGCTGGTAGTAAAATTTATCTTCTGCCTCAATACAAATGCAGGTTTCTGCTTTTTCCATCCTTCCGGTTTTACCGGTATAGCTGATGTTGTTCTGAAAGTCTGCATAGAGCGGAAGATGCTCTTCGTCGAAGCTGACGTAATAATCATGTTGATGAATGTATCTGATCAGATCGTTCATGATATCCTGGGCATTGTCAATTTTAGGTTCAAAAGACAGTGTGTTTTTCTCCTTTTCATATAGGGTTTCCCCTTTCCATTCTGAAGTTCCAATGGGTAGAACTCTCCACGAAGTTTCATACTGCCTTTTAGGATTAAATTTCTGCATACCATATTCCAGCATTTTGATAAAGTGGAGCTGTTTGATGAAATGGGTGAGTTTTTCATCAGTTTCAATGGCTCTGAAGAAATTCGTCTGGATGTGGTCGATACCTTCTCCACTGTAGATATCATAGATACTGATG
The DNA here is from genome assembly GCF_049887855.1 of Chryseobacterium sp. NFX27. Classification (NCBI taxonomy): domain Bacteria; kingdom Pseudomonadati; phylum Bacteroidota; class Flavobacteriia; order Flavobacteriales; family Weeksellaceae; genus Chryseobacterium; species Chryseobacterium sp. NFX27. Next base: position 27,386 of record NZ_JAGEKK010000010.1, on the reverse strand, counting down.
TCTGCTTTTTGAATACGTTTTCTGATCTCCCCAAGGTTTTCAATGGAAAAATTGTATTTGTTTATTTTACAGGTTATGGGAAACAGGGCATCCATATAGGTGTTGGATACCTCAAGAAATTTGGTGTCTATTTTCTGTCCATTGACCTTAAAATTCGATCTGTTGATTAATATTTCTTCACTGTCTTTTTTTCCGGGTTCTATGTACAGGGTGTAGGAGAGTAAGGCATCATGCTGCTCTCTCCCTATTTTTATAGTGCATTGATCCTGCACCGAATAGGTAGAAGTCGGGGAAATATCTGGTGCTGAGGTGGTCATGTTTAAATTTTTTTCAGTTTTTGTGTTGTGATTTATTTTTTTTGATCTTGAAAAGTTTAAATCAAATTTTGTAAATTGTTATAATTAGCTTATTATCAATGAATAATAGGTAATAGTGAAATTCAAAATAGGCTATTAATGATGAGTAGTACTTAGTATTATTTTAAATGAAAATCTATTTTATTCGTTGGCTTAGTAATATCCTGAACAATAAGAGATTTGCTGTATCCCTCTTTTACATTATCAATCTGAACATTACAGCTTTTATCAAAATGAATAGAATAATGTCCATTTTCATTTGTAATTACTGGCGTTTTTTCTCCTCCCATATAACTTTCACCGTCTCCACCCTCATAATAATAATTTGTAATGTATAAGGTGTAATTTTCAACAGTTTTTTTATTTTGATCATAGACATACCCTTCTATATTTACGTTATTAACGTCTTTATTTGTAAAGGAAAAAAGATTCTTTATCATCGTTGGAAATATTAAATAATATACTGCAAGTCCTAAAGCTATTAATGAAATTACTATAATCATTATTTTATTTCGGGTATTTGTACTCATCTATTCTCTTTTTAAAAATTGAAATTATTGTATCGAATTTTTTTTGTTGAATATTTCCATGGGTAACATCTGGAGAGGTGGCATTAATATTATCAACTTTGTTCCTTCCTTCTGCTGTATGCGGATACCCTCTGGAAGCCGGGGAATTTGAGAATCCATCACTTGAACTCCCTTCGCTGGAATTAGGGTTATCACTGTTTTTTCCTGATTTACTAGAGCCGCCTGACGCTTTAGTCTGATAAATATTTAATGTATATCCAACATTATCCGGGACTGAAGTATCCACTGAAATTTGATGCAATGGCCCATCAGTACTATCAACTATAACCATAGTGTCAACAGGTAAATTAGAAGCATCTATTCTTTCCGCTAAGTTAACAGCATTATCACCTCCATAACTGTAACCATATATGATTATTTCATAACCTGGCCGGTAATTTTGAATGATAAAATCATAACCTGTGGATACCCCGTATTTTTCTAGGGCAGCGGGTGCTATAATAGCTCCAACAGTTTCATGACCTTTAGATTTTGCATACTTCATTATATGATTATAAATTACTCCGGTATATCCTGTGTCATCATTTGATTTACCTTTTATTTGTCCCCGTCCAAATGGGCCGCCATGAAAAAACACTAATAATACTTTATGTTTCCTGTATACTTTTAATACTTGATTATCTTGATATGCTAAGTCAACTGCTTTATCTTTATAGGTAACTTCACAATAGGCTTCTATTTCTTCTCCCTTTTCACCGGTTCCTTCGATCATATTATCCCAATCCCCACGAATTTTAAAATCATATTGAACTACCGAACCTCTAATGCTCACTTTCTTGGCAGAACCTAATCTTGTGTCATTCATCCAATCTTTTTCATAAAATTGCAGCGATAATAAATCTCCGGTTGAGACAAATGGACTGAGGAGGATGTTAAACCTGACCGTATCACCAAAATAAGCACGCTTAATGGGCTTATTATTTAGGTTTGTCCAGTAACCATATATCACATTACCTTCTAATTTACCATTTTGCAATTTTTCAAAACTGACTCCAGCTGATGTACCCATAATCATTTTAAATTTTTGGTGAATTTTTTATTTATTAATACAAAAAAGATAACATAAAGAATAATAGATATAATTATTGGAATTATTGATTTTGATAAAACTTCTATATTAATTTCATTCTCTGAAAAGGTACTCCAATCCGCCTCTCTTGTTTCAAATATGCCAACATTTATATATTTAAACCACATAATGATCAAATAGAACAGAATCACAATTAAGCTAAACCATTTACTCCATTTTATTCTATCAAAGATAATTTGGATAATGAAAATTGGTACAACAGTAATAAATGCTTGTATAATTAATTCAACATGAAAAGAACAATCTATACAAGCAGACGAAATATTACTTGAATATTCTCCCATCGCATAATATGCCTGGAAAACTGTTAAAATAAAACAAAGGATGCATATCACTATGCTTTTAAGAATATTCATTATCTAGGAATTGCTTTTTTATTTTTTTCAAATTTATATACTTGCGCGGGAAGCCCTTTAGGTGTTGTGCCAGCCATTGGTGGAGCATAAGCACCCTGTGGATTCCACAATGCCTCATCCCATTGATGTAGACGGTGTGCTTCTCCATTTAAATCTTCATCTTCAATTTGTATGTACTTATTTTTATAGGCTTTATTATCTTTATCATCCCAGGTTGATTGATATTCTGACCTTTTTATATAAGCATATACAGTTGCATTAAAATAATCTGCTAATTTTTGAGCTAAACTTTCCTGCGGTTTCACCAGTTCTATCCAATTTGAATCATAAGTATACTCTTTTTTTGATGCTTCGGGTCTATTGTCTAAATTCCCTGTTCTACAAGCAAAGGAATGTATTATGGGACTGGATACAAATGACTCTTTCTTTATTTCGGAAATATGTTTAATTTCAAATCTTTGGTTTAGTTGGTTTTTACCGTCTAAACCAAAGTCAAAAATGCTTGGGAGGCCATGGGCAAATACTTTGATAGTTGATATTTTTACATCTCCTCGAATGACTTTAGAATCGCCTTTGTTAAGATAATTTATGAGGTCTGTGACAGTATTGATTTTCTTAAAGTTTACATTGGCATTAAATGCTTTGGCACTATTTTCAGGATTCGAAAGTTCTTCTGAATTATAGCCATCTGTAAACATAAGTATCGTTAAATTTTTATACGCAGAATAATTTTGTCTAATTTCTCTTACCGCCTGTGCTGGGAACATCATTTTATTTCCATAGTTTGCAGAGTGCTGCTCCGTTCCCACGATCAAAATAACTTCTTGTTGTGCAATTTTAGCTTCAGCACTTACGTCTTTATTGGCTTTCTCAAAATAGGCGTAAATTCTTATTTTAGATGCCTGAGTAGCGGATTTAACCATGAAGGATATGTTTTTAGACCCTTTAGCTCCAGAATCTGTAGTTTCAACTATTTTACTGTCATCATATTGACGCGCCCACTTTAATTCCTTTAATTCCTTTTCTTCTGCTTTCCTATTAAATTGAGTTGCTTTAAATGTATACCATTTATCTTTTTCCATTAAAGAAATTTTCATCTCTTTATCATCAAAAGGACCCTCAACCTTCAATACTCGAAGTGCTACTTTATTTTCTCCAGCGGATTTTCTTCCATGGCCCTGTAAAATAGCTTTTTTTTGGCTGGAAAGTTCAAGGTTCTGTTGTGTTGCTTTAATAATCACTTCTCCGGATTCCTCATGAGAAACCTTGCTTAGAGAAGTATAATTATTCGTAACCTGTACGGTGATATTGTTTGCTTTTTTTACAATGGCCATATCCAGACTTTTTAGTGGGTGTTGCCCTGTTCGCCGCTTTGCGATTTTACTGTTTTTTCACTCTGTAAAATCATATTTTCTTTCGTGCTTACGACCGTTACCTTTTCAGCATAAGAATCACTTTTCTTAGCCTGGATATTTCTTTCGTTTTCGGAAATTTCCGTTCTCATATCTGAAGATTCGTGGATATTTCCAGTGGCAGTCTGCATAAGATCTTTCCCTGCAGTGTCAATCATATTTACTCCTGCATTGGAAACAATATTTACGTTGGCTGTGGAGAACATGCTGTTTCCTGCGATAGAAGTGATATCGTGACCTGCGGTCATCCTGATATTATTACCTGCAGTGAAAGTCATGTCTTTCGGAGCGTTTACGGCAATATTTCCTTTACCGTCCATAAAGTAGGTATTTCCACTAGGATCCTCAATAAAAATACTGCCTTCGGCATCATTGAAGATCACTTTATTGCCGCTCCGTGTTTGTATCGATTTGATATGATTGTCGACTCCTCCTCCCAAACCTACCGCTCCGTGGAACATTCCTCCCATAGCAAAAGGGAAATCCGGATGATGGTATTCAAAACCTACCATAACCTGGTCTCCGACCTCCGGAACGGCTACAAAACCTCTGTTTTGGGTAATAGCATCAGTTCCTCCTGCGTCAGGGCTCATCATTCGGATGAAATGGGTGGTGTCATGTAACTGCCAGTCAAATTGCACTTGTATCCGCCCCTGATTCAGAGGATCGGTATTGGAAATCACAGTGGCAATCTGAGCCTCTGCCTGTGGATGCGTAAATTCCGGAGTAGGAATATACCCTGTTCCTTCTGCAATGGCTTCAAATGATCCGGTGTAGTAGCCTCTTGTATTCACCTCATGGGAAACTTCTGTGATCATCAGTTTCGTAAAATAAGAGGTTTGGTTGGTATTGGGTTTTCTCATTTCGATGTCTGCAATACAACCGGGATGCAGAAAAGGAACCGTAGTATTTCCGGAAACCGTAAAAACTTCTACTGCAGCACTTCCTGCAGCACTTTGCTGGGTGTCATCTACATTTAAAGACATATTTGCATTCACAGGAGAAGGATTCAGTGATCTGGTTTTATAAATACTGTCATTAAGTTCATAAGCCTTTGAGGCGAGCTGTCCCAAATGTTTGATATTGGCTTTTGAGCTGAGCAGTTTTTCATGTTTGCTGCTGTTATATCCGTAAAATTCAGGTTTTGTATGCACTGCTTTCAATTCAATACAGATGTCACTTACGTTACTTCCGTAAATAAGCCTGATGGGTTGCTCTCCTGGTGGCAGTTTCCCAAAGTGAAGAACTTCACCGTCATAATAGAACTGTTCTCCATAAGTTTCCGCAAGCCTTGCCAGATAATTGTAATGAGTTTCCTTATACTGGGCGCTGTAATTGATATAGCTTTGATTTTTTGAATCTACCTTAAAGTCATACTTACCGGAACCTAAAGCTTCCTTGAGCACCCTGTCGGCAATAATCGAGGTATTGACTGACTGGTCGCCTCCAAAGCTCTGCGTGTGAGGAGCAGAATCCATCAGAATGGTCGGACTTTTACCTTTCAGAACAATATTTCCCAGACTCATTTCTTTCTGGCTGAATGCTACCTGGGTGATGAGCCCTACAAAAGTTCTTTCAGGACTTTCGTTTTCCGCATCTTTATATTTAAAAACTACAGTTAAACGCTTCCCCAGGAACTGCTGGGCTTCTTCCAGATTGTAATCCTGACTACCTCCCAGACTGTCATGAGCGAGTGTAAGTTCAAAATCATGGTGTTTTCGTATGCTTTGTAGTAGGCGGAAATGTTTGAAATGACTGATGATTTTGCCTTCAATAATAACATCCAGTTTTACCACACGCTGTATGCCGGCAATATGATTCTCGGTAATTTTATCCGCATTGGTAGCCTTCATTTTCATCGTTAGTGTTTTTGTGATTATGTCACTAAAGTTAGAAATGTTTTAGATTAATTGGCTAAATAGATAGTTAAATTTTAATAATTGTAGTAGAAGTACGATACACGATATGAAAAAGGATAATCAGTTAGCTGAAAGAGAATATTTTATAATCCTACGGGTTATCTGTTGTATCACGAAAATAATTCCCTTTTTTTTGAATATTTATGATTGAAATATAAATATTATTCCCATGTGTGAGAATAATATTTTTGGCTTTTGGTAGTCAGAAATTAGCTTCTGGTCATTAGCTTTCGGATTGAAAATGATTAAAGGAGATGGCTTCTGTGATATTTTTGGCACAAAGTGATTGAAAATTATAGATAAATCAGCTGCGTCTTTAGCACTTTTCTCCCCAGACTTTCCAGAATACGCTTATAATTCTCAATTTGTTGTTCATTCTTTTCCGTTTCTTCACCTGTTTTAAAATCTACAATTACATATTCTTCTTCACTCTTAAGAATACGGTCGGGCCTGAAAATATGACTTTGCCCTCTTTCTGAGATCATAATATCCTTTTCGTTGATCACTTCCCATTTTTCGTCAAAGAATTCAGCATATTTTCTGATGATCTGAACTAAGGTTTCCTGAATCTCATTCTTTTCTTCCAATGTGATCTGTCCGTCCAGAACATAGCTTTCCAAAACCCTGGCAATATCTTTTTCTGTATTGATTTTCGACAGTAATTCATGAACAAAAAGCCCGATCCTTACCTTTTCATTCCGTACCTGATAGTTTTTGGAAGGAGTTGCGATCTTTATGGACGCTCTGTTTTCATTAATATTCTTAAGGTTCTGAATATCCTTGGTCTTAAATAACGATGTTTTATCCTTAGAATGCTTTTTCAGCATTTCCGGATACACTTCATACAGATCGAATTCATCAGATCCTTCCGTGTTCTTTGTGTTAAAAAACTCCAGCAGTTCAAGATTATTGGATGTTTTATTCGCTTTCTGAAGATAGAAAAACAGCTGTTCAACAGGTCGTGTAGTTGCTACATACTGGAGACATAATCTGTCAATAAGATTCTTATAGGAGTTTTTCCTGTTAAATGCCTCTATCTCTTCATCATAAACCTCAAGATTCTTACTAAACTGATTGATGTTGACTGATTTTAAGGCATCGTCATTGTTTGTATCAAACCAGTTGGTAAATTCACTGTCCCGGTTTTTATTCATCATCGGGATAAATACAATCGGGAATTCCAGGCCTTTCGATTTATGGATGGTCATGATCTGTACGGCATCAATATTTTCCGAAGCCTGAATCGTATAAGCAGAAGCCTCTTCATCCCAGTATTTCAAAAATTCTTTCGTGCTGGCTCCGGCATTTTGTGTGAAATTGAAAAGCATTTCAAGGAAATTCAGGAGAAAATCTGTCTCTTTATTCTCTACAGCGAATTCATTGATATAATATTCCACAAAATTATACAGATTGAACCTTGGGAAATTCTCCTGTTTCAGTTTCAGTGAATATCTGTTCTGGACAAACTGCAGAATCTCTTCATGGGTTTCTATATCCAGAATCTCTTTCATTTCTAACGTGAAATCTGCCATATGAATTCTTCCCAGAGCATTCAGATAATACATCATCATGATCAGATTAGGCTTATTCTTAGGGTTGATTTCCCATCGAAGAAATTCAATAACTGCTTTTAATGTATTCGAAAGTTCCAGGGTCAGACCTTTGTCGGAAATTGTTTTGATATTCGTTTCCTCTCCACGGTAGTTTACTTTCAGATTTCCCAGTTTTTGAGAATAGCTGAAAATATCAAAGTTACCACGGCATAAGATCGTAATATCAGAAAATTTAAAACCATTATCCAGGCTTTCCTGAATGTCCTTCCGCATTCTTTCCGAAGTATCATTATAAAAGTCTTCATTGGTAAGATTTTCAATCAGGCTTACTTTTACACGTCCTTCGATCTGGGATTTTGAGCTTTGTTCAGCATCTTCCCCGAAAATATTGCGGTGTTCCTCTTCCAGGCCTTCCGAATGATACCGGTACAGCTCATTATTGAACTGTACAATGTTTTTGGCACTTCGCCAGTTATCCTTTAAAACAAGAAGAGCGGCTTCCTTTGGAGAAAACTCTTTCTTGTTGATAATATCCAGCATTAGTTTGCTCTCCCCGCCACGGAATCTGTAGATACTCTGTTTGGGATCTCCCACAAGAGTAAAAGAAGTATTTTCCGTAGAAACACTATGGTCGCGCAGCGGAACAAAATTCTGCCACTGCAGTTCCGAAGTATCCTGGAATTCATCAAAAAAATAATGCTGAAACTGTGAACCTACTTTCTCGTAAATGAAGGCTGACGGTTCGTTTTTAAGGTTTTCATTGATCAGGATATTAAATTTTGAAAGCAGCACAAGATCATTCTCTTCCTCAATCTTTTTTAATTCATCCTGAATATCTTTATTCACCTTTAGCGGAAGAAGTGCAGACAGGATCTTTTCCTTCTTTTGAGTTTCAATGTACAAAAGGATCAGCTGCATTCTGTTGTCAAGAAGCTGATCCATGATCTCCAGAATCTCAGGTTCCTTAGTTTTGGATTTCGAAGAAGCTCCTTTTCGGTAATTGTTGACAACAGACTCTTCATGCGTTGTGGGAAACGGAAATCCCGGTCTTTTCTGATTATAAAAATCCTGAACTTTAGTAAAAAATCCTCCGAGTCCGTTTTTACCCTGTGCAAAATCTTCAATCTCAATATTTCTCGACCGGAACAGCTCAATAGATTGGGCAGCAAGCTCGGCAGACCGTTTTTTATTCTGAACGATTTCTCTTCTGAGCGTATTTTTTATATTCTCGTAATTCGTGTCATCAAAGCTTTTGTTGCTTTTCAGATGTTCGTAGTGAATATCTTTTACAAACTCTTTTGCAGAATCATAAAGGTTTTTATTGAGATTAATCCTTTCATTGTTTTCCAGGCTGTAATCCACATAATCCATGAAAGAATTGGAAATATTTTCGTTCTCCCCGATCTGGTCCAGCATTTTATCCACGGCTTCGATTAGAAATGGTTCAGCTTCTATTTCAAGATTAAAATTTTTCGCTAAACCCAATTCGTACGAAAAACTTCTTACCAGTCTTGAATTAAAGCGGTCAATCGTTCCGATATTCAAGGTTGAATAATTGTGGAGCACATAATCCAGCAGCTTTTTTGAACGGTGATGGAGCTCATCAATCGTTATTTTCAACCCATCAGCCTCAAATGCTTTCTGAATGTTCTTCAGATCACTGTTTTCCGCAAAATTATCCGCAGAAAAATTTCCCAGCCAGGATAAAATTCTCTCCTTCATCTCATTGGCTGCTTTGTTGGTAAACGTAAGCGCGAGAATATTCCGGATCGACTGCTGCTGATTGGGATAGCGGAGACAGATCATCAAAAGCCTCTGGACAAGGGCATATGTTTTCCCCGACCCGGCTGAAGCATTGATCACTGTATAAGAATTTTGCATTGCTGAATTTAGAATTGAGACTGCAAGTTAGCTAATTTTTAAGTGAAATTTTAACAATTAAGAGTGGTGATTTAACAGTTTGCTGAGCAAAAATCAAAAAGAAATCCTAAAACACGTTAACTGTGGTTAAACTTGCTATTTAATTTAAAAATAATTTTAGATTTGCTCTATAAAAAACTGTCCGTGAAATTTAAACTACTCTTTTTTTTAACCACCCTTTTTTTCGTTAATACCCAGGCCCAGAATTATATTTTTGGAAAAGTGACTTCTGAAGACCGCTCGGAAATTCCGGATGTAACGGTCATTAATATCAGAACGGATGAAAGAACAATGACCAACCGGGACGGACATTTTATGGTTTCCGGAAGGGCAGGGGATGAGCTTCGCTTTGTAAAATCAGGCTATGATCGTCTTGTTAAAAAAGTTTCCGGAGAAAATATAGAATCTCCCATTAATATCACTTTAGAAAGAACCACCATATTGATTCCTGAGGTAGAAATCAAACAGGGAATTACCGGAGATCTTAAGATTGATGCAAAAAACCTTAACAGGCCCAAAAAGGTAGAAAAACTGGTAAAAGATATAGACAATTATATTTCACAGAAATCAGATCCCAGAATCCTGGCAGCAAAACCCGGAGAATTCGTACAGCCGAAAGGACAGGGCTTTTCTATTGGAAAAGTCAAAAATAAATGGGATGATATTGATTTGGGCAGCTATCTGAAAACAGCGCTTGGCGAGGAATATTTTACAGATTTAAAAATTGAAAAATCTCAGATAGATCATTTTATAAGCTATGTGCTGGCAGGAGGTTTTGAAAGGAAAACTATCCTGAAATACGGGTTCTGCAGTGATGCTGATCTGTATAGATTTCAACGTTTTGTCCTGACAAGGATTTCCTCTTACCGCGCTCCACAGACTCAAAGATAAACACAGATGAGAACTTATATTAAACAAGTCTTTTACATAATTCCTTTTTTTATCTCGATGGAAATTTTTGCCCAGCAGCAGGTAACCGGAATAGTGACAGATAACAGCAAACAAAATATAAACCCTGTTTTAATTATCAATGTTTCCAACCGGAAAAGTACATTGAGCGATGCTTCAGGAAATTTTACCATAGAAGCATCGGAAAATGATGAACTTCGGTTTGTAAAAGAAGGATATTACCGTTTTGATAAAAAAATAAAGCAGGAAGACTTTAGTTCTCCCCTGATGATAAGCCTTGACAAAACTGAAATAGAGATTCCGGAAGTAAAAATCGCCTATAAGCCCACCGGTAACCTCGAACGGGATAACAGTCATCTTAATGAATCCAGAAAAGTAGTTTCTTTAAGATCAGAATTAGATGAGTATATGAAAAGTCCGCTGAATGAAGCTTTACCTGATAATACGGTTTCAAAAACCTTTAAGCCGGATTATAATGCAGGACAGGTAAGCATTTTAGGAGTTTTAGGTGCTGCTGTAGGATTGTTCAAAAAAGCGACAGAACTTAAAATCACCAAAGCCAATTTTACGGAAACACAGAATTTTCTTAAAAGAGTAAAGGAAGAAATAGACTTACAGTTTCTGAGAAAATACGGTATGGATGAAGAGCAGATAGATCATTTTTTAATCTATGCCAATGATACCCGTATGATGGCGAAAAAATACAGAAAAGATTTTAAGGCAGATACTGTGGAATATGAATTAAGGGTAGCTTTTGCGGAATACAGAAAAACCCGTAAACTGGACAATCTTTAATCTTAACAACTAAATACATGAGCTTTGAAGGTGGAAATACAGACATTGGCAACTGGAAGAAAGTTTCGTTTCTACTTATTTTTGTATTTAATAATTTCTTCTCACAGCAGGCAGTTACAGGCCGTATTACCGACGACAGTGGCGAAAGTCTAGGTTCAGTGACCATTATCAATATGTCTACTGATCAGAAAACATATTCCAATTCCCTGGGGATGTTCTCTATTGAAGCGGTTCCGAATGATGAACTTAGATTTGTAAAAGCAGATTTCAGAAGAGTTTCCACCATAGTTCCGGCTGATGGATTCAGTGCCCAGATTTTGGTTGTTTTAATTCCGATCCCAAAAGAAATTGAAGAAGTAAAGGTGGTTAAAAAACCGACCGGAGATCTTGCAACGGACGCCAGGCAGGCTTCAAAAGTAGATAAAGGTGAGATTGTACAGCAGGCAGTAGGGTTACCCCAACCTGTTGGAAAAATGAGAGAAAAACCGGCAGAAGTGAAGCAGGTACTTATTCCGATACTTTTAGGAAGCCTCGATGTGCAGGGAGCGTATGATCTGATAAGCGGAAAAGCAAGGCGTCAGAAGAGACAGTACAGATATGATGATCTGCAGGAGCATATTGCATGGGTAAGAAACAGAGTGGATAATGAATACTTTACTCAGGCAGGAATTCCGGAAGAAAGAATTTCAGAGTTTATACAGTATTCCTTTGAAGCTAAACCCCAGGTCCGTACTTACGTAAAAGCAAAAAACTTATCCGGAGTATTATTGAGGTTGGAAGAAACCATGCCTGTTTACCTTGAAAGATTAAAGCAGCAAAAAATACAGCAATAATGTTAAAGAATTCTTAAAATTCGGAATAGAAATTGATGTACTTTTATTTAAAATTAATCAATCACAATTTCTATGAGTAAAAATATTATTGCGGTAGCAGTCGGAGCATTGGGATTTGTCCTTGGGCTTGGCTTTTTAGGGAATGCTATTAAAAACAGAAATAAAGCTGAAAATACTATTTCCGTCACAGGATTGGGGACTAAACAGTTTACTTCCGATCTGATCACGTGGTCCGGAAGTTTTTCCAAGAATAATTCCGATTTAAAAGCAGCTTACGATGAGCTGGCCATCGACAGAAAGGTGATCAATGATTATCTTGTTTCTAAAGGCATCAAACAGAATGAGATCGTTTTTTCTTCTGTGGATATTCAAAAACAGTTCAGAAGCTATAATGATTCTAACGGAAACTATGTGCAGGGTGAATTCTCCGGCTACAACCTTACCCAGAAAGTATCTATTGAAAGCAAAGAGGTGGTGAAAATTGAGAATCTTTCCAGAAATATTACAGAGATTATCAATCGCGGTATCGAGTTTACTTCTTCGGCACCTTCTTATTTTTATACCAAACTGGCAACAGTAAAACAGGAAATGATCGCCAGTGCAACCAAAGATGCTAAAGAAAGAGCTGAAAAAATTGCCGAAAACTCAGGAAGCAGCCTGGGAAATCTTAAAAAGGCTACGATGGGGGTGATCCAGATTACTGAACCCAATTCCAATGAAGACTATTCCTACGGCGGAACATTCAATACTTCTTCCAAAGAGAAAGAAGCCAATATTACTATAAAACTGGAATACGAAGTCAATTAAAAATCTCTGTAAATAGACGTCTATTTATTCCCCTACTCAGGAGGAGGGGCAGATCGAAGATCTGACCGGGTGGTCAAAAAATAACCGCAGGAAAATTTCCGGCGGTTTTTATATTTTTAATGATACACAACATCATAAATTTCGTCTTTTACACGTTTCAGATCTTCAGGGGTATAATTGGCCAGCAGCCAAAGATCCAGGGATTTCTTTCCTTCACCATAGCTAGGCTGTACATACATTTCGTCGATCAGGGTAAATCCGTTTTTCAGATAGAAAGAATAACGTCTTTTTGCATCATCACCCAGATGATCGGGCTCTATTTCCAGGATAATTCTCGGATAATTTTCAAACAGATATCCGGTAATATGTGATCCCAGTTTCTGGCTTCTGAAAGCCTCGAAAACTTCAAAATGCTCTACAAAAACATAAGAACTCAGCTCCCAGATAATAAGATAGCCAATGGCCTGGGATTCATGAAGCACTGAAATTACTTTCACGTGAGGATTTGAAAATAAGGCGGTAAATTGTTTCCAGTCTCTTTGCTCATCTGTGGGAAAAGTGCTGGAGTAAGACGTATAGATGTCCCGGACTCTATAGTCTTCGGCAGAAGTAATCGGTAAAAATTCCATAATTATAAATCAAAAACGCTTGGTCTTCTGGTAATAAAAATATCTTTGATCCAAAGCGTGAATGCCAGTCCCAGATAGATCAGAAAGAAAAAACCGGCAGTTGCAAAAGTGGAATAGATGAAGAATACCCTTAATTTGGATACAGGGATCCCCAGTTTAGCTCCTGTCCTCGTAAGAACACCAAACCATTCTCTTTCCATTTTGTGGCGGATATTATCAAACATTTGAAGATTCTTTTAAAAGTTTAAATCCAATACCGCAATTTAAGCAATTTTTTGTTTCACACGAGGTTTTATGATGATAAATAAGGCTCTGACTTTCCAATGCGTCTTTAACTTTCATGCCAAGTTTTCCCCATCCTGAGGTAATGGCGTTTTTTTCTGCTGTAATGTTTCGGTACAATTCCAGGATCTCATCTGCAGCTTCTTCATGATGGTATTTGTGATAGGTATATTGTAAAGGAAGCACAGTATTTAAAATTACCAGGTCAATAAAATCCCGGCTCAATGTTTTAGGCTGAAATTTTGAAACAGCTCCAAAATTAAAATGAAAATCCCAGTATTCAGATGCTTTTACCGGTGTAAAAACCTCGTACAATTTATCTATGCTATCAGCCTTTATGATCTTTGAAAACAGATTCTGATGCCTGTAATAAAGATCTGCCAGCTGGGAAAGACGGATCGTGGGGAAATTGGGCGGGCGGAGCCTTAAGAACTTCGGATGTAATGTCAGATCCGGAATGCTGAATTTTTTTCTGATGAATTCAAATTCCCTTTTCCACATTGCCATTTTTTCGTCTTTTGGATGATTTAGCCACCCTGAGACACCAAATAATAAAGCCTCCAGCTGAGATTCATTCTGACGGATTTTGTTAACGACACTGAAATCTATGGATTCCGCGATCTGCCTGAACATATGGGCATTTACTTTTAATCCGAAAGAGTAGGCCAGGCAGTGAAAAAGGACGGCTTCAAAATTATTCTTGTACTTTTCTAAGCTTTTTTCAAGTTCCTGGGATTTTTCATCCAGTTTTTTAAGGACGTTGGATTCGTGAAAATTAAGTGGAATTTTATTGGACTCAAAAATATTTTCACAGGGAATAAACTGAGTTCCGTTGATCATTTTTTCGTATTTCCAGAGAATATCCTGGTCAATATGATCTTTCAGTTCCAGGGTGGGAACATTTTTAGAGATAAGGTCGTTGATCTCAGCATCATTCTGATATACAACATGAAGGATAATATTCTGGTAATTAGGATCCTGTGTGTGGTTGTGGAAGATCCAGTCGGAGGCGCGGAGATGCAGCTCAATATTTCCGGCAATAACCAGATCTTTTGTTTTTATTTTGGCATCGAGAAAATCAGGGCCAGCATTGGTATTCCACTTTCCAAAGCTGATGATTTCAACGGAATGCCCTTCAATATCCTTGAAGTTGAAATGTTTGAAAACCTTATAGTTCCAAAGATATTGAAGCAGTTTTTCCGTCATAGTGACGATAAATAAATAGAAATATTATACTTTCGCCGGCTCTTTTTTGAAGTTTTCTATAGTCGTTCTATACATTTCTTCATATATAGGAAGAATGTTTTTTAAATCGAATTTTATAGCCTGATCTTTCGCATTTTTTTTCATTTTAGCTAAAAGTTCATCATTGCTTAGCAGCTTGATCGTGTAATTGCTCATGGCCTCCACATTTCCGATTTCAGCTAAGAATCCCGTTTCTCCCTGGATATTCACTTCAGGAATTCCGCCAGCATTGGAGCTGATCACCGGAGTGTAAGCTGCCATCGCCTCAAGAGCGGCCAGCCCGAAACTTTCCTGCTCAGAAGGAAGTAAAAATACATCAGACAGCTGAAGAATCTTATAGAGATCATTCACTTTTCCTAACAGACGGATTTTTGAAATAAGCTCAGGATTTTCTTCCAGAAACTGATTCACTTTTTCCATATCCGGTCCTTCACCTATGATGATCAGTTTTGATTTTACTTTTTTCTCAACACTTTTGAAGATCTGAAGAACTTCTTCTACACGCTTTACAGGACGAAGGTTGGAAACATGGATCAGAATTTTCTCGTCAGGATTGGCAAACTGTGTCCTCTGGCATTCCGTGCAGTCGTCAAATTCAGAATTATCAATAAAATTGGTAATCACCTGGATCTCCTTTTTAATATTGAAAAACTGCAGCGTATCTTTTTTCAGACTTTCAGAAACCGACGTAATAGCATCTGACTGGTTGATCGAAAATTCCACAGCATGTTTATAGCTTGGGTGCTGCCCTACAAGGGTAATATCTGTTCCGTGAAGCGTAGTGACCAATGGGATGTCATTATTATCCTCTTTCAGCATCTGTTTGGCTGTAAATGCAGCGTAGGCATAAGGAATGGCATAATGAGCGTGTAGCAGGTCCAGCTTATAAAGATTCACGACACGATAGATCATCGAGCTTAATGCAATATCATAAGGCTGATACTGGAAAAGCGGATAGGTCTGTACATTCACCCTGTGAAAGAAAATATTCGGGTTGGTAATGTCTAGTCTTGCGGGGAGCGCTGAACTTATAAAATGAACCTCGTAGCCTTTATTGGCCAGAGACATTCCCAGCTCTGTTGCTACGATTCCGCTTCCGCCGTATGTTGGATAGCAAAGTATGCCTATTTTCATTAGATTATTGTTGTTTTGATGTTGTAGAAACTGTTGTATTCATATTGGAACCAGAAGCCGGAACACTGTCGATTCCCATACCTGCCTTCAGCTGATCATTGACCAGAACAGGCAGTCTGCCCCATATTTTTGTTTTTCCGTTCAGGGCATTAGCTGCAGCCGTCATAGAATCATCATTATTCTCATAAGAAACAAGAACGGTAGATACTTTTGTAATATCGATATCTTTTAAAGCATAAGCACTTCCGAAAATATTTAAGATGACGTTTTGGGTTTTAGTAAGGTCAGCAAGAATTCTCTTGGATTCTGCCGAAATTTTATAGGGTTTATACGCTGTTGAATTATCCTTGTGGAATCCTACAATTACTGTGGATCCTGCAGGGATTGTATTGATTTCGTTGGCTTTTTTGATCATTATATTGGGCCCCAGCTGATTGGCGAAAGTCTGATAAGGAGCTTCTTCCAGAGGAACGTAATATACCTGTTTTCCAGTAACAGGAAGCAGTTTTTGATCATCTTTTAATAAAGTCAGTGCATTGGCATAAAGATTCTGTACCAATGTTTTGTGAGAATCATTGTTAAGGTCGCTGTTGATATTTTCGGGATTTTTTGGAGTGTATTGATTAAGCCCCAAAAAATATTTTGTCAGTAAAATCTTCTTTACACTTTCTTCCACTCTTGATTGTGGAATTTCACCGTTTTTAATAGCTTTCTGAATTAATTTTTTTCCTTCCGAAACTCCCTGAGAGAAAAGCATAATATCATTTCCGGCTTTAAAAGCCAGTGCATCCAGTTCGCCTGGTTTGTATTTGTTGGCTACAGCTCCCATATTCAGAGCATCGGTAATGATTAAACCTTTATAACCCAGTTTTTCTTTTAATACACCTGTAATAATATTTTTAGAAACCGAAGCAGGAATTCCTTTTCCGGATTCAAGGCTTGGGACATACAAGTGAGCTACCATCACACCGCCGATCCCTTTATCCATTAAAGCTTTAAAAGGTGCCAGCTCAACGGTATTCAATCTGTCTAAATTATGTGAAACAACAGGCAGATCCAGGTGCGAGTCTGTACTGGTATCACCGTGTCCCGGAAAATGTTTGATGGCGGCGAGAATCATATTATCCTGAAGACCGTTGGAATAAGACAATGCTGAACTGATTACATTATCCACCTCTGAGCCGAAGCTTCTGTTTCCGATAATAGGATTATTGGGATTGGTATTCACATCAACAACCGGCGCGAAATCCCAGTTGATCCCCATTCTGTGGCAGTCTTCCGCTATTTTGGCGGACATCTGATAAATGAGGCTTTTATCCTGAATCGCTCCAAGAGTCATAGCCCAGGGAAATTTATGTGCTGTGGCAATTCTCTGGAACAGGCCCCATTCTGCATCCATGCCGATCATCATCGGAATTTTTGATTTCTGCTGAAATTCATTAACCAGGTTAATTTCTCTGGCAGCATCGTCCTGCATTAAGATTAATCCTCCAATCTTATCATTAACCACAATATTTCTGATCTGGTTAATATAGTCTTCACCTTTATTTGTGTAAAGCGCTACAATAAACAGCTGGCCCAGCTTTTCATCCTGAGAAAGTGACCTGTAGGTTCTGTCTACCCAGCGGTGAGCCTTTTTCAAGTCTTCTTCGGAAATGTTTTTGGGCTGGTACTGAGCTTTGGCTGTAAAGCTTATTAATGAAAAAATAAAGAGGGAAGTATATAACAATTTCTTCATGATCTTTTGAATAAGAACAAAAATACAATTAAAAAAATGATGAAAACAAAGTTTTTGCAATTTTTGGTATATGATTTGAATACGCTTTATAAATAATAACTAAACTTTTCTAAAATGAAAAAAATACTTCTCTTTTTATTCCTGGGTGCTGTAGGTTTTACTGCTTATAGCTGTGACAATGATGATGATGTTGTTCAGACAGTAGATTATGATACAATTTCTCAAATGAAAGATATTACAGGCACTTTTTCAAGTAATGGTAACTATACTATTTCTCAAGGGCTTGATATTCCAACTACAGATGTTGTTTTAGTGTATAGACTGGCTGCTGGCAATGTTTGGCAGCAAATTCCGAAAGCTGTTTACCTACCTGATGTAACTGGTAAACCAACAAACAGAGTATTTGATTATAATTTTGTTTTCAATACTCAAAAGGTAGAAATCAGAATTGATGACGAGAATTTCAATCTGCCAACAGATCTTACATCTGGTGAGATTACTGCATATTTAAATAATCAGACTTTTAGAATTGTACTTGTTCCTGCTAGTGGGTCAGGTGTTGGCGGTGCAAAAAATAAGCAAGCTTCTGTAGATTACAGTGATTACAATGCAGTAGTTAAATATTACAATCTTGATGAATCTAAAGTACAAGTGCTAAAAGCAAATTAATTAAGAAATATCTTTTCAGTTTTTTATAATTATTAAAAAAGCTCCGGGAGAAATTCCGGGGCTTTTATTGTATTTAAACTTTGTTCAGGTTAAGGTAATGTTGTCAAGAAGCCAGCCGGAAGTATGGAATTACTGAGCGCAAAAACATTATTATAAAACTGTTTATTATCTTAATAAGCCCCTTGAGATAAAGTCTGAGGATCCTTGTCAAGGTTTTAAACCTTGACAAGGGTTTCATAGCTTACTTTTTGTGTTGTCATTTCCTCTCATTTATTTAACCCAGCTTATTTTAGCGTATAGGAGATACTTAATTATAGAGAGATTTGCAATAAAAAAGCTTCAGAAATTTCTGAAGCTTTTTTTTTAGTTATCATTGTCATCCAGGAGATGGCCAAAGAAGTCTTTTTTTGTTTTTAAATAGCCTTTACTCATCTCATTGGCCGGAATCTGTAAAGGAACCCTGGAATTGAGGTTAATATTGCTGTTGACCACATATTTTACCTTTTCAGGATTATTGGTCAGAAGATTAATATCTTTTACTTCTAAAAGGTTAAGGATTTCAATAGCAACTCCAAAGTTTCTGTCATCTGCGGGAAGTCCAAGCTCTAAATTGGCCTGTACGGTATCAAAACCTTTCTCCTGCAGTGAATAGGCTTTCAGTTTATTGATGATTCCTATATTCCTCCCTTCCTGACGGAGATAAACAATAATTCCTCCGTGCTCATGGGTATATTTCATTGCGGCATCCAGTTGCTGTCCGCATTCACATTTTTTTGAATGGAAAACTTCTCCGGTAATGCACTCAGAATGGAAACGTACGTTCACCGGTTTTGAAAAATCTGTATTTTCTGCAACGATGGCCATGTGTGGCATCCAGTCGTTTTCGTTTTCAGAGAAAGCGATCATTCGGAAAGAGCCGTGCTCAGTAGGAACATTGGCTTCTGCCTGAATTTTAATCATTAATAGTGGTTAGTTTTTAATTTCCTTTTAAAGAATCTTCGATGACAGAAATATTGGTTTTTAAGCGAACCAGGTATCTGTTGAGAACTTCATCATCATCTTTGTTAAGCTGCTGTCTGAGTTTCTGAATTTTCTTGTATGATTTTTCGAAGCTTTTTATGGCTCTGCTTTTTCCTGGCGAATTGTTGGCATCAATGGCATATAAATAATTCTGAAGGCTGTATTTCAAGCTTGTCACTTCATCATTCAAACTGTTATTCTTAAACTTTGGAAAAGTAGAAATCAGATTTGAAATTTCAGAAGCGTTTACATTTTCTTTGATATTGATATCAAAGCCTTTTTTTGCCCCTCTGTCGGAATCAGAACCTTTAGTTTCGCTATAAAAATTATTTGACAACGGGGAAAGATTAAGCTTCTCCGTAGCGCAGGAATTGGTGATTAATAGTAGTACTCCAAAAAAAAATAGTTTTCTCATTTCTGTTGCCCCTTTTGATAAAGGATCGGGTTAAGACTATCATCGTTATACATTTTCATTTGTTTGTATACTTTCATCTTAACATTACCGCATTCAATATCAGTAAGCAACTGATTAATAGAAGTTGACAGGTCTTCTTTCTGAGTAAGCAGTACATCCAGTTTAGCCTGGCAGTTGGCACGGTGCTCTACAGAAGCGGATTCCCTATTGGCCTCTAATGACATATGATAAACCTTTAATGCAAGAATTGATAATCTGTCTACAGCCCAAGCGGGTGTTTCTGTATTGATTTTTGCATCAGGTTTCGGAGTTATATTTTCAAACTTTGTAAGGAACCAGCTGTCGATAAATTCTACCAGATCTGTTCTTTTCTGGTTGGATGCATCTATTGTTCTCTTCAGTTGAAGAGCTTCAGCAGGATCAATATTTTCATCTCTAATAATATCTTCCAAATGCCATTGAACGGTATCAATCCAGTTCTTTGCATACAAAATCCGTTCCAAACTGTCTTTTTCGAAAGGGTTATTAATTAGAGCGTTAACGTCATCGGACACGTGATAATCTTCAATAGACTGATTGAAGACTTTCCATGCAGTCTCGGTAAAATTCATTATGGTGAGGAATTTTAGTTGCTGGTAGTATTGTTATTGTTGGTAGAAGAGGTTTTGTTTTCAGAACCTGGTTTGTCTTCTTCCTTCACCGCATCTTTAAATTCTTTGATTCCTGAACCAACTCCTCTCATTAATTCCGGAATTTTCTTTCCTCCAAACAGCAATACCAAAAGTATAGCTACGATAAGGATGTGCTGCCAAGATAAGGCAAGTATTGTTAGTGTGTTCATCTCTTAAGATTTTTGCAAAGTTACGCTTTTTTTAATATGAAATCCAACCTAATGGATCAACTGGCGTATTTCCGTTCCATACCTGGAAGTCAAGGGTATAAGAACCGTCGAAATCCTGAGCTACCGTACCTACCGGAGTGCCGGAAGAAACCTGTTGTCCTTTGGATACGCTTACGTTTCCTAAGTTGGAATAGATCGTAAAATAGTTTCCGTGTTTTACCATAACAGTTTTTGTTCCGTCACTATTTGCCAATACCGAAGAGACTGATCCCGGATAAACAGATTTAGCACGGGTACCAGATGGGACTGATATTTTGATACCTGTATTTTCCTCCACAATATTTTTGAAAACCGGGTGTGGCTGTCTTCCGAACCGGTGGGTAACTTGTCCCGCTCTATCTGCAGGATATCCAAGTCTTCCTCTGCTGTCTGCAAAACTGCTGCCTGGGGTTGTAGTTACTCCATAGCTGGTCATTGCTTTGGTTTCAGCAGCTTTTTTCTCTTCTTCTTTTTTCTTATTCAGTGCGGCTTCTGCTGCTCTTGCTGCGATAAGTTTATTAGATGCTTCTTTAGCTTTTGCATTAGCTTCGTCAGATGCTTTTTTCGCGGCCACTCTTCGGGCTTCGTCTTTTGCACTGGCTTCTGCTCTTGCGGCCTCTTCATTACGTTTTTTCTCCTCTTCGGCTCTTTTAGCAGCAAGATCGGCTGCTTTTTTAGCTTCAATTTCAGCGAGTTTTCTTTCTCTTTCCAGTGCTTCAGCTCTGGCTTTTGCCTCAGCTTCAATTCTGGCTTTTTCTCTTTCCGCAATTATTTTAGCCATACGGATTTTTTCTGCTTCTGCTTTTCTTCTGGCTTCTTCTTCCGCTTTTGCTATTCTGATTTCTTCTGCGATGATGGCCCTGATCTGTCCTTCTAATGTTTTAGACTGAACTTGCTTCTGTTTAAGTTCTACGGTAAGCTTAGCTTCATTTTTCTTGAAATCTGCCAGTAGCTGTTCTTTCTGGGCTCTTTCTGCGTTAATGGTTGCGAGATCCTTCTGTTGGTTGGCCAAAAGATTTTCTTTTTCCCTTGCAGAGTTCTGTTTCTGTGCGATTGATTTTTTGATCTGGGCAGCTGCGTTGCTGATCTCGGCAGCTTTTTTATCCTGATAGTCAGCGTACTGTTTCAGGTACTGAACTCTTCTGATGGCTTCACCCAAGTTTTTGGACGAAAGAATGAAGGTTACTTTGTTCTGTACCCCTTTGTTTTTGTATGCATTGACAAGAACTTCAGCATAATTCTTTCTGAGAACTGCCAGTTCTTTATTTTGACGGTTGATTTCCAGCTGACGCAGATAGATCTCATCTTCAATAAATCTTTTTTCCTTCTGAGTGTTGGTATATACCTTTTCTCTTAAGGTTAATTTTTTATTGACATTATTAAGATAGGCTACTGAAAGTTTAGATTCAGTTCTGGTTTTCGCCAGGTCTGTATTTATCTGTACAATTTGTTTTTTAAGATCGGCATTCTGTTTCTGAAGCTGTTCCTTGTTCTGCTGTCCCTGATGCAGGCCGAACAGTAGAATACCTATTAAAAAGCTAATTTTTTTAATCATTTAATCTCAATTTTCTTATAACTGGATGGTACAGAATAAGCTGTTTCCATCCTCGAAAAGTCAAATTTCGTGTTTTCCAGTAAAATTTGGCTAGATTTTGAACCTTTTATAATTATTTTAACATTTTTTGGAAGGCGGATTCCATTGTATTCATCCCAGTTGCTGTAAGAGATTTCCAGCTCATCAGGAGATAAAACATCCTTTAAATTCACACTCAGCAGATCATAATTGGTGTCGTACTGAAGCTCAATTTTGTACTCTCTGATTTTCTGGTCCGTGACAATTTTCTGATTGGTATTGGAAACCATTTTAAAGCCCTGCATATTTTTGGTCAGGGTAAACTGAGAATCACTGATCTTCACAAAGGTTCTTCCCATCAGTATTTTTTCCAGCGATTTGTAATCGATGAAATTTACATTCAGTAAGTTATTTAAATAATCAAAATCTGAATCAATGTAAGTTTTGCTTGTTTTATCCTGTCCTTTGATCCCTTCAGGTGTAGCAATACCTCTTGCCACGGTAAATAAAAATGCCTGAAGATTCATCCATACTTTTTTATCATTTTCAATATAGATAACAGCATCAAGGGTTGGAATAAAGTTTCCGGTTTCCACGTTCACTTTACTATTGATCTTGATCTGGTCAAATTTTGGTGGAAGAAGGACGTGCTCGTAGAAGGTAAGCTTGTCTCTCACCGGTTCATTGGCATCTTTGGGATTTCTGTTGTCTTCTGCTGTGACGGTACTATCCTGGTTGCTGCCATTATTTTTAGCTGCATTTCTTGTTTTACAGGATGATAGGGTAAGTAACAGGAGAAGTATCGGGATCCAGTTTTTCATGTATTTTGTCTTTCGATTAAAAAAAATACGCTGCAATATTAACGCCAAACCACACAACAGATGTTATGTGGTTTGGATGTATCTTATTTTATATTAATTATTTCTGATCTTATTTAGATAAAAAATCTAAAACCGAGTAGTCACCCAAAGAGATCTCTCTGGAAACTCCAAAGTACTGTGCAGAATTTCCGATCATTGAATTGGAAAGATTCCCGTGGTTGATTCTGGTGTTTTCCTGGATCAGGGAATTTTCAATGTTGGAATTGACAATGATGGTATTATTTCCCAGTGAAACGCCCGGACCAATCTTTGAGTTGGAAATTTGCACGTTTTCACCGATAAAGCAAGGCTGAATGATCAATGAGTTCTCAATAACCGCTGAAGCAGGATGGTTAAGCATTGCTTCTCTTTCATACTCAAGGATCTTGCTGTTGGTTTCTACGGTAGCATTTTTGTTTCCGCAATCCATCCAGTCGTTTACCTTTCCTAAAGTGAATTTTGCTCCTTTTGCCCTAAGGTTTTCCAGTGCTGTCGTCAGCTGGTATTCGCCGCCATTTTTTATATTATTATCCATAATATAATTGATCTCGTTCATCAGTTTTTCAGCACTGTTGAAATAATAAATACCGATGATGGCAAGATCTGAAACAAAAGTTTCAGGCTTCTCAACGAAATCGGTAATAAAGCCGTAGTTATCTAATTTTACCACTCCGAAAGCTGAAGGATCTTCTACGCTTTTTACCCAGATTACCCCGTCCGAATTTTTATCCAGCTGGAAATCTGCACGGAAAAGAGTGTCTGCAAAAGCAATCACTACATCTCCCTGCATGGAATCTTCTGCACATTTAATGGCGTGCGCCGTTCCAAGCGGGTCGTTCTGGTAATATATACTGCCTTTTGCTCCTAGTTTTTCGGCTATCTGAAGGAGAGATTTTTCAATCTCGGGTCCGAAATCTCCAATGATAAATGCTACTTCTTCAATTTTTTCACCTGCCACTTTAGCAATATCTTCTACCAGTCTTTGTACAATAGGCTTCCCTGCAATCGGGATAAGAGGTTTTGGAACTGTCAGTGTATGTGGACGTAATCTGGAACCACGTCCAGCCATAGGAACAATTATTTTCATAAATAATAGGACAATGTTTAGTTGTTATTTGATTAGGTTAAAGTTAATAATTAAAATCATTGCTGATCGTAAGAATTATCATCTTTATCAATCTTCTGTTTAATTTTTTTTTAAAGAACTCAATAGTATCAAATTAGAGGCCATACCCCTAAGATCTTTTTAGTATTTTAGATAAAACAGGCTTTTCTTTATAAGCTACCAGAGCGATAAAAAGAAATAGAAGCAAATTTCCTACTGCATAATTGGTTCTGAAAAAATAAAAGGATATAAGTGAACATGTGATTGTGAAGATCAGATAAAGAGCAATTTTTCCAGTATTATAATGAATAGGATATTGTTTCTGTCCCCAGACGTATGAAATGACCATCATGGACATAAAGGTAATCAATGCGGCCATAGCACTTGCCCAGTACCCATATTCCGGAATAAAAAAGAAATTAATGAAAACGGTAATACAGGCACCTATCACTGAAATATATAAACCCACTCTGGTCTGGTCAGATAATTTATACCAGATGGAAAGGTTGAGATAAATTCCCAGGAATAAAGCACCCAGCATCACAAACGGGATAATTTCAATACCTTCGTAATAAAGCGGATTGCTCAGGTATTTTTCTGAAATCCACTGAAGATTCACCATCAGTCCCATATAAATAATACAGCTGCATATCACAAAAACATCCATTAATACAGCATAGGTTTTATGTGAATCTTTATTCTTGAAACTTGAAAAGAAATAAGGCTCGATACCCAGCTGATAGGCCTGCCGGAAAACCGTGATAAAAGTTGCGATTTTATAAACTGCTCCATATACTCCAATTTGATGACGTGCTTCGTCAGGAGGAAGCAGATATTTAAGGAACTGTCTGTCAAGAGTCTGGTTTACAATGCCGGCCAGTCCTGCGATCATCACAGGCCAGGAGTAGCTCATGATTCTTTTCCATAATTTAAAATCAAATTTAGAAATACTGAAACTGAAAAATTCTTTTCCTACAATAAGTAATGTAATAATACTCTGTACCAGGTTCGCAATAAATACATAACCCACCCCCAGTTGAGGATCATATTTTAAACCGAGAATTCCTTCCGGATGTTTTGGGAGCCATTGGATAAAAAATATAACCAAGAGAAAGTAAACGACAGATCCTGCCACTTTGGAAAACATATACTTGAAAGCTTTTCCCTGCAGCCTTAATATGGCCGAAGGAATAGTGGAAAAGGCATCCAGAGAGAGTATGAACAGGAATATAACAAGGTAATTCACCTGGTCCGGAGTTTCAAAAGCTATTGCCAGTTCGTTCCGGAAGACATACCCTAGGCCAAGATAGATCAGAGCAATACTGATAATACTTACCGAGCATGTCGAAATTAATGTCTTCTTGTCAATGCTTTCTTCCTGTGCAAAGCGGAAAAAAGAAGTTTCCATACCATGGGTAAGGAGAACCGTAATCACTCCTGCGATGGAATACCAGTCTACAAAAGGTGATGAAGCAGCTGGCCCGAAAGCCTTTGTAACAATTGGTGCAATGATGAACGGGAAAATACGGACTAATACTGAACTAAGTCCATATACGGCGGTCTGGCCGAATAACTTCTTATACAAACTCGAAAATTTTATGCAAATGTAAATATTTAGAAATTGATTTATAATTGATAACATTAAAATTCATTCATAAACCTTAATTTTGTTTTTTGTAGATGTTAGAAATTAGAAGTTAGAAATTAGTGATTGCAGTTGACCAACCACTTAAAATTTTTGACTTAAAATTTTCTCACATCTAACTTCTAATTTCTAACATCTAATTTCTAAAGTAAAAAATGAAGACGTTAATCAAAAATGTAAAGATTGTGAACGAAGGTAAGGTCTTCGAAAGCGATATCTTAATAGATAATGACCTGATTTCTGAAATAAACCCCAATATTTCTGAGGAAGCAGATCAGATCATTGACGGTTCCGGGAAATATCTTCTGCCTGGAGTGATAGACGATCAGGTACATTTCAGAGATCCTGGATTAACACACAAAGGAGATATTGAAACTGAATCTAAGGCTGCCATTGCCGGAGGGGTTACAAGTTTTATAGATCAGCCGAATACAGTTCCCAATGCTGTTACTCAGGAATTATTGGCCAATAAATATGAGATCGGGGCTCAAAAAGCCTATGCAAACTATGGTTTTATGATGGGCGGAACTAATGATAACCTGGAGGAAATTTTAAAAACAAATCCAAGAAATGTTCCGGGAATTAAGTTATTCCTAGGTTCTTCTACCGGAAATATGCTCGTAGACAATCCCGAAACACTTGAGAATATATTTGGAAGTACAAAAATGCTGATTGCTGTTCACTGCGAAGATGAAGCGACAATTAAAGCCAATACTCAGAAATATATTGATGAATACGGGGAGGATATTCCTGTGAAATTCCATCACCTGATCAGAAGTGAGGAAGCCTGCTATAAATCTTCTTCCAAAGCAATTGAGTTGGCAAAAAAAACAGGGGCAAGACTTCATGTATTCCATCTTTCAACGGCAAAAGAGATGGAGCTGTTCAGAAATGATATTCCTTTAAAAGATAAAAAAATTACGGCTGAGGTATGTGTCCATCATCTGACGTTTACCAATGATGACTATGAAACTAAAGGGTCTCTGATCAAATGGAATCCTGCCGTAAAAACACAGAAAGACAAGGATGCCCTGTGGGAAGCACTTCTGGATGACAGAATTGATGTTATTGCTACAGACCATGCACCTCACACTGCCGAAGAAAAACTTAATCCATATACAAAATGCCCTTCCGGTGCACCTTTGGTACAGCATTCGTTGCCGGTAATGCTGGAAAATTATCACTCCGGAAAAATTAGTTTGGAAAAGATCGTTGAAAAGATGTGTCACAATCCTGCGATACTTTTCAGAATTGAGAAAAGAGGTTTTGTAAGAAAGGGTTACAAAGCAGATTTAGTTTTAGTTGATTTAAACGAAAACTGGACCGTTGCCAAAGAAAATATCCTTTACAAATGCGGATGGAGCCCGCTTGAAGGAATGAATTTTCATTCTAAAGTGACCCAGACTTTTGTTAATGGAAATCTGGTTTACGATGATGGTAAAATTAATGAAACAAAATTCGGGGAGCGACTGCTTTTTGAAGTTCAGGAATAAATTAAAGAGGCTGTCTCAAAAGTGAGACAGTTCTTTTTTTATGCGCAAAAAAGGAAAGCTCAAAGCTTTCCCAGTTTTTGCAAATTGATTAATTTGCTGTGTGTTAAGTAAATCAAAAATAGTCTTTAAAGATTATAATCCCAAGCAAAATTTTCTTT